>CAMDCA010000004.1 GCA_945889645.1 Rhizobium sp. Q54
GGCCAGATCAACATGCGCAAGGTCGATGGCTGGCAGACGCTCACCACCAAGACCGACGACCGGCCGATTGACCTGGCCGCCTGAACCGATACCTTCAACCTACCGGAGACCGCGTCATGCCAATTCCAACACAACCAGCGACGGCACCATCGTCGAGGTTGCGGCCCTCTACACGGCACAACTGTCGGAACGCGTCCCGGTAGACATCCTCGCGACCCAAGCGGCGCGCGTTGTCCATCCAGTTGCGGAGCTTCTGTTTGTCCCACTCGTTTGAGAGGTCTGGCTTCAGATTTTCCATCCGATTCCCCCCCCCGTGACCGAGTCATGAGACCCTAGGCGCGCGAACTTGTTACCCCACCCGGGGATCAGTCATGGATGCGAAAGCCTTCGACGCGGCGATGTTCGAAATCTACCGCAGAGCCAAGGCCGAAGCGGGCTACACCGCCAATATCTTCCTCGGCATGCTCAATGACAGAGGCGGCCTTGCCACTGCGAAATTCCTGATCAACTCGGACAGGCCTTCGGATGGCTATACCGAGTTGTACTTGAAGGGTCGTCTTGACCTCACCGTAGAGGCGATGGTCGTGGCAAATGCGATGTGGCACCGCTTCTTTGCACCAGAGGAAATCGCGAAGGCCGAGAGTCGGCTACGCGACTACGGGTTCGACGTAAAGTCGCGCGAAAAATGACTGACGGCGTTCAGTACGGTCCGCCGTGAGTTCCGCAAAGACCGCGCAATCCTGCGCTGCACGGGCGTGTTGGCGCGCGGGCGGCGGCGGATGTTACGGCTGCAGAAGTGCGCCGCAGGTAATGGCGGTGAGGTTGCATCCGTGCACGGCGCCGGTCGTAGTGTTGTAACGCACGACGTCGCGGCTGGCGCCAGCGGGGGCGCTGGCGTCAGGGCGCGCGGCCGATTCGGGAGTACTCCCGTCAGCCCCCGGCCGCGCCACCGTTCCCCCGCTGGGGGAGCGTGCCGGCGTCGTCCGTGACGTCGAGGTAGGTGTAGAGCGTGTTGCCGTCGGGCAGCGGCACCGAGGCGTACTGCACGATCAGGCCGTCGGGACGTGTCATGCGCGCCGCGCGGGCGGTGCGGTCCAAGGTGCGCATGACGATCTTGTCCTTCACCCCGGTCCAGCCGGTCGAGCCGGGCGGGAACAGCGGGCGGCACTGCTCGGCCACTTCGGACACGTGCGGCTCGGAGGCCAGGAACCCCGCATCCAATGCCCACAAGGCGGCGAAGCGCGTGTTGTAGAGCTTGAGGCGGCCGTCGCCGCCAAACACGGCGACGCCTTCGAACAGGTGATCGAGGGTGGCGCGCTGCACGGCGGCCAGCGTGTTGCGCGCGCGTTCCAACTCGAGGCGGTCGGAGACGTCCTCGTAGAGGAACATCAGGCCGCCGAATGGATGCGGCGCGGTGATGACGCGCAGGGTGCGGCCGTCGGGCAGGTGCTGCACCTCTTCTTCCGGCGCCAGGACGGACGCGTACTGACTCATTACCTGCGACTTGTAGGCGCGGAAGTCGGCGGCCTCGGGAATGCGGCGCGCCTCGCGCAGGAGCTCGAGGATCTCGCCGTGCGTCGGGCTGGACTGCAGCCACGGCTCATCGAGCTTCCACAGGCGCATGTAGGCTTCGTTGAAGAAGCGCAGCTTGCGGTCGGGGCCAAAGATGGCGATGGCCGAGTGCAGGCGATCCATCACCGCGGCGTGCGCCTGGGTGTGGCGCTTGAGGTCGGTGCGTGCGTCTTCGCGCGCTGTGACATCGCGGGCGAAGCCCATGCCGCCGCCCGTGGACAGCGGCGCCTCGGTGACTTCGTAGACGCGGCGCTCGCCGGCGACGACGAACTTGCGCGTGTCGGACTGCGCCGTGCCGGTTTCGCGCGCCAAGGCGGCGAGCGAGCGCGTCTGCTGTTGCGGGCCGGCGAACTCGATGCTGTTGGCGACGATGGCATTGAAGTCGGCTTCGACTGCTTGCGCATAGGCGCGATTGGCCCAGCGGATGGACAGGTCGGTGCCGCGGCGCCACACCGGGAAGGGCGCGCGGTCGAGCGCCTCCTGCAACTGATCGCGCTCGGACGCTGCGGCGGCGGTGGCGGCTTGACCGGAGGCAAGGTCGTTGGAGTAGCCGGTCGCGTCGTGGAACCACAGCGTGTACGACAGCGGCTCGCCGGTACCGGCGGCGGCGACGACGCGGCCGCAGGCCTCTAGCACGCGGCCATTGCGCGCGCGCACCACGCGGTCGAAGGGCGAGCGCTGCGCGCGCAGGCCGTTCACCAGCGTGTCGAGGGTGGCGAAGTCATTTTCCGAGAAGTAGGGCGCGAGGTCGCGGAAGGTCTTCACCGCGACCGGTGAGGCGCCAAGTGACTGCGCGAGACCCGACGAGCAAGTCTCAAGCCCCGATAGGGCCGACCATTCGAAGAAGCCGGCGGGCGCGGCGTCGAGCACCGCGGTGGTGCGGGCCAGGGTGCCGAACAGTTCGCGGATGCGGCGATGGTCGGCGGTGGCGCGGCGGCGGGCGCGCCAGTACAGCAGCAGGCCAAGACCGATGGCGACGACCGAGAGCACGACGGCGATAGCCAGCGCCAGGGTGGCGAGCGCGTGCTGGCGCGCGGGGTCGAGGATTTGGGCGTGGGCGTGCCCTAACGGCGCAATCGATGCCGCCGGCACAACAAGCCATGCAACGCGTTGCATCAAGCCGCGCGCATCCCCCGCGCGAGTTCTAGACGAAGCGGGATCGTAGCGCGAATTGGCGGCGGGGAAAGGTGACAAGGTGACCCTCCCCGGATGAGATGACGGTGTGTGCTGCGGCACCCCCACCCCACCCTCCCCCGCACGCGGGGGAGAGAAGTAGTGGCGGTCGTGCGCGACTAGTAGCGATACGCCGTCGGCTTGTAGGGGCCGGTGACGGGTACGCCGATGTATTCGGCTTGGTCCTTGGACAGCGTGGTCAGCTTGACGCCGAGCTTGGCGAGGTGGAGCAGCGCGACCTTCTCGTCCAAATGCTTGGGCAGCACGTAGACCTTCTTCTCGTACTTGGCGTGGTTGGTCCACAGCTCGATCTGCGCCATCACCTGGTTGGTGAACGACGCGCTCATGACGAACGACGGGTGGCCGGTGGCGCAGCCGAGGTTCACCAGGCGGCCCTTGGCCAGCACGATGAGGCGCTTGCCGTCAGGGAACTCGACCTCGTCAACCTGCGGCTTCACTTCGTGCCACGGCATATTGCGCAGCGCGTTGATCTGAATCTCGGCGTCGAAGTGGCCGATGTTGCAGACGATGGCGCGGTCACGCATCTTGCGCATGTGCTCAAGCGTGATGATGTCTTTGTTGCCGGTCGCGGTGACAAAGATGTCGCCGATCGGCGCGGCGTCGTCCATCGTCGTGACCTGGTAGCCTTCCATCGCCGCCTGCAGCGCGCAGATGGGATCGATCTCGGTGACCATGACGCGCGCGCCCTGGCTGCGCAGCGATGCGGCGGAGCCCTTGCCGACGTCGCCGAAGCCGCACACGACCGCAATCTTGCCGGCCATCATGACGTCGGTGGCGCGCTTGATGCCATCGACCAGCGACTCGCGGCAGCCATAGAGGTTGTCGAACTTGGACTTGGTGACCGAGTCGTTGACGTTGAACGCCGGCACCATGAGGGTGCCCGCTTCCTGCATCTGGTACAGGCGGTGCACGCCGGTGGTGGTTTCCTCCGACAGGCCGCGCACGTTCTTCATGTCGGCCTTGTACTTATCGTGCATGAGGACGGTGAGATCGCCGCCGTCATCGAGGATCATGTTCGGGCGCCAGTTGTTCGGGCCCTCGATGGTCTTGATGACGCACTCCCAGTATTCCTCCTCGGTCTCGCCCTTCCAGGCGTAGACGGGGATGCCGCGCGCGGCGATGGCGGAGGCGGCGTGGTCCTGGGTCGAGAAGATGTTGCACGACGACCAGCGGATGTCGGCGCCGAGATCGGTCAGCGTCTCGATCAGCACCGCGGTCTGGATCGTCATGTGCAGGCAGCCGGCGATGCGCGCGCCCTTGAGCGGCTTCTTGCCGGCGTACTCGTTGCGCAGCGCCATGAGGCCCGGCATCTCGGTCTCGGCGATGGCGATTTCCTTGCGGCCCCAATCGGCGAGCGCAATGTCGGCCACCTTGTAGTCATTGAAGCCCTTGGGCGGGACGTTGGTCGCGGACTTGGCGGGCGCAGTCGAGGGGTTCATGCGGGGATCAGCTCATGTCTGAAATTGAGGGGGCCCAGCGCGGCCAGGCGCCTGAAGCGCCGGAGGTGTACCACGCGGCAGAAACAAACATAAAGAAATCTTTATGTAGGAATGTTGTTGGGGCCGGTGGCCGTGGAGCGCCGTAGATTCGGGCGCGAGGAACGGCGGGACGCGGCGCGATGATCGGCAGTGGAGCCCGATAACCACCGCAAATACGGGCAGAATGCTGGCGCCGCTTGGCGGGACGCGGCGCCGTACGTGGCGTTCCGGTACGCCTACCGGGCTTCCAACGGCCATGCCCGGCCGTCTCAACGGCGGCGGACGCCGATACGACCCGTAACTACGGGCGAAATCCCAACCGGAGGGCCGATCATGGCTCGTAGGTGGCATGGCAATAGGGCGACAAGGACGAGCGGTCATACACACGATGTATCATTCATTACGTATTGTGTCAAGTGTCGTCGTGGGCGTCATTGCGTAGGATGATCGCCGCAATGCCCTCCCCTGACGCGCTCCGCTTCCTTGCCCTCGTTGCTGCGCTGCTGCTTCCGCAGTTCGCGCACGCTCAGACGCCCCTCACCGGCGCTGCCATCGTCCAGTACCATCGGTTTGGCGAGGACGACATTCCGGCGACCAACATCAAGATCGTGCAGTTCGAGGCGCACGTTGCCGAGCTGACGAGTGGCAAGTATGCGGTGATGGCGCTGCCGGGGGTGGTCGAGTGGCTGCGCACGGGACACGCGCTGCCGGACCGCGCGGTGACGGTGACGATCGATGATCCGTTCTTGTCGGTGTACGCGCAGGCGTGGCCGCGGTTGAAGGCGGCGGGGATTCCGTTCACCGTGTTCCTGCACACCGACGTGCTGGACGCCGGGCGTGGCGGGCGGAACATGACGTGGGCGCAGGTGAAGGAGATGGCGGCCGCCGGTGTGACGATGGGATTGTCGGGCGCGGTGCCGCAGCACTATCCGGAGAAGTCGCGCGAGGCGATCGCGGCGGACGTGGCGAAATCGGTGGCGGCGTTCACGCGCGAGCTGGGTGTGGCACCGGCGTTGTTCGCCTATCCGTTCGGCGAGATGAGCTTGCCGGCGCGCGAGGTGGTGCGCGCGGCGGGGTTCACGGCGGCGTTCGGGCAGCATTCGGGCGTGGCGGAGGCGGGGCTCGATCCGTTCTTTCTGCCGCGCTTTGCGTTGAACGAGACGTTCGGGACGCTGGAGCGGTTTGTGCTGGACGTGAATACGCTGCCGTTCGGGGCGCGGGATATCGAGCCGGCGGACCCGGTGGTGCGCACCAATCGTCCGGTGTTGGTGTTCTCGATCGATGCGGCGGTGGGAAGGTTGTCGCCGTTGAATTGCTTTGCGTCGCATGAGAATACGGCGGCGCAGGTGACGCAGGTGGGCGAGCGGCGGTTTGAGGTGCGGGCGAATACGCCGATGCCGTTGGGGCGCGGGCGGATTAGTTGCACGATGGCGGCGGGGCAGAATCGGTTTCGGTGGTTTGGTGAGCAGTTGTTCGTGGTGCAATGACAATGAGTCGAGTCCCGCACGACCCCCCCACCCCTCCCTCCCCCTGCAGGGGGAGGGGGAAGCTGTGGTTGGCGTCGTGCTTTGTGTTGCTGACGTTGGCGGCGTGCGATCAGGCGCCGACGGCGAGCGATGTGCCGGCGCCACAACCGGGCGAGCGGTCGGTTGCGGTCTTGCCGACGACTGCGACGCCGCCTTCCGTCGAGGTGGAGGAGCTGTGGCGCGAGGTGGCGCGGCTGTTGGCGCGGGAGCCTGGGATCCGCGTGATCGATCCGGACATCGCGGACGGCTTCCGCGCCGATGCGGATCCGGTGCGGACGGCCACGGCGTTGAAGGCGCGGTTTGTGCTGACCACGACCGTGACGGGGGCGTACCGATGTGACGTGCTGCTGCGCGACGGGCGCACTGGCGCCATCCTGTGGGGCAAGACCATTCCGTCTGACCACGACAACGTCGGCGCTTTGGCGGCCGAGGTGTGGGTCGCCGCGTTGGCGGCGATCAAAGTGGCCAAACTCTAGATACCCCCGCGCGCGCCCAGGCTTGCAACACCCGCGCGCGGGGCCCTCAGCGACTCGCGCTGCCGTCATAGAAGTACGTGAGCGGGCGCGGGCCGGGCAGATAGGATTCCTGCAGCGCCTCAACGCGGAAGCCGGCTTCTTCGATCAACACGCACATCGGGCGGTTGAGGTGGCAGCCGCCGGCGACGGCGCGCCAGAACGGCGTCAGGCGGTCCTGCCAGGCGCGCACGCGTGCGTCGGGGGCGCGGCCGTGTTCGACGAACAGCAGGCGGCCGCCGGGCTTCAGCACGCGGCGCATTTCGGACAGTGCCCGGGCGACGTCGGGGATCGAGCAAAGGGTCATCGTCACCACGACGGTGTCGATGCTGGCGGCATCGAGCGGAATGGATTCGGCCGAGGCTTCGAGCAGGCTGACGGGGCGCGGTGCCTTGGCGGCGGCGCGGCGCGCCATGGCGAGCAGCGGGCGCGAGGGTTCCAGGCCGATGACCTCGATTGTCTCGGGGCCGTAGTAGGCGAGGTTGGCGCCGGAGCCGACACCGATTTCCAGCACGCGGCCGCGCGCCTCGGCGCCGACGTGGCGGCGGTAGGGCGCCAGCATCTCGCTGCGCATGGAAAATTGCAGCAGGCGCGGCAGGATGACGGTGTTGTAGAAGCCCATGGGTGCCCCTGTGGTGATCCGCGCCGGGCCCGGCGGCGGGCGCGGCGAATTCTACCGCGGCGCAAAATTGCCTGGGGGACCGATAGGGTGGCCGTGTAGGGTGCGGCCGGCGCGCGAATCGAGGAGTCCCCGGCATGGCGAAGAACAAGCAACGCGATGCGAAGGCGGAGACCCTGCTGTTCGACGTCCTCTATGAGGACGGCACGCGTACCTCGAACCGCCGCGTCAATTCGAGCGAAATCGGGCCCTTCGACAAAGAAGAGTCCATCCGCGCCGTCATCGAGGCGCAGGACAAGAAGATCGGCGAGGCGTCAGGCATGCCGCGCGGAAAGATCAAGGCGATTGCGGCGGTCAAATAGCCCCGCGCCCGCCGTCGTGCCGAAGGCACGCTGCGCGCGCCTGGCGCGCGTTCCGCGCGACGCTTGCACCACCCGTGCGCGGGGCCCCCGTGGGGGCCAGCGTGCGCCCAATCCATCGATTCTTTGACCCTCACCCCACCCTCTCCCTATGCAGGGAGAGGGAGTTCCGCGCGTGGGTCGGTCGCTACGTGCCCTTGGCGTCGAGCAGCTTGGAAATGTGGGCGGAGTCGGGTTGAGAGAGGATGCGCTGGGAGCGGCGCGTCGCCTCTTCGATGTCGGTGGCGCGCACGCGTTGCTTGACGCGGGCGAGGCCGGTGGCGCGCATCGACAGGTCGCGCAAACCGAAACCGAGCAGCATCTGGGTGTAGCGCGGGTCGCCGCCCATTTCGCCGCATAGGCCGATCGGCACGCCGGCGGTCGCCGCACCGGAGATCGCGTGGTGAATGAGTTGCAGCACGGCGGGGTGCAGCGGGTCGTAAAGGTCGGCGACGTGTTCGTCGCCGCGGTCGATGGCCAGCGTGTACATCGTCAGGTCGTTGGTGCCGAGCGACAGGAAGTCGGCGGCCCCCGCAATCGAACGCACGGCGAGCGCGGCGGCGGGAACTTCGATCATGGCACCGACGGGGGGGAGCGGATCGGCGATGCGCACCTTGGATTTCCTCAGGCGCGTGGCGACGCGATCGAGCACCGCGCGCACCCGCACGACCTCGTTGGGCGTGCCGACCATCGGCAGCAAGATGCGCACCGGACCGAGCGCGCCGACGCGCAGGATGGCGCCGAGCTGCGCCTCCAGCAGCGGCTTGTATTTGAGCGACAGCCGGATGGCGCGCAGGCCGAGCGCCGGGTTGGGGCCGATCGGAAGCTTTTCGCGCAGCGCTGGGGCGAGCTTGTCGCCGCCGACGTCGAGGGTGCGGATGGTGACGGGCTTGCCGCCCATGGCGACGACGAACGCCTTGAGCGACTGGAACTGCTCTTCCTCGGAGGGCAGGTCGTCGCGGTTCATGAACAGGAATTCGGTGCGCAGCAGGCCGATGCCGTCGGCGCCGGCGCGCACGGCCGCCTCGGCCTCGAACGGCAACTCGACGTTGGCCTGCAGCATCACCTTGGTGCCGTCGAGGGTGACGGCGCGCAGCGTCCGCATGCGGCTGAGCAGCGCGGTCTCGCGCTGCAGGCGGCGGCGGGCGCGGGCGTATTCGGCTAGAGTCTGGGCGGACGGCGCGATGATGACGCGGCCGAGGGCGCCGTCGATGATGACCGTGGTGCCGGAATCGACGCGTTCTTCGAGCTTCGGAATGCCGAGCACGGCCGGCAAGCCAATCGACCGCGCCATGATGGCGCTGTGGGATTCCGGACCGCCGATGGCGGCCGCGAAGCCGCCGATCTTGGCCGGGTTCATCAGCACCGTGTCCGCCGGCGTGATGGCGTGGGCGATGATGATCGAACCCTTGGGCAGGTCGCCGAAGCCGGCGTAGGGCACGTTGGTCAGGCGGCGGATGAGCCGCACGCCGACCTCGTGAATGTCCTGGGCACGCGATGCCAGATACGTGTCGGGGATCGCCGCGAATTCTTCCTCGATGTGGCCGACTTCGGCCTGCACCGAGGCTTCCGCGTTGATGCGGTCGGCGGCGATGCGTTCTTTGACGCGGCGCGTCAGACGGTTGGAGGAGAGAATCTGCAAGCTCGCTTCGAGCAGGAAGCCGAGTTCTTCGGCGGCGGCGCCGGACATCTTGCCGGCCTTGACCTGCAGCTTGCGCAACTGGCGCACCGAACCGGCGACGGCATCGGCGAAGCGCTGCTGCTCGCCGGCGACGGCGTGGGCGGCGATCTTGTATTCGCGCACGCGCGGACGGCCGGTATCGACGACATGGGCCGGACCGATGGCGATGCCGGGCGCGACGCCGAGGCCTTCGAGCACGCGCTCGACGGCAGGAGCGGCCGTTTCGGGAGTGTCGTTCATGGGACTAGATCTCTCCCATGTCGCCGGCGGTGAGCAGGCCTGCGAGGGCGGCCAGCGCGCGCGCTGCATCGCGGCCGGTGGCGGTGAGATCGAGGGTCGTGCCGGGCGTGGCGGCGAGCATCAGCAGGCCGAGGATCGAGTCGGCGCCGACGGTCTCGCCGTCCTTGGTGACGGTCATGCGCGATTCAAATGTCTTGGCGAGCTTGACCACCTTGGCGGCGGCGCGGGCGTGAATGCCGCGCACGTTGCCGACGACCACGGTCGCACGCACGGTCTCCACCTCGGCAGGCATTACGCCGGCTCGTCGGGGGCGCGGGTGTGCGTCGACTCCAGATCGCGGTGACGGATGACCACATTCTCGCCCTGGGCGCGCAACTGCGCCGCAAGGCGTTCGGCCACCAGCACGGAGCGGTGGCGGCCGCCGGTGCAGCCGATGGCGATCGTCAGGTAGCTTTTGCCTTCCTCGCGATAGCGCGGCAGCAGGCGGCCGAGCATCCCGGTGAGCGAATCGAAGAACGGCGTAAAGCCGATGTCCTGCTCGATGTAGCGCGCCACCGGGGCATCCAGACCGCTGCCCGGACGCAAGGTATCGACGTAGTGCGGGTTGATCAGAAAGCGCATGTCGAACACCAGGTCGGCCTCGCGCGGCAGGCCCTTGCCGTAGGCGAACGACACCACCGACACGGTCATGCGGTTGAGGCCCTGGGGGGCGAAGCGGCGCTCCAACAGGCGGCGCAACTCGGCGACGCTCATCTGCGAGGTGTCGATGACGACGTCGGCCGCCTCGCGCACCGGCGCCAGCAACGCGCGCTCGGTGCTGATACCGTCGTTGACCGGGCGGTCGTTGGCGAGCGGATGGCGGCGGCGCGTCTCGGTGAAGCGGCGCACCAGCACGTTCGACTCGCAGTCGAGGAACACCAGGCGCAGGTCGATGTCGGGGCGCTCGCGCAACGGCGCGACCTCGCGCGGGAAGGCGTCGGCGTGGAAATCGCGGGTGCGGATATCGACGCCGACGGCGAGCGGCGCGCGCGGCGCCTCGGCCCCCGGCCACAGCAGGCGGCCCAGGAGCGCGATGGGAATGTTGTCGATCGCCTCGTAGCCGACGTCTTCGAGGATATGCAGGGCGCTGGACTTGCCGGCGCCGGACAAGCCGGTGACGACGACCACCGGGGTGCGCACGGGCGCGCTTTCGGGCGGCTGGTCGGGCACCTCGTTGCGCTGCACCTGGCTCATGACTCGTCGCGGCTGGCGTCCACGGGGTGCCCTACGTCGGCATCGGCATCGGCATCGGCATCCGGATCCACGGGCGCACGCGCCACCAGTAAGCGCACGCGGGCCGCGGCGCTGGGGCCGGCCGGGTCGATGCAGTATAGGGGCAGCGCGACGCCGCCAAAGCGCCAAAGCGCACGCGGCGGCAGGCGCTCGCCGTGGCCGCCGGGGGTGAGGTCGAACACTGCTGCAAGCGCGACCGGCTGTGCCCGCTCCATGGGCACCAAGCCGACGCCGCGCACTTCGAGCAGCGCGGGCAAGTGCGGCGGGGCGCTGGCGAAAAGCCGCCCGGCGCGAACGTCGAGGGCGACCTGGTCGTCGGCGACCAGCACGCCGCCCGCATCGATCAGGCGCAGGGCGAGATCGGATTTGCCGCTGCCGGAGGGGCCAAGCAACAGGGCGCCGACCCACGTGACGGGCGCTCTGCGCCCCGCGCGCGCGTCCCGCGCGACGCCGATCACGACGCCGATCGCGACGCAGGTGGCGTGAACGCGCGCGGGAGCCGGCACGAAGCGCCTAGCGCAGCGGCAGGGTGAAGGCGAAGCGCGCACCCTGGATGGCGCTGGCGGGGCCGTCGCCCTTGGCCGCGCCGGGCGGCGCGACGCGGTTCTCGGCCCAGATGGTGCCGCCGTGGGCTTCGACGATCTGGCGCGAGATCGACAGGCCGAGGCCGGAGTGCAGGCCGAACGGCTCGTGCTTGGGGCGCAGCGAATAGAAGCGGTCGAACACCGCGTCGAGCTTATCGGGCGGCACGCCGGGGCCGTCGTCTTCGACGCTGACCTCGACGTTGTCGCCAACGCGGCGCACGGCGATGCGGATGACGCCGCCGCGCGGACTGAACGAGATAGCGTTGGCCAGCAGGTTGCGCATGACCTGGGCAATGCGGTCTTCAACGCAGCGCACGCGCGGGTGGATTTCGGGATCGACGGCGAAGGTGACGCCGGTATCGGCGGCGGCGTCGGTTTCCGACAGCACCTCGACCAGGGTGCGCACCAGGGCGACGAGATCGAGCGGTTTCGATTCGGCGCGCGCGAGCTCGGCGCCGATGCGGCTGGCGTCGGAGATGTCGTTGATCAGGCGATCGAGGCGTCGTACGTCGGCGTTGATGATCGCCAGCAGCTTGGCGCGGCGCTCGGGCTCTTCGGTGCGCGGCAGGATCTCCACCGCGCTGCGGATGCTGGACAGCGGATTGCGGATTTCGTGGGCGACGTCGGCGGCGAACGCCTCGATGGCGTCCATGCGGGTGTACAGCGCATCGGTCATCTCGCGCAGGGCGCCGGACAGGTCGCCGATCTCGTCGCGCCGGGCGGTGAAATCGGGAATGACCGTGCGGCGGCCGGAGCGCACGCGGGCGCCGTGCGCGGCGGCGGCGAGGCGGCTGATCGGGCGCGCGATGGTGCTGGACAGATAGATCGACAGCAGCACCGTGACGACGAGGGCGAGGCCGAACACCTGCAGGATGGCGACGCGCACCTCGCGCACGCGCTCTTCGATGTCGCCGGCTTCGACGGTGAGCATGAGGCCGCCGAGCACGCGCTTGAAGCGCTGCACCGGGATCGCCACCGAAACGAGCAATTCGTTGTCCGACAAATGACGCAGCGCGGTGCCGATCTCGCCCGACAGCGCGGTCAGTACCTCGCCGTAGTCGGTGGCGAGCGGGACGGCGTTCTCGCGGTACGGCTCAAGCCGCGCGGAGGTGAGCGGCGCGCGCAGGATCCACCGGTCAACCATGTTGATGGCGATGTCCCACCACGGCTCGCGCCCGGGTTCGGGCAGGTTCTGGGCCCGCACCGCCAGCGCCGCGGGACCGAGGCCCTGGCTGTCGGCGATGAGGAAGCCTTCCGAATCGAACAGGCGGGCGCGGCTAGCGCCGGTGGCGGCGAGGCGGCGCACGAGCTGGCGCGCGATCTCGCGGTCGAAGCTGGTGCCGTCGATCGGCGCGGCGGTTTCACCCAGCGCCGCGGCGATGATGGCGCCTTCCGCCTTGAGGCTTTCGATCTTGGCTTCGACCAGGCCTTCGCGGTATTGGCCGAGGAACAGCGCACCGCCGAGCAGGATGCCGAGCGCCGGAATGTTCAGCGCCAGGATCCGGATGGTCAGCGGCGACGGCAACCAACGGCGGCGCGGACGCGGCGCCGCGTGGTCCGCCAGGTGGTCCGACGCTGGCGCCGCCCTGGGCGCGTCAGCCATCGGCGCGGTGTCGCCGCGCAGCGCGTAGCGGGATTCGGTTTCGCTCACCATGATGCGATGCGGCGCAGCACAGCGCGAGCGCGCGCCGGACTAGTCGCCGGCGGCAGCCGGGGCGCCCTGTTCGCTGTAGCGATAGCCGACACCGTAGAGAGTCTCAATGGACGAGAACTGCGGGTCAACCTCGCGGAACTTCTTGCGCAGGCGCTTGATGTGGCTGTCGATGGTGCGATCGTCGACGTAGACGTTGTCGTCGTAGGCGATGTCCATCAACTGGTCGCGGCTTTTCACGTGTCCCGGGCGCTGGGCGAGCGCGCGCAGGATGAGGAATTCGGTGACCGTGAGCGCGACCTCGGCACCGCGCCAGATGCAGCGGTGGCGCACCGGATCGAGCATCAGGTCGCCGCGCACCAGCGGCTTGTTCTCGGCCGACTCGTCGGCGCTGTCGGGCGCGGTCGAGACACGGCGCAGGACGGCGCGGATGCGTTCGACCAGCAGGCGCTGGGAGAACGGCTTCCGCACGTAGTCGTCGGCGCCCATCTTGAGGCCGAGGGCTTCGTCGACTTCGTCGTCCTTGGATGTGAGGAAGATCGCCGGCACGTCGGAGATGCGGCGCAGGCGGCCGAGCAACTCCATGCCGTCGAGGCGCGGCATCTTGATGTCGAGCACGACGAGGTCGCATGGCTTGGCAGTCAGCGAGCGCAGCGCCTCGTTGCCGTCGGTGAACGTGCGCACCTTGAAGCCCTCCGCTTCCAAAGCCATGGAAACGGACGTGAGAATGTTGCTGTCGTCGTCAACCAGCGCGATGGTGTGAGGCACCTGCTCCCCCTGCAACGCAGCCGGCATGGCCTTCTCGGTAGCAGTATACACTAGGCCTCCAATCGGGCGGCGTAGCCCCATGGCGTTCCGGCAGACTCCATGACCATGACGAGAGAATTGGGCGCTGTGATGGCGGATTGCCAGCCATGAACGAGATTTCTGCCCCCTCCGCGTCCACCGGAATCGAGGTGCGCGGCCTGATTCGCGCCCGGCCGGTGGCGACTTTGGCGAGCCAATTGGCCGGCTCCGGCTGGCCTTATGCCTCGCTGGTGCTGGTGGCGACGGCGATCGATGGCGCGCCGCTGCTGCTGCTGTCGCGCCTGGCCGAGCACACCAAGAACATCGCCGGCGACGCCCGCGTCTCACTGCTGTTCGACGGCACCGAGGAGGCGCCATCGCGCCTGGCGGGGGCACGCGCCACGGTGCTGGGCCGCGCCAATCGCAGCGACGACAAGGGTGAGCTGGCGCGCTTCCTGGCACGCCACCCGGAGGCCGAGACGTACGCCGCGTTCGCCGACTTCGGATTGTTCCGCCTGCACGTTGACCGCGCCCATCTGGTGGCGGGATTTGGCCGCATCCATTGGGTGGACGAGCGCGACATCGTGCTGCCGACGCCGGCAGTAGCCGCGTTCGCGGCAGCGGAGGAAAAGACGCTGGCCGCCCTCAACAGCGATGTCGCGTTGATCAAAGCGATCAACGCTGCGCGGGGTGGCAGCGAGTGGAGCATCACCGGGCTCGATCCCGAGGGTTGTGACCTGCGCGCCGGCCGCGAGAGAGCACGGGTGCCGTTCGCAAGTCCGCTGACCGCACCCCAAGACGCCGGCCGCGCCCTCACCGCGGCGCTGTCGAAGGCGCGCCAGAACCCGAGCGGGACCCCGATGGAGATGGCGGGAGACTAGCTCTCTCCCTAGGTTTCAGGTGATGTCCGGATGGCGGTGTGGGGCTCGCGCACCCGCCGGAAACGACTAGACGCGGCCTACTCGCCGCCGCGGTAGACCCGGTTGGGATCGTCGCCGCGCCGCGGATCGAGCAAGTAGCCGTACTGCGCGCGCGTCGTGCGCTCCTCGTACTCCTGCGCCTCGACGTTGTGGTCCACCACGTGGAGGTGGGCCGCGTAGTAGTAGAGCTTGAGGATCAGCAGATCGTGGTCCGGCCCCGGCGGCGTGTGCTCGACGATGGTGAGTACGGTGCGGCCGTAGGGGTCGCCCTCCGGATGGCGGTACAGCCCGGCCAAGGCGACCACATACGCCATGTAGGCTTCGGCGGTGCGCACATCGTCCGGGCCGTAGGCGCGCTCGAGGATCTCGATGGAACGTTTGGCGATCGGCAGCGCCTGGGTGTGGGCGCGATCGGTCCACGGGCGCGACACCGGAGTGGCGTCGGCTCGGCACATGGCGTCGGCGAGCCACGCCATCCATAGCCCGGCCTCGGGCGAGTCCGGCCCAAACTGCTTCTCGGCGGCATCGAGGCCCAAGCGGCTCAACCGCTCGGTTTCGGCCCAGGCCTGGTCATAGAAGGCGGCGCGGGCCAGGGCCCCGAGGTCGTCGGCGGCCCGTGCCGGCAGCGCGCCCAGGAGGCCCAGCAGCATCACGACAACTAAGCGCAGAGCACCCTCCCCCCAGCGACGCCGGGCCGGCACCCTTTCACACCGGGTCGGGCCACGTCCAGGCCTCCCCGCGCGGCCGGAGGACGGCCGCCCGGCTCACGTTCACCCCCATGCACGCGAGAGGTATGCCTTCAGCGCCGTGGCGCGAATCGTGTATATTCCCCGCCCGGGGAGGATCAAAGCAGGCCTATGTCCATCGGTTCGCTGCTCGGGTTCATCGCGTGCCTCGTGATCATCTTCGTGGTGATCATCGAGATCACCAGCGACTTCGCCTCATTCTTCCACATGTCCGGCATGCTGCTGGTGTTCGGCGGAACGCTCGCCTCGGCCTTCATGGGCTACGAGTTCCGCTATGTGATGCAGTCGCTCGGCGCGGTCGGCGGCGTATTCATCCGCGGCAAGGCCAACCGCCAGATGCTGACGGTCGAGACGGGCAAGATCATCCGCTGGGGCTACCTGGTGAAGAAGAGCGGCCTGGTCGCGCTCGAGAAGGAGATCAAGGGCGCCAAGAGTCAGGACCACTTCATGAACTACGGCATCGAGCTCGTCATCACCGGCTACTCCGGTGACGAGGTGCGGCAGATGCTTGGCGCGGCTTCGAACGGCGCGTTCTCCCGCGCCACCGTGCCGGTGGAAATCCTTAAGTCCATGGCGGGCAACGGCCCCGCGTTCGGCATGGTCGGCACTCTGGTCGGCCTCGTCGTCATGTTGCAGTCGTTGCAGAGCAATCCGGAAGGCATCGGCGAGGGTTTCGCGGTCGCCATTCTGGCGACGCTCTACGGCGTCATCAGCGCACGCATGATCTTCATGCCGGCGGCGTCGAAGCTGTTGCAGAAGGAGTCGATCCTGCGCTTCCGCAACTTCCTAGTGTCGGAGGGCTTTGCGATGCTCGCGGACCAGAAAAGCCCGCGCTACATCCAGGACAAGATGAACAGCTACCTCGACCCGTCGATCCACTACCACATCGACCAAAAGGGTGGCGGCGGCAAGGGTAAGAAGGCGGCCTGATGAGCGGCGGTGGCAGCAGCGGACCTCCGGAACCTCCGCATCAGGCGGAAGAAGAAGAAGGCTGGCTTCTCAGCTTCGCCGACCTAGTCGTCAACATGATGGCCTTGTTCCTGGTGCTGTACTCGATGTCGGACCCGGACCCGGGGAAATTCGAGACGGCCGCGCAGTCGATTACAAAGGCTTTCACAACCGCCAACGCGCCGCCGCCGTCGCCGTTCCAGCAGCTGGTGCAGCAGATGAACCAGCAGATGGCAGAAGCCGGCGTCGAGGTGGACGCTACGCAGCAGGCGCAGGTCAACAAGCGCGGCTCGACCTTCGAGTTCAAGTCCGGTGACATGTTCGCCGTCGGCCTTGCCACCATCCTGCCGGCGGGCGAGCCGATCCTCGACCGCGTGGCGCAGAACCTGGTCTTCCTCGGCGTCACCAACTATCGCATCGACATCGAGGGCCACACCGACGACGTACCGATCAACACTGCCCAGTTCCCGTCCAACTGGGAGCTGTCCACCGCGCGCGCCAGCGCCGTGGCCCGATTCCTCATCAGCCGCGGCATCAAGGCCGACCGCATCACCGTGATCGGCTATGCCGAGACCAAGCCCAAGGTGCCGAACCGCGACGCCGCCGGCAATGGTCTGCCCGACAACCGCGCCGAGAATCGGCGCGTGACCGTCCGCATCGAGCGGTAGCAGTCCCCTCACCCTACCTTCGCTAGCGACCTACGTTCGCAAGCTGCGGTATCCCTCTCCCACGGTATGGGAGAGGGAGCGTCATCAGTGCGCCTCGTCCCAGTTGTCGCCGGCGCCGGTTTCGACGGTGAGCGGCACGTCGAGGTGGGCTGAGCCTTCCATCGTCTTCTTGGCCAGCACCTTGAGCGCGTCTACTTCGCCGTTCGGTGCCTCGAACAGGAGTTCGTCGTGCACCGAGAGGAGCATGCGCGCCTTCAGGCGTGACTGGGCCAGCGCGCGGTGCATGCGCACCATGGCGCGCTTCAGGATGTCGGCGGCGGTGCCTTGCAGCGGCGCGTTGATCGAGGCGCGTTCCGAGAACGCGCGGTGCGCGGCGTTGCGGTCGTGGATGCCGGGCACGTGGACGCGGCGGCCGAACAGCGTGGTGACGTAGCCGTTGCGCTTGGCGTAGGCCTTGGCGCGCTCCATGTAGGCGCGGATGCCGGGGTAGCGCTCGAAGTACGCCTCGATGTAGCGGCCGGCGTCGCCGCGCGGAATGCCGAGCTGGCGCGCCAGGCCGAAGGCCGAGATGCCGTAGATGATGCCGAAGTTGATCGCCTTGGCGCGGTTGCGCGTCTCGCGGTCCATCTGCGCCAGCGGAATGCCGAACACCTGGCTGGCGGTGAGCGCGTGGATGTCGACGCCCTTGGTGAAGGCTTCCTTGAGCGAGTCGATCTGGGCGACGTGGGCGAGCAGGCGCAGCTCGATCTGCGAGTAGTCGGCCGACACCAGCTTGTGGCCGCGCGCGGCGACGAAAGCGCGGCGGATGCGGCGGCCTTCCTCGGTTCGCACCGGGATGTTCTGCAGGTTGGGTTCGGTCGAGGCGAGGCGGCCAGTGGCGGCGCCCGCCATCAGGTAGGACGTGTGCACACGCCCGGTGACGCGGTCGATCTGCTGGCCGAGGGTGTCGGTGTAGGTTGACTTCAGCTTCGCCACCAGGCGCCAATCGAGAATTTTCTGCGGCAGGTCGTGGCCTTCGGCAGCGAGCTGGTCGAGCACGTCGGCGTCGGTGCTCCACGCACCCGTCTTGGTCTTGCGGCCGCCTTCGAGCTTCTGCTCGTCGAACAGGATTTCGCCGAGTTGCTTGGGCGAGCCGATGTTGAACGTGCGGCCGGCGAGGCGATAGACGTCGGCCTCGACCGCCGTCATGCGCGCGCCAAAATCTTCGGACAGCGCCTTGAGTGCCTCCGGGTCGATGCGGATGCCGGCGTTCTCCATCGCCAGCAGCACCGGGACCAGCGGCCGCTCGGTCGTCTCGTAGACAGTGACGAGGTGTTCGCTGGTGAGCTTGCGGTGCAGGCAGTCGCGCGCGCGCAAGACGTGGTCGGCGACGGCCCCGGCGTAGGCGGTGGCGCGCTCCAGAGCGACCTCGGGAAACGTGATCTGCGTCTTGCCGCTGCCGACCATGTCCTTGCGCGGCGGCGGGCGCGACCCCAGCTCGCGGTCACAAATTTCACCCAGACCATGCTCGTCGCGGCCGCCGCCCAAGACAAACGACAGCAGCAGGGTGTCGTCGATCGGCGCCATTTCGACGCCCTGGCGGGCGAGAATCTTCAGCGTGCCCTTGGCGTCGTGCAGCACCTTGAGGACTGATGGGTCCTCGAACAAAGGCTTGAGCACGTCGAGCGCGGCTTCGAGGGCGAAGTGCTGCTCGGGTTCGGGCCCCTCGATGGCGAGGTTGGCCTGGCTGCTCGCGGCCGCGAGCGGCAGGTACCAGGCGATGCCGGGCCGCGCGGACAGGGCAATACCGACGATGTCACCGGCGGGGTCCTCGGGCGGCTCGGACTCGACGTGCAGGCCGAGGAGCCCGCTGCTGCGCGCGTCATCGGCGAACGCGGCGAGCGCGTCAAGAGTCGCGATGGTGCCGTAGCGAGTCGGCGGGGCCAGGCGCACGGCGGGACCGGCGAGCGGGGGTGGCGGCGGCGATGGTTCGTCAACCGGCACCAACTCGCGCGCGCGTGGTGCGGCAGGAGCTGCCTGCACCGCGCCGGTGTCGCCGCGCGGGGAGCGCGCCTCTGGCGCGACGCCGTAGCGCGTCCGCAGGCGCGTCACCAAGTTGCTGAACTCAAGGTCTTCCAGGAACGGCAGCAGCACGTGCGGATCGGGCTCGTGGACCTGGAAGGTGTCGATCGACGCCGGCGGCGGCACGCGGTCGTCGAGCGCCACCAGGCGGCGGCTGATGCGCGCCGCCTCGGCGTTGTGCTGCACCGCCTCGCGCCGCTTGGGCTGTTTGATCTCGGCGGCGCGGGCGAGCAGCGACTCGAGGTCGCCGTAGGTGCTGAGCAACTCGGCCGCGGTCTTTGGACCGATGCCGGGAATGCCGGGCACGTTGTCGCTGGTGTCGCCGGTGAGCGCCAATAGGTCGGTCAGCATCGCCGGCGTGACGCCGAACTTCTCGCGCACGTCGGCCTCGCCGATCGGGCGGTCCTTGAGCGGATCGTGCATGCGCACGCCGGGACGGATCAGCTGCATGAGATCTTTGTCGGACGAGTAGATCACCACGTCGTGCCCCGCCTCGCGGGCGAGACGCGCGTAGGTGGCGATGAGGTCGTCGGCCTCGAAGCCCGGCGCCTCGATCGACGGCAGGTTGAACGCGCGCACCGCGTCGCGGATCAGTTTGAACTGCGGCACCAAGTCGTCGGGCGGCGGCGGACGGTGCGCCTTGTACTCGGGATAGATGTCGCTGCGGAACGTCTTGCGCCCGGCGTCGAACAGCACGGCGATGTGGCCGGCATTGCCCTGCGCCGCCAGGTCGGCCAGCAGCTTGGCGAGCATGTTGCAAAAGCCTAGGACCGCGCCGGTCGGGGTGCCGTCGCGCTTGCGCGTCAGCGGCGGCAGGGCATGGTAGGCGCGGAAGATGTAGCCGGAGCCGTCGACCAGATAGAGCGGCGCGGCGGGGGCGGAATCGGAAGACATGCGCGCTCTATATAGCGCGGCTCAGGGCGAGAGTCGGGCTAGGGCGTGACGGTTCCCTTGGGCACGCCGAGCGGGCCCTTCGGAGTTCCCTGCACGCCACCGCCTCCCCCACCGCCTTGGCCGAGGCCGCGGGCCTGGGCGACCGCCGCCTGGCAGGCCTGGTCCATGGTCTTGAAGAACAGGCGCCATGTGCCGTCGGGCAGGCGCACGACGGAGGGGTCGGCGGCCAAACCTTGGTACTGCAAGCGGGTGCCGGTCTCGTCGGTCCAGGTGCGGCCGCCGTCGGCCGAGATGCGGCTGGTCATGCCGCCCTGGCCGTTGAAGAGCAGGCGCACGCGGCCATCGTCGAGTGCCATCAGTTCGGGGATGCCGCCGTCTCCAAGAGTGGCGACCTGGCTGAAGTGAAGTCCATCGTCGGCGCGGGCGATGACCATTTCGCGCGTCATGGCGCGTGCCACGGCAAGCAGCCAGCTACCGTCGGCGAGGCGCACGACGGACGGATCGGTGCCACCCGGCGTCTCGAACACTTTGCCTTCGGGCGTGAAGTGGATGCCATCTTCGGACACCGCGGCGAAGAACGGACTGGCGGCGCCCGGCGCCAAGACCTGCGCGCCACGGAAGTTGCCTTCAAAGTAGTAGAGGCGCACGCGCCCGTCGGGCAGCGCCACCGCGTCGGGATCGACGGCGTTCTGATTGAACGCGCCGCCGATGAGCACCTCGTCGCCGCGCTCCCACACGTCGTCGTGCGTGCGGGCGCGGAAGATGCCGTGCCGCTCACCGCCGCCGACGTAATAGAAGAACAGCCCGGTACGGAAGAAGACAGCGTCCGGCACCGATGCCTGTACCAATGCGACGCCGCCGTCGACGCGGAACGTCATGCCATCGGTGCTAACGGCGGTGCGGGTGTCGTCACAGCGCGGCCCGACGGCGGCCACTGCACCACCACCGGCAGCGCCGCCACCGCCTGGACCGCCTTGGGCGCCAAGCTGGCCGCCGCCCTTGAGATTGCCGAGTGGCGGCAGCGTTCCGGCCGGCGCGTTGCCGAGCGGCGGCGCTCCCTGGGCCTGGCCCTGGGCCTGGCCCTTCGGCACGACCTGGGCCGGAGTCTGCTGCTGCGCCAGCGCCGCGGCCGCGAAGGCGGCAACGACGATTGCTGCTGCGGCCGAGGCGAAGCGCATCAGGCGGCGGGGTTGGCGGCGCACTGCGCCAGGAGCAGATCGACCTTGTCGCGCCAGCGCCGCGACAGCGCGGATTCATTCTTCAAGCGCTGCAGGCGCTGCGGCGTCGCCTCGTTGCCGTACAGAACCTCGACGGCTTCGAGCAGCGGGACGGTGCCGGTGCGTTCACGGTGGAACTCGTCGCCGGCCTGCACGTCGCCTTCTTTCAGCACGCGTAGGTACATGCCCATGCGGCGGCTGGCCAGGAAACGATCGGGAAAATTCTTGTCACCGAAACGCAGACCGAGAGTCGCGCACGGCGCGCGTGCCTGGGTGACCTCGAGCAGTGCATGACCGGCGCGATACAGATCGCCGATGCGCACATCGGTCTCGTGCAGCGCAGCGACGGTGAGGTTCTCGCCGAAGAATCCGGGCGCCAGGTCGTCGCGATGTTCCTCGCGCCGCCAGACGGCGTAGTGGTCGGCGGAGTACACGTAGACCGCATTGTCGGGTCCGCCGTGCGCCTTCTGGTTGCCCTGGGCGTCGCCGATGACGCCGGAGAAGCCAATGCTCACCGGACCGCTGACGTGGCTTTTTTCGATGCCGGAATAGAACGACCTGCCGCGGCCGTCGTGCATCTCGCGCAGGCCGCCGACGTTCACAGCAACAATGCGCATGGGGAAATTTGTGCCTTTGCGGCCGTGTCAGTGGCCGGCGACCTTGCTGCCCTGCTTGAGCACGAAACGACGGTCGCAATATGGGCAGTCGATGTGGGGTTGCTGGCCCATCGTCAGATAGACCTTGGGGTGCCCACCGAGGCCATTGCCGTCGCAAACGACGGTAGGGGAATCGGACAAGACGATCTCGGGTGCGTCGGTCGTGTTCATGAGGCTACCGGAATGGCCGGATAGTAGCGGCAGCGGCCGCGGAGCGGTAGCGCGCCGGGCGAACCACAGCCGCGCTGGCGTTGAACCTTGGCTACCGCAGGGGCGAGACGCACGCTATGGTGCCGCCCTCAGCGCGCCCGTAGCTCAGTGGATTAGAGCACTGGCCTCCGAAGCCAGGGGTCGCAGGTTCGAGTCCTGCCGGGCGCGCCACTTTTTCTGACACGGCCCGGCGGAACGCGGCGTTACTCTTTGTCGACGCCCGGCGCGGCGTCGGCGTCCGGAGACGCCTCGGGCTCGTCATCGACGCCATCCATCGTACCGATGGGAGCGCCGGTCTCACCGCTGGCTTTGCGGGCTTCCTTGGCCTTTTTCTTCTCTTCCGCCTTGGCCGCTTTCTTGCGATCGCGTTCCTGGCGTTCAAACCGATAGTTGGGCTTGCGTGGCATGCCACCCTCCTGGCCCCTTGCGGCGGCCGGCTGCACCGGGGGATTCGTCGTCACCCTACCCTCCCCCGCGTACGGGGGAGGGAACTAAGTGAACTCTCCCCGCGAACGGGGATGAGTTGTTGGCGTTAGGCGGCGCGGCGCGGGCGCTGGCGGCCGCCGCGGTTCTGGCCTTCACGCTGGCCACGACCCTGCTGCGGACGCTGCTGCTGACGCGGACGCTCGTGCTGGCCGGCGTGGCCGGTCGGGCGCTGGCCCATGACGACGACAAGCGGCGTCTTGGTCAGGCGTTCGATGTCGCGCAACTGCCCGCGCTCGGACGAGTCGCAGAACGACAGCGCGATGCCGGCGGCGCCGTTGCGCGCCGTGCGGCCGATGCGGTGCACGTAGGCTTCCGGCTCGTTCGGCAACTCGAAGTTGACGACGTGCGAGATGTTGGTGACGTCAATGCCGCGTGCCGCGATGTCCGTGGCGACGAGGACGCGCGCCTCACCGGTCTTGAACTGCGACAGCGCGCGCTGACGTGCGCCCTGGCTCTTGTTGCCGTGGATCGCCTCAGCGCGGATGCCGGACTTGGCAAGGTGCTGGGCGACGCGATCGGCGCCGTGCTTGGTGCGCGTGAAGACGATCACGCGGCTCATGTCGGGTGCCTGCAGCAAGTCGACGAGCAGCGTGCGCTTAGCCGCCGCGTCAACGAAGTACAGGCGCTGCTCGACACGATCGACGGTGATCTGCTCCGGCGTCACGGCGACACGCGCCGGGTCCTTGAGCAAATCCTGGCCGAGCTTGTCGATCTCGGTCGGCATGGTTGCCGAGAACAGCATCGACTGACGCGCCTTGGGCAGCAGGGCGACAACGCGACGGATGTCGCGGATGAAGCCCATGTCGAGCATGCGGTCGGCCTCGTCGAGGACGAACACTTCGACGCGGTCGAGGCGGCAGGTGCCCTGGTCGATGTGGTCGAGCAGGCGGCCCGGCGTGGCGATGAGGATGTCGATGCCTTGGCCGAGCGCCTTGGACTGCGCGCCCATGCCGACGCCGCCCATCACCACCGCGATGCGCAGGTGGGTGAATTTGGACAGCACGCGGGCGGCCTCGGCGATCTGCAAGGCAAGCTCACGCGTCGGTGCCAGGATGAGCGTGCGCGGCATCTTGGGCATCGGACGGGTGCCAATCTTGCTCAGGCGCTGCAGGATGGGCAGCATGAAGGCAGCGGTCTTGCCGGTGCCGGTCTGGGCGAGGCCGATCATGTCGCGGCCCGCGAGGAGCTGCGGGATGGCGGCGGCCTGGATCGGAGTGGGGGTCGAATACTGGGCGGCGGTAAGTGCACGCAGGAGCGGCTCGGAGAGTGCGAGCGCGGCAAAGTTGT
The DNA here is from genome assembly GCA_945889645.1 of Rhizobium sp. Q54. Lineage (GTDB taxonomy): Bacteria > Pseudomonadota > Alphaproteobacteria > UBA2966 > CAIVPW01 > CAIVPW01. The sequence goes on from CAMDCA010000004.1 coordinate 23,607, forward strand.
TTTCAGTCACTAAAGTAAAAGTCTTTCTGCAGCCCGCGCGGCAGGGATTGCCGACGATCGGACACTTGTGGCGAGAGGTCCGCGCGCAACGCGACCCTGGCCGGGAGATCAAAGGAAACTCGGGATGGAGCGCTCAAAACTGTGAGCGCAACGCGCGATCGGCGAGGTACCTACTTGTACCCCACCGTCACAAAAAACACCCCACGTTCGAAGAACTTGGGGGCCGTTGGACCGGAGTACCGAGGTGTAGATGCTCTCTTCAGCCCAGAAAGTCAAGGGTTTAGGCGGGAGTGGGGACTCGCTCGTATTTCCACACGGTTGCAGGCGGCACGTTGCGCCACACCCGATCGATGGGCCGGCCCTGGATTCCGAGGGATTTTTGCATGCGCTCGGGGATCGGCGAATTGGGGCCATAGGTGAACTGCACGAAGAAGCCGCCTGGGCCGAGACAGCGGAACGCCGACCCGAGAATGCGGCGGCGCGTCAGCAGCGGCATCGACAGCAACGGCAGGCTGGAAACCACCGCGCCGACCTGAGCCACGCCGAGCGCCTCGATGACCCGGTGACTGCGCGCGGCGTCGCCGCGTACCACCCGCACCGACGGGAACTTGGCTTCCAGGTGCCGGTGCAACTGCAGGTCGCGCTCGAGCACAATGAGGTCGTGCGGGTCGAGGCCGCATTCGAGGATCGCCTCGGTCACGGTGCCGGTGCCGCCGCCAAGCTCCAGGATCGGGGTGCGGTAGGCGTCGGCGGCCGGGCGCGCCATGGCGTGCGCCAGTTCACGGCCGGACGGGATGACGCTGCCGACGCCGCGCGGATCGCGCAGCCAGCGGGCGAAGAACATCGCGCCGGAACCGTTGCCCATGGGTGCGTTCCTTCAGGCTGCGCCTCAGAAATGATAGCGCGCGCCGAACAATAGGTTGTGACTGGCGACCGCGGTTTCAAACGTGTCGCCGTTGGCGTCCTTCAGTTCGGGCGCCAGCGTGGCGAAATAGCGGTACGAGGCATCCAGCGACCAGCGCGCCGTCAGCGGATATTCGGCCCCTAAACCAAGCTGGTAGGCGAGCGTCCAGGCGGATGACGTAACGGACGTCACGCCGCCGGCCACGACGTCCTGCATCTGGTGACGCGCAATGCCGGCGCCGCCCAGCAGGTACGGGTTGAACCGCCAGGCGAAATAGCCGGGGCCCCAAACCACGTTGCCCATCAACGACATTGTCGAGATGGTGCCGGTCGCGGTCACCGGCACGCCGCCCGACGGCGTGACGGTGGACATGCCGAAGCCGCGCAGACCGAACTCGCCTTCGACGGCCAATGTGTTGCTGCGTGTGTTGCCAAGCGCAACGGTCAGCGCTGGACCGGCATCGTAGGCGTGCTCGTTGGCGACGTTGGCGCCGGTGTTGGTGGCCTCGCTGAGCGTCGCCATGCCGACGTTGCCGCTGAGGTACCAGCGGCTGGACAGCGGTGCCGAGGCTGCCAATGCAATGCGCGGCTGCTGCGGCACCGCGAGCGGCGTGGGCCGGGCCGTGACGATCTGCACCGGCGCGGGCGCCTGCACGGGAAGGCCGCTCGCCGTGGTCGCGGGACGCGGTGTCGGGGCGGCCTGAAGCGCCGCAGCGAAGGGATCCGGCCGGCCAAGCAGAGCGTTGACATCGTAGAGCGGGCCCGCACCGCCGGCAGGCGGCGCGGCAACCGCGGGCGTCTGCGGCAGGCCCCAGAAGCGGTCGGCGAACGCGTCGCGCTGCTGCAGCAACGGCGCCAAGTCATAGGCCGTCGGATTCGCCACCGCCGGCCCGCAAACCAGCGCGCCAAGCGCCACCGACCCGGCCAGAACAACCGCTCGCATTGTCATTGAATCCCCCGGTACTCCCACCGGGGAAACAGACTACCAAAGCGTGTGGCCGGTGGCGACCGCCGCGGCAGGGGCAAGGTCAGGCCAGGGTCAGGCGGCGGTCAGGCCGTCGCCCAGGCGTGCCAGTCGCGCAGCAGGTCGAGGTCGATGTAAGGCTTGCCGCGGAAGTCTCCGGCCACGGCGCGCACCGGCTCGCCGGGCTCGCCGAAGCAATCGGCCACGGCGATGGCTTCGCCGAAGGTCTGGTAGTCGGTGTAGCTGGAGTAGGTGACGACCGTTGGAATGCCGGCGCCGAGCGCGGATTCCAATCCGTTGCGTGAGTCTTCGAGCGCCAGGCACTGATTCGGATCGAGCCCGAGCTTGTCGAGCGTCCAGGTGTAGATGTCGGGCGCGGGTTTCTTTTTCGGCACGATATTGCCGGCGCCGATCGCTTTAAACCAATCCATCCCGACGCCTTCGGGGCAGTGATTGATGAGCGCTGCGACGTTCGGCGCGCTGGTGGTGGTGGCAATGGCCAAGGTCACGCCGGCCGCGCGCGCCTCGCGCAGGATGCGGGCGACCCCGGTGCGGAGCGGAATCTCGCCGCCTTCCAGTGCCTTCACGTAGTTCGCGGTCTTGGCCTTGTGCAGTCCTTTGACCGTCTCGACGAAGGTCGCCTCGGGCAGGGCGGCCGGTCGGTCGGTGCGCAGGAAATGCGTGATGCGCTCGACGCCGCCGGTGACGCGCAGGAGCTCACGATACTTGTCGATGCTCCAGTTCCAGTCGTAGCCGTGCTCACGGAAGGTGCGGTTGAACGCGTGGCGGTGGGCTTCCTCGGTCTCCGCCAGGGTGCCGTCAACGTCCCAGATCAATGCTTGCAGCGTCATCGTAAACTCGATGCGTAGGTTGGGGCGCGGAGATTACACTAGGTCGTGGCGCAACTTCTGCCCCTCCCCGTGGAACCAGAGTCGATCCCGTCGCCGGACGGTGCGGCCCTGGCGCGCGGCGTCGCGCGAGTGTTCCACGACTTGGGCTATAGCGTGCTGCTGGAGTTCCCACTCGGCATCGCCCGGCGCGTTGACGTGATGGGCCTGGCACGCGACGGGCGGATGGCGGTCGCGGAGGTAAAGAGTTGCCTCGCCGACTTCCGCGCCGACAGGAAGTGGACCGAGTACCTGGCGTTCTGCGACGCGTTCTACTTCGCCGTGCCAGAGACGTTTCCGCGCGCCGTGCTGCCGGCGGACAGCGGATTGATCATCGCCGACCGTTTCGGCGGCCAGGTGGTGCGCCCAGCCGTTGCGGCCAGGCCGATCGCTGCGGCACGCCGCAAGGCCCTGACGTTGCGCTTCGCGCGCACTGCCGCCTTCCGCCTGAGCAACACGTTCGATCCGGGCCTGCCGCTGGTGCAGGACCTCGAATAGGTCAGCGGTACGGGTTGTCCTTGGACAGGAAGTCCTGGACGTAGGCGCGCACGCCGTCTTCGAGTGAGTTGAAGGCGCGCGTGTAGCCGGCGGCGCGCAGGCGCCGCATCGGCGCTTCCGTGAAGTATTGGTACTTGCCGCGGATCGCCTCCGGCGTGTCGATGTACTCGATGTTCGCCTTGGCCTTGAGCGCGCTGAACACCGCAGTCGCCAGATCCTTGAAGCTGCGCGCTTTGCCGGTACCGAGGTTGAACAGGCCCGACACCTTCGGGTGATCGAGGAACCACAGCACCACATCGACGACGTCGTCAATGTAGATGAAGTCGCGCGTCTGCGCCCCGTCGGCGACGCCGTCGCGGTGCGAGCGGAACAGCACCACCGGCTTGCCGGCCGATGCCGCGCCCCAGGCTTGGTGGACGACGCTGCGCTGCGCCGCCTTGTGATACTCGTTCGGGCCGTAGACGTTGAAGAACTTGAAGCCGACCCACTGTGGCGGCGCGTTGGTGCCGGAGGCGATCAGGCGCGCGGCCCGGCGATCGAACAGGTGCTTCGACCAGCCGTAGGCGTTGAGGGGGCGCAGCTTGCCCAGCTCCGACGGATCGTCGGCGTCGTCGAAGCCCTGGGCGCCGTCGCCGTAGGTCGCGGCTGACGACGCGTACAGCAGGCGCACGCTGTGCAGCGCGCACCACTCCCACACGGCGAGCGAGAACAAATAGTTGTTCTCCAGCAGCAGGCCGACGTTGGTCTCGGTCGTCGAACTGATGGCGCCCATGTGGATGATGGCTTCGACGGCTTTTTCGTTGCCGCGCAGGAAATCGAACAGGCCTTCCGGCGGCACGACGGCCGCCAGCTCACGGGCGGCGAGATTCTGCCAGCGCTCGTCGGACGCCATGCGGTCGCACACCACGATGTCGGTGTGGCGGCGCGCCTCGAGCGCCGCGACGATGTTCGAGCCGATAAATCCGGCCCCGCCCGTGACGATGATCACGGCGTGCCTAGCCGCGGCCGCCGCCGGTGGCGGCGCCGATGCGGCGAACGATGTTGGTGGAACTGGCACCCGGCACCAGGTTGGCAAGGACGACGCGGCCGCCCCACGCACGCACCAAGTCGGCGCCGACCACGGTGGCGACGGTGTAGTCGGCGCCCTTGACCAGCACGTCGGGGCGCAGTGTTTCGATCAGGCGCAGCGGCGTGTCGTCGTCGAACGGGACGACGAGATCGACCACGGCGAAGGACGCGAGCACCGTGGCGCGCGCCGCTTCATCGAGGATCGGGCGCGACTCGCCCTTCAGCCGGCGCACGGAGGAGTCGGTGTTGAGGCCGACCACCAGCCGGCTGGCAGCGGCGCGGGCCTGGGTGAGCAGCGAGACGTGGCCGGGATGGACGAGATCAAAGCAGCCGTTGGTGAACGCAACGGTCTCGCCGTTGCGGCGCCAGCGCTGCACGCGATCAAGGGCGCCGGCGAGGTCGACCACCTTGTCGTCGGCGGCGAGCAGGTCGCGCGCATAGAGCGCTTCGAGAACTTCTGTGTGACCGGCGACGGCGGTGCCGATCTTGCCGACGACGATCCCGGCCGCGACGTTGGCGAGCTCCGCCGCCTGCACCAGCGTCGCGCCGGCAGCCAGCGCGGCGGCGAGGGTCGCGACGACGGTGTCGCCGGCGCCGGAGACGTCGAATACCTCGCGCGCGCGCACGCGCAGGTGAACGGGGTCGCGGTTGCGCTCGACGACGGTCATGCCGGCGGCGCCGCGCGTCGCGACGATCGCGCCGACATCTGAATTGGCCATGGCGACCCGCGCCGCGGCGACGACCGCGTTGTCATCGCCCACCGGCATGCCGGTCGCGGCGGCGAGTTCGCTGGCGTTCGGCGTAAGCACCGCCGCGCCCGCATAGCGGTGGAAGTCCTTGCCCTTTGGATCGACGAGGACGGGAATCTTGGCGGCCTTGGCCTGGGCGAGCGCTTTGGCGAGAACCGGCGCGCTGATCACGCCCTTGGCGTAGTCGGACACGATGATGGCGCCGGCGCCTTTGCTGCCCTGCTCGATGCCGGCCAGCAGTCCGGTCGCGGCGGCGGCGCTCGGTGCCGACGAAACTTCGCGATCAGCGCGCAGGAGTTGCTGGCTGCCGCCGATGTAGCGGGTCTTTTCGGTGGTGACGCGGCCGTGCTCGACCACGACGTGCGGCTCAAGCCCCATGAGGCCGGCAAGCTGGGTCTGCAGCGCGGTCCCGGCAGCGTCGTCGCCGCGCAGGCCGACCAGCGCCGCGGCCGCGCCCAACGCCGCGACGTTGCGCGCGACGTTGGCAGCACCGCCGACCATCGTCGTCTCGGAGTGCACGCGCACGACGGGGATCGGCGCTTCGGGCGAGATGCGCTCGACCGCGCCGGAGACGAAGCGGTCGAGCATGACGTCGCCGACCACGAGCACGCGCGCCTGCGGCAGGGCGTCGAGCACACCGGCGAGCGCGGAAGGATCAGTCATGTGGTCGGCGCGCCTCCCGGCAGGGCCTTACACCAGCCCCAGATTGCGCTCGAGCGCGCCGCACAGGACCTGGCCGAGGAAGATGTGCATTTCCTGGATGCGGGCCGAGTTGGTGCTGGGCACGACGAGCAGCGGATCGGCCAGGCCGATCATCTTGCCGCCGCTACCACCGGCGAGGCCGGTGGCCACCATGCCGAGCTCCTTTGCCGCCTCCAGCGCCTTGATGACGTTGAGCGAGTTGCCCGACGTCGAGATGCCGAACGCCACGTCGCCTTTGCGGCCGATGGCCTGCAGCTGGCGAACGAAGACGTGTTCGGGGCCGAAGTCGTTGACTGTAGCGGTGATCACCGAAGTGTCGGTGGTGAGGGCGACCGCACCGAGCGGCTTGCGGTCCTTCGAGTACTTCACCACCAATTCGGCGGCGAGGTGCTGGGCGTCACCGGCGCTGCCGCCGTTGCCGAAGAACAGGATCTTGCCGCCCTTGGCGAGCGAGTCGGTGCAGGCGCGCACCATCTGGCTGAAGGGCTCGGCGACCTTGGCCAACAACGCGTTGACGACGGCCGCGTGTTCCGCGTGTTCGCTCCGCAGGTAGGCCATTGCGTCGAAGTTGGTCACTTCTCCCGTCCCTTTGCTCGAGAGTTGGCTGCGCGCGAAGCCTTGGCGGCTCGGGCCGCCTTCCTGTGCTTGAAGAATGCGGTCGGGGCAAGCGTTTCTTGGCCGCGCCCTGGGGCAAAGCCCCGCCAGGGCTCAACCACCCTCGGTCCGCATGATACGCCGCTCGGACCCCGCCAGCACGACACCGGAAAGGTGGCCGGTGGCAAAGGCTCCGGTATCGAGGCTGATGCGGGTTGGCGCCAGGATCGCCTGGCGCATGGGGGTGTGCCCGTGCACGACCACCTTGCCGAAGTCCTGGTCCGAATCGAGGAACTCCTCGCGGATCCACAACAGGTCGTCGCGGCTTTGGTATTTGAGCGGAATGCCGGGGCGAACGCCCGCATGTACGAAAGCGTAGTCGCCAAACGCCGATTGCAGGGGAAGGCGGCGCAGGAACGCGAGATGCGACTTCGGCATCGCTTTGAGCAGACGCGCGCGCATGGGTTCGGGTTCGAGCGTGGCATCGACGCCATAGCTGGCGACGGTGGCCTTGCCACCGTTGTGCAGCCAGTGGCGGCCGTGCTGGGGATCATCGAGGAAGTTGAGCAGCAGGTCTTCGTGATTGCCTAGCAGGCAGACGACCTCGAAGCCCGGCGGCGGGGCGGCCACGAGGATGTCGAGCACGCCCTTGGACTCAGGACCGCGATCGACATAGTCGCCGAGGTACACCAGGACGTTCTTGGCCGGCACCGGCCGCGCCTCGTGCGCATCGAGCTCGATCAGCCGCAGCAGGCGCCGCAGCAAATCGGCGCGGCCATGCACGTCGCCGATGGCGTAGACGCGCGTGCCGTCGGGCACGCGGGGCGGAGCATTGCGGACTTCGTCAGCGTACACGACGGCCGCCGCCGAACGCCGCTACTCGCGCGGCGAGTGCTTGGCGAGAATGCGCTGCAGCGTGCGGCGATGCATGTTGAGGCGGCGCGCCGTCTCGGACACGTTGCGGTCGCACAGCTCGTAGACGCGGTTGATGTGCTCCCAGCGCACACGGTCGGCCGACATCGGACGCTCGGGCGGCGGAGCCTTGCCATCGTTGCCGGCGAGCAGCGCAGCTTCGACTTCGTCGGCATCGGCCGGCTTGGCGAGATAATCCACGGCGCCGGCCTTCACGGCGGCGACGGTGGAGGCGATGTTGCCGTAGCCGGTGAGAATGACGATGCGCATCTCGGGCCGCACCTCGCGCAGCTTTGGCACGACGTCGAGGCCGTACCCGTCGATCAGGCGCAGATCGACCACGGCGAACTCGGGCGGCGACGACTTCGCCTGGGCCAGCGCTTCGGCGACGCCGGAGGCCGTCTCGACGCGGTAGCCGCGCGCCCGCATGGCCTGGGCGAGGCGCGAGCGCAGCGGCTCGTCGTCATCGACGATCAATAGGGTGCGCTGGCCCGCGACGGGTGCCGTCTTGGGGGTCTGCTGCACCAAGGCTCGAGGTTCGTTCATGCCTTTGTCTCCGTAACGAGGGCTTCGCGCGGCCAGATCATCTCGAACTGGGCGCCGCCCGTCTTGCGATTGGAAATCACCATCTCGGCGCCAGTGCGCGCGAGCAGGGTCTTGGCGATGAATACGCCAAGACCGAGGCCTTCGCCATCCTGGCGAGAGGACACGTAGGGTTCGCCCAACGCGCTGAGGACGTCGTGCGACATGCCCGGCCCGTCGTCGAGGACCTGGATGCGGATGTCGCGGTCGCGCACGTCGGCGCGCACCGTCACCTTGGTGCGGGCAAAATCCACAGCGTTTTCAATCAGGTTGGTCAGCCCCTGGACGATCTCTGGCCGCCGCACGATGTCGGGCGGACCCTCGGGGGCGACGATTTCGAGTTCGACCCCATCGCGGTGATGGGCCGCGGCGGCCTCGCGCAGCAAAGAGGCCAGGCCGATGCGGGGCGAGGACGCCTCGCTGACGCCTTCGGGGCGTTGGGCAATGCGGCCGAGGATCTCGCGACAGCGGCGCACCTCGCGGACGATCAGGTCGGCGTCGTCGCGCAAGGGCTCGCCGGCCGGGATCGCCCGCGCCATTTCCTTGGCCGCCATCGCGATGGTGGAGAGCGGTGTGCCGAGTTCGTGGGCCGCCCCGGCGGCGAGGCCGCCGAGGGCCGACATGCGTTGCTCGCGCGCCAAAGTCAGCTGGGTCTCGACCAGCGCGTCGGACAGGCGGCGGGCTTCCGCCGATACGCGCCACAGGTAGACCGAGAGGAACACCACCGCGACCGAGATCGCCGCCCATTGGCCGATCAGGTAGACGACCGGCAGGTGCAACGTTTCGGGGCGCCACGGCAGTGGCTGGTGCCAGACGGCCAGGGCTGAGATGCAGACGATCGCCACCACGCCGACCCTCAACGTCGAGCGCAGGCTGAGCACAGTCGCCGACACCGCGACCGGCGCCAGGAACAGAACGACGAACGGGTTGGTCGTACCGCCGGTGAGGAACACCAGCACCGCAAGCTGCAGCGTATCGTAGGTGAGGAACAGCGCCGCTTCGGCGTCCGACAGTCGCGTCGAGGCCGGATAGCGCAGGCTGACGACCACGTTGAGCAGCGCCGAGGCGCCCACCGCCAGCAGCGCGAGGGCGAGCGGCACCTCGAACTCCAATCCGTAGTTCAGGAACAGCAGCGCGCCGAGCTGGCCCGCCACCGCCACCCAGCGGATGACGACCAGCGTTTGGAGGCGCACGCGGCCCGGCGCGCGGCGGTCGGTCCGCCACGACGTCGCCTTAGTCGCTTCGGCCGATCTGGTCATCTCACCTTCTATCTATGGCGCCGAATGCCGGCCTTGTAGCCGGGGCTGGAAACCGGCGCAAATCTTTGGTTTGACATCTTGTCGCGCAGCCGGTCAGAGCGGCGCGAAGCGCGCCAAGGTAAGGGCGGCGACGATCGCCAACAGGGCCAGGACCGTGACCCCATACAGGTAGGCGACGCGGCGCAGATCGGCGGCGGCAGACGAGCGCAGCACGGCGCCAGCGTCGCCGCTCCAGCGTGCCGCGGCTTTGGCCGCGCCGCCTTTGGACAGGGTCAGCACCGGCACCGCGATGTTGAAGGCTGCCGTCAGGGCCGCGGCGGTGATGCTGTCGCCCCGGGCACGGAAGCGCGCGCCGCCGCTGCCGAGGGCCGAAAGGGCGCGCGCACCGCTGGCGCCCGGCGTGAGCACCGCGGCCAACGCGACAAGAAGCGCGGCCAGCCACGCGGGCAACAAGACGAGCGCGGCGCGCAGACGCGAGGCCGCCATGCCGAACTCTTCGAAGCGCGCAAGGTGCTCGGGCATGGCGCGCGCGGCGGCGGTGACGGCGACCATGACGAGGAGTCCTGGCAAGCCAAGCAGGGCAAACCAGAACACCGGGGCGATCACGTCACTCGCCAGGCGGTCTCCGGTGCGCACGATCATCGCCCGCGCCAGCGCCGGCGCGTCCATCGTCGCCGCGTCAGGACCGAGCAACGGTGCGGCAACGCTTAGCGACTCTTCGGCGTTGCTGCCGAGCGCCTTGGCGACGGCGAGCGCGTCCTCCCAACCGGCACGGGCGCTGATGGCAGCAATCAACACGAAAAGTTCAGCGAGCCAGGCAAAGGGCACGCGCGCCACGGCGACGGCGAATCCCACACCGAGTGCGGCCGCGAGCACCACCACGACGGCAACCACGACAGCCCCGCGCAGCAAGCGCTTGCTTTGGCTGCGAGCCGGGCGGTTGAGCCGGCGTTCCAACCAGCCGGTGGCCTCGCCAAACAGGCGGCCCAGGCCGCTGTTGGCCGGGCCCGGGCGCCAGGCCGTCGGCCACAATCCATCGATGACCAGGGCGGCGACCAGGAGCAGCAAGGCCTCCGGCGCGGCTCCGAAGCCGGCGACACTGACGTCGAGGTCCCCCACGGGGCTAGCTTCGGCTCGGGGCCTTGGCGCCGTCAACCGGCCTGCGGCATCCGGACCGGCGAGGGCAGCGGCCGCAATGGGTTAGAATGGCGCCATGCGGCGCAGCGACTGGCTTTTCGTATTTGTCCTGGCGATGACCGTGGCGGCGGTCGCCGGCGGCCTGTGGTTCTCCGATTCCGAGAGCGACCGGGCGCGGCGCTCGCTGGGAGGAGAACCGACGGTCGCCGAAGGCGTGCAGATCGGTGGGCCCTTCGAGCTGATCGACCAGAACGGCACGGCGGTCACCGACAAGGATCTGGTTGGGCACTGGAGCCTGATCTACTTCGGCTACACGTTCTGCCCCGACGTGTGCCCGATCACGCTGACGATCCTGACCCAGACGATCGAGGCGCTGGGGCCACTGGGCGACAAGGTCACGCCGATGTTCATCACGGTCGATCCGAAGCGTGACACGGTGGACGAGTTGCACGCCTACGCCGAGCACTTCCATCCGCGCATGCGGTTCCTGACCGGCACCGATGAACAGGTCACGCAGGTGACGCGCGCGTACAAGATATTCCGCGCCATCCGCGAGGAGACGCCGAACGATCCCGACTACTTCGTTGACCACACGTCGCTGGTCTACCTGGTGGGCCCCGACGGGAAGTACGTCACCCACTTCGCCCACAATACACCGGCCGCCGAAATGGCGGCGCGCTTGCGGCGCCTTCTCTAGGCGCCGGCCGTGCGCCCGTTCACCATCCTGGTGATTCTGGCGCTGGCCGCATTCTTTGCCGCCGTTGCGGCGCTGGGATTGTGGTTCGGACGCCTGGCCGGCGAGCACGCCGGGCCGCCAACGATCCAGGCGGCGGCGACACCGCCGGCACCGGCACCGCCCACCACCGCGCAACCCGATGCACCGCAACGAACCTTCGCGGCTGTCGTGCCATACCGGCCGGCCGCGCCGCCCAGCACCATCAGCGCGTTCCGGCTGATGGATCACGAGCGCAAGGTGGTGACCGAGGCGGACCTGCGCGGGCACTACTCGCTGGTGTTCTTCGGCTACACCAACTGCCTGCAAGTCTGCGGACCGACGCTCGCCAATCTGTCGCTGGCGATGGATGAACTCGGCACCGCCGCCGAGTCGATCAACGTCTACTTCATCACCGTCGACCCGAAGCGCGACACGCGCACGGTGATGGAGGCATACGTGCGCGGCACCAACGAACGCATTCGCGGCGTCACCGGAACGGACGAGCAAGTCGAAGCGGCGCTGGCGGCGTTCGGGGCCGAGCGCATTGTGCACCCGGCCGCGACCACCGAGATCAACGACACCCTGATCGAACACACGGCGGTGGTATTTTTCCTGGATCGCGAGGGCCGCTACAAAACCCACTTCCGCGAAGGCATGCCGGCGTTCGAAATGGCAATGGCGATCCGCAACGGCTGGTAGCCGCCGCCGTTAAGCGCCCGGGATGTACGTCTCCGGCGGATCGCTGTTGAAGACTTCGGAGACCAGGCCGGAGCCGACGATCACGGCGCCGATCCCGGCGACCCACAACACGAACATGTGGCCGTTGCTGAATCCCCACCACGCCGCGGCGACACAGAGGAGCGTGAGCACGCCGGGGACGAGGATGCGTTTGGACATGAGCCCTCAGATGTCGAGGTTGGAAACTTCGAGCGCGTGCTCGACGATGAAGTCGCGCCGCGGTTCGACTTCGTCCCCCATCAGGGTGGTGAATACTTCGTCGGCCTGGTCGGCGTGGGCGACCTTGATCTGCAGCAGGGTGCGCGCCTCGGGGTCGAGGGTCGTCTCCCACAACTGCACGGCGTTCATTTCTCCCAAACCTTTGTAGCGCTGGATGGCGAGGCCCTTGCGGCCGAACGCGAACACGGCGTCCAGCAACTGGGTCGGCGACAGCACGGTGCGCTCCTCGCCCTTGCGCTTGAGGAGTGCCGGCATGAGGTACGTCGCCTGGAGTTCTGCCGCTTGCTCATCGAGCTTGCGCGCCTCGGCCGAGCGCATCAGGCGGCCGTCGATCAACTCGATCTCGGTGACGCCGCGCACAGTGCGGGTGAACTGTAGGCCGCCGTCGGCGGTGGGCTGGCCGGTCCAGCCGCGCTCGTATTCGGTGGCGAGCAGGTCGAGGCGGCGGGCGACGTAGGCGGCCGCACCCTTGGCCTTCTCGGCGTCTTCGAGCACGCCGGGCTTGAGCGCGCCGGCGATCGCCGTCTGTTCCACGACCGAGACGCGGTAGCGCTGGGCGACGCCCTTGAGCAGGCGGCGCACGACCAGCGCGTGCTCGACCAGCTCGCGTAAATCGGGGCCGGAGCGTTCGCCGCCGCCGTGCACCTTGAGCACGGCGTCGTCGAGACCGGTGTCGATCAGGTAGCGCTCCATGGCGCGGTCGTCCTTGAGATAGACCTCGGACTTGCCGCGCGTCGCCTTATAGAGCGGCGCCTGCGCGATGTAGATGTATCCGTTCTCGATCAGCTTCGGCATCTGACGATAGAAGAACGTCAGCAGCAGCGTGCGAATGTGTGCGCCGTCGACGTCGGCGTCCGTCGCGATGATGATGCGGTGGTAACGCGCCTTGGCGATGTCGAACTCTTCGCCGATTCCGGTGCCGAGCGCGGTGATGAGCGTGCCGATCTCCTGGCTGGAGATCATCTTGTCGAAACGCGCCCGCTCGACGTTGAGGATTTTTCCGCGCAGCGGCAGCACGGCTTGGATGCGGCGGTCACGGCCCTGTTTGGCGGTGCCGCCGGCAGAGTCGCCCTCGACCAGGATGATCTCGGCGTGAGCCGGGTCGCGCTCCTGGCAGTCGGCGAGCTTGCCGGGCAGGTTGGAGACATCGAGCGCGCCTTTGCGCCGCGTCAGTTCGCGCGCCTTGCGCGCGGCTTCGCGGGCAGCCGCTGCCTCGAAGATCTTGTTGATGATGGCGCGGCCTTCGTTCGGATGGGTGTCGAACCATTCACTGAGCTTGTCGGCCACGAACGCCTCGACCACGACGCGCGCCTCGGACGACACCAGCTTGTCCTTGGTCTGCGACGAGAACTTGGGGTCCGGCATTTTCACCGACAGCACGCAGGTCAGGCCTTCGCGCGCGTCATCGCCGGTGAGGTGGATTTCGTCCTTCTTCTTCTTGCCGGCGCCGCTGCCGGTGGCGTAGCGCGCCACCGTGCGCGTCAGCGCGGCGCGGAAACCGGCGAGATGCGTGCCGCCGTCGCCTTGCGGGATGTTGTTGGTGAAGCACAGCATGTTCTCGTGGTAGCTGTCGTTCCACTGCAGCGCGACCTCGACATGGATGCCGTCGCGGTTGCCCTTGATGACGACCGGCGGCGTGTGCAGCGCCGCCTTTTTCTTGTCGAGGAAGCGAACGAACTCCTCGATGCCGCCCTGGTAGTGGAACTCGAAGCGCTGGTGCTCGATACCGCGCTTGTCCTCCAGGATGATGAACAAGCCGGAGTTCAGGAACGCGAGCTCGCGCAGGCGATGCTCCAGCGTCGGCAGGTCGAACTCGATGGCCGAGAACGTCTCGGTGCTGGGGAGGAAGGTGGTCTCGGTGCCAGTGCGCTTGTCGGCCTTGCCGACGACCTTCAACGGGTTCTCCGCCTTACCGTTGAGGAAGCGCATCCAGTGCTCTTTGCCTTCGCGCCAGATGCGCAGCTCAAGCCAGGTGGACAGCGCGTTGACGACGGAGACACCGACGCCGTGCAAGCCGCCCGACACCTTGTAGGTGTTGTGGTCGAACTTGCCCCCGGCATGCAGCTGGGTCATGACGACCTCGGCGGCGGAGATACCCTCCTCTTTCATGATGCCGACCGGAACGCCGCGGCCATCGTCACGCACAGTGCACGAGCCGTCGGGGTTGAGCGCGACCTCGATCTTGGTCGCATAGCCGGCCAGCGTCTCGTCCACCGAGTTGTCGACGACCTCGTAGACCATGTGGTGCAGGCCTGAGCCGTCATCGGTGTCGCCGATGTACATGCCCGGACGCTTGCGTACGGCGTCGAGGCCCTTCAGCACCGTGATCGAATCGGCGCCGTAGGAGTCGGCGCCACCCGGCACGGCGGTGTCTGCCTGTTCGTTGTCTTCGGTCATCAGACGGCTACCAGTTGGCCATGCGCGGCCTGGAGGAATTGGGCGCGCCCTTCGAGGGCGCGGAACAGGGCGCGATCGGTGCCGGTGGTCCACACCTGGGCACCGCACGCCAGTACGGTATCGAACAGCTCGGTGCGGCGGCGCTCGTCCAGATGCGCGGCGACCTCGTCGAGCAGCAGCAGCGGCGGACGCCCTTCGGCGGCGGCGAGCAGGCGCACGTCGGCGCGCACGATGGCGAGCAAAAGAGACTTCTGCTCGCCAGTGGAACATTGCGATGCCGGCAGGCCGGAGCCATGCCACACGCCGAGATCGCTGCGATGCGGGCCGACCGCGGCGCCGCCGGTCGGGGCATCGTGCTCGCGCGATGCGGCGAGCGCTTCGCGGAACTTGGTCTCGGCCGACAGGGCCGGCTGCGAGCGCAGCGATTCTTCGACCGTGCCGTCGACCACCAGGCGCAGACCGATGACGGCTTCGGCCGCGATCTGCGCGGTTAAGCGGGCGACGTATTCGTTGCGCGCGGCGGCGATGGCGACGCCGAGTTCGGCCAACGTGCCTTCCAGGGCTGCCAACCAGTGGCGATCGGGCGTGCGACCACCTTGGCCGTCGCGCAACAGACGGGCGCGTTCGCGCAGCGCGCGCTCGTAGGCGGCGACGCGCGGGGCGTGGCCGGAGTCGAGGCCGGAGGCGAGATGATCGAGGAAACGGCGGCGCGTCGAGGCGCCTTCGACAAACAGGCGATCCATCGCAGGCGTCAGCCAGCGTACCGACAGGACGCCGGCGAGTGCCGCAGGCCCGCGGGTGCGGCCATCGATGCGCACGACGCGGCGTTCGGGCGCGATCTGGTCTTCGTCAGCGTCCGGTTCGGACGCGGCGTCGCGCGGAACGCGCGCCAGGGGCGCGTCGCGCCCCTCCGGGGCGACACCGGGCACAAGACCCGTGCCGACCTCGGTCTCGCCGAGGGTCGTGCGCACGTGCGCGGCGACGGCCCAAGCGCGGCCCGGCACTTCTGTACCGCCGGAATCGCGGCGGATGAGGTCGGACAGGCGCGCGCGGCGCAGGCCACGGCCGGGCGCCAGCAGCGACACCGCTTCGAGCAGGTTGGTCTTGCCGGCCCCGTTGGCGCCGATCAGGGCGACCGGCGCGGGCGCCAGGTCGAGGCGCAGGGCGCCGTAGTTGCGAAAGTCCGTCAGCGACAAGCGCGTCACTGCCACCGCCGCCGCGGCCTCGGAGAGCTGGGACTGCGACTCACGCGGGAGTGCGGCGCGGAACGGTTCGACGGTCAAACGGTGGCCTGTGCTTGGACCCGACGGGGTCTAGACGCGCATGGGCATCAGGACGTACAGCGCGCCCTGATCGGAGGTGTCGCGCACGATGGTCGGCGACACCGCGTCAGCGAACGCGAACTCGGCCGATTCGCCGTCGATCTCACCCAGGATCTCGATGAGGTAGCGGGCATTGAAGCCGATCTCGATGGCGCCGGCGTCGTAGCCGACGGCGAGTTCTTCGATGGCCGACGCGTTCTCGGCCGACGACGCGGACAGCGTCGCCTTGCCCTTGTCGAGGGCGATCTTCACCGCGCGCGACTTCTCGGTCGACACGGTGGAGACGCGATCGATAGCGGCGGAAAACGCCTTGGCGTCAACCTCGAGCATCTTGTCGTTGCCGCTCGGGATGACGCGCTGGTAGTCGGGGAACGTGCCGTCGATCAGCTTGGAGGTCAGCACGGCGCCGTCGAACTCCGCGCGAATCTTGCTCTCGGACAGGGACAGTGTGATCTCGGCGTCGCGGCCTTCGATCAGGCGGTACATCTCGGCCACGACCTTGCGCGGCACGATGACGCCCGGAATCTGCGCCGCGCCCTTGGGCAGCGCGGTTTCGATGCGCGCCAGGCGGTGACCGTCGGTCGCCACCGCGCGCAGGGAGGTCCCGCCGTCGGTCTTGGCGGCATGCAGGTACACGCCGGTCAGGTAGTATCGCGTCTCTTCCGTCGAGATGGCGAAGCGCGTCTTCTCGATCAGGCGGCGCAGATCTGCGGCCGCGAGGTTGAACTTGTGCGGCAGGTCGCCTTCCGGCATCAGCGGGAAATCTTCGCGATCCAGGCTGGGCAAGTGGAAGCGCGAGCGTCCCGCGCGCACCAGCAGGCGGCCATCGGGCTCAGATGTCAGCTCGACCTCGGCACCATCGGGCAGCTTGCGCACGATGTCGTACAGCGTCTGCGCCGGCACCGTGGTGCCGCCGGGCTGATCGACCGTCGCATCGACGTGCTCGACCATCCACAGGTCGAGGTCGGTGGCGGTGAGCGCGAGCTTGCCCGCCTTGGCGTCCAGCAGGACGTTGGACAGGATCGGGATGGTATTGCGCCGCTCGACAACGCTCTGCATGTGCTGGAGCGACTTCAAGAGCGCGGCGCGTTCGATACGGAGCTTCATGGGATCAGGCGAGCCACGCGGAACGCGTGGAGTCCGGTGAGAGGGGCAGACCTGCCTCCGGCGAGGCCGAAAGCACCCGGAAGAAACCGTGTCGCGGCGAGCTGCCGAGGAGCGACAAGACGTGCAGAGACACGGGCTGCAACCGGGGCGGCACGATAGCATAGGGGCGTCCAGGCAGCATGGGTTTTTGGCCTGTGGGGAGGATGATTTTCTCCAACCCAATCAGCCAGTTAGTTTGGTTTCGCGGCGCCCCCGAATTGGCCCCGCCTAGTTGGCGCCGGGCGCCCCGCGCGGGGGTAGCAGAAACCGCGCCATGGCGACCTCGATGCGGCCCAGCGCGCTGTACACCGCGGTGGGATCGCGGGCCACGCCCGGCGCCCCCTCAAGTTCGCGCGCCAGCAGCTCGTGGTCGCGGATCGCCGGGTAGTCGCGCAGCGCGGCCGCAAGCGCTCGCGGGCGCTCGCGGCCTGCCATCAGGACGAAGCTCCGCCCTCTCCGGGAGGAACCGTGAGGCGTTGGCCGCCTCCCCCGCCGCCCCTCCCCCACCACCTCCGCCGCCTGCTTGGGCGACTTGCACGCCAACGACGGCGGACGCCGTTTCGGACGCTGGCCACAGACGCGGCAGCGAGCACGACGGCGCTGAGACCGATCCAGGTCTTCTGCCGCAAGGTCGGTTTGTGCATGGACGACGCTGCCTCCGCCGGCAGCGCGGCCGGCGCGGGCTTAGCCCTCGAGGGAGCGCTTGAGGAGCTCGATGTCCTCGGCCAGGGCGGCGTCTTCGCGCTTCAGTTCGTCGATCTTGCGCACCGCGTGCATGACCGTAGTGTGGTCGCGGCCGCCGAACTTACGGCCGATCTCCGGCAGGCTGCGGGTCGTCAGCTGCTTGCACAGGTACATGGCGACCTGCCGCGGGCGGGCGACGGCGCGGGCACGGCGCGGGCTATGCATGTCGCCGAGCCGCACGTTGAAGTGCTCGGCGACGCGCTTCTGAATGTCCTCGATCGACACGCGGCGGTCGTTGGCGCGCAGGAGGTCTTTCAAGACTTCCTGGGTCGTTTCCAGCGTGATCGGGCGGCCGACTAGGTTCGAATAGGCCAGCACGCGGTTCAGGCCGCCTTCCAGCTCGCGCACGTTGGAGGTGATGCGGTGGGCCAGGAACTCCAGAACCTGCTGGGGCACCTTGGCGCCGACCTGCTCCGCCTTGGAGTGCAGGATGCCGAGGCGCAGTTCGTAATCGGTGGCGTGAATGTCGGCCACCAGGCCCCAGCCCAGACGGGAGCGCATGCGCTCTTCCATATGGTCGAGGTCGGAGGGCGTGCGGTCGCCCGAGATGATGATCTGCCGGTTCTGGTCGATCAGCGCGTTGAAGGTGTGGAAGAACTCTTCCTGGGTCGATTCCTTGCCGGCGATGAACTGCACGTCGTCGACCATCAGCACGTCGACCGAGCGCAGCTGCTCCTTGAACGGCATGACGTTCTTATCGCGCAGCGCGCGGACGAACTCGTACATGAAGCGTTCGGCCGAGAGGTAGGCGATGCGCCGCTCGGGGAACTTCTTCTGCATGTGATGCGCGATGGCGTGCATCAAATGCGTCTTGCCCAGACCGGCGCCGCCGGCCAGGTACAGCGGATTGAACGGCACCGTCTCGGCCTCGGCCACGCGCAGCGCGGCGGCATAGGCGAGCTCGTTGGGCTTGCCGACGATGAAGTGCTCGAACGTCAGTTTCTGCGCCGCCTCGGCGGCCGGGAGGGCGAAGCGCGCTTCGATCTCCAACCCGTCGGCGCCAATCAGCTTGGGTGCGCCCTCGCGCGCCAGGCGGCGCTGCGCGGGAGCAACGCTTGCGGCGGCGACGAGGATGTCGACCGAATCGCACGCCGCGTCCTCGCCCTGCCACAGGGTGCGGATGCGGTCGGCGTAGTTCTTGACCACCCAGTCGCGCATGAACCGCGTCGGCACAGTCAGGCGCACGGCGCGGCCGGACGCATCGACCAGCTCGACCGGGCGCAGCCAGCTATTGAACGCGGCCTCGCCGACCTCGCCGCGCAGGCGATTGCGCACGCGTTCCCAGCAGGAGCGCTGCTCAAGGGTTGGCGCAATCATGGCGGCTTCGATCGTCACGTCGGTCTCTTCTTCCGTCTCGGTGTGCTCGGGGCGGCGGGGCGGGGCGCTCATGTCTGCACCCACGGCAGACCGGCAGCCTTCCAGCCGTTGGCAGAGCCACGGTGGCGCTTCCCGTCCGGGTCGCCCTCGAAGCCCTCGTCGACGTTGAAACATCGGGTGTAGCCGCGCGCCGTAGCAATGGCAGCGGCAGCAGCGGAGCGGGCGCCGGAACGGCACAAGAACAAAACAGGGATATCCGTGTTCGGGATGGCGCGGGCGATCGTGGCGATGAAATCCGGGTTCGTGTCCCGGTCGGGGAACGTCTGCCACTCGATCAGGAGGGGCCGCTTTCCAATGGTGGAGAGATCGGGTGTGCCCACGTACGTCCACTCCGCCATCGTCCGCACATCGACGAGGGTGGCGTTCTTATCTTCAACGAGCAGTCGCCATGCCTCACTGGGAGAGATGTCGCCTGCGTACCCTGATGCGGGAGTTATGCGTACCGGTTGATCGGATATCCGTTCCGGCATGCACACGCGTCCCAACGTCCGGCTCCCGTCAGGGAGCAGCCAAGGTGAATGCGAAACCGAAACGAAAGGTTCCGCAGAGTTCGTTGAAGTGATCGCCCCCCGAAGTTCTTCACTACGCCAATCCAGATCGCAAATTAGTTAGACGACAACAATAACGACGTGCCGTCCGCGACCGAATTACTTGCTCAATTTCAGTGAACTCCCGCTTGGGAGAATTGAAGGGTAGTGGAGCGACTGCTGAGGTGCAACAGGTCTGAAATGCGAACGCGAAGAATGTGAAGCCGCGATGCGTGTCTGCAACGCCGAACGACAAGATGTAGATGAGTCACACACTTGCGCGCGGCAGCGCGCCGCAGTCGCCCACGTGCGTTCGCGTTTTCACTGTCGGTGCGGGGCGAATTTGCACACACGCTGCGCAGTCGTTGCCGACTCGTGCGCCAACTTTGTGACGCGACGCACAAACGTACGGTTGCACGAACGGAACAATGGCTCGCGTGCGCACCGTCGTACGCGCATCGAAACATCGCGCACGACAACGCACGTCGTGCAGACACACGACGAAAAAACGTTGCAGATGAAGTGGAGCGGGCTTACGCCCGCGCGGACATCGCTTTGATGCGCGCCGAGAGACGCGAAATCTTCCGCGACGCGGCGTTCGGATGAATCAGGCGACGGCCGGCAGTGCGCTGCAACTCCGGCTGGGCGTCCTTGAACGCGGCAACTGCAGTGGCCTGATCACCACCAGCGATGGCTTCCTCGACCTTGCGCACGGACGTCCGCAACCGGCTCATGCGGCTGGTGTTGATCGCCTCGTGGCGAGCATTACGACGGATGCGAATGATCGCTGACTTATGGTGCGCCATGGAGCCTGTCTTGCTGGTGGAGACCCGCGGGTAAGGCGGGGCAAGGGGGGTGTATAACGAACGCCGCGCTGCTCCGTCAAGGCGCGCATCCGTGCGTTCTGGCCTTTTCCGCCGCCTAGCGCTGCCGCCGCGGGCAGAAAAAGGTCGATCGCCCGCCCTGGGTGACGCGCTGCACGCGGCAGCGGGCGCCCGGTTTGCAGCCCGGACAGCGCTCTCCCTCGCGCCCGTAGACCGACCAGCGGTCCTGGAAATAGCCGAGCTCGCCCGACGCCTGGACGTAGTCGCGCAGGGACGAACCCCCGGCCGCGATGGCGTCGGTCAGCACCGCCCGCACGGCCGCGACGAGGCCGGCGATGGCGCGCGGTCGGACGGATTCGGCCGCGCGATCGGGCGACAGGCCGGCGCGATACAGCGCCTCGCACACATAGATATTGCCGAGGCCAGCGACGACGCGTTGGTCCATCAGGGCGTTCTTGAGCGGCGCACGCTTGCCGCTGAATTCCTCCGCCAGGTACGCCGCGTGGAAGTCCGGACCGAGCGGTTCCGGCCCCATGGCGGCGAGCAGCGGATGCTGGGGTGCCTCCGCCACCGTGGTCAGCAACATTAGGCCAAAGCGGCGCGGATCGCTGAACGCAACCGACACGTCGTCGTCGAAGCGGAAGGCGACGTGTTCGTGCAGCTTCGGCTTCTCGGGCGGCCCTTGGTGCAGGACCATGCGGCCCGACATACCCAGGTGCGCGAGCAGCACCGTCTCGTCGTCGAACGTAAGAAGCAGGTACTTGCCGCGCCGGCCGGCGTCGATCAGGCGGCGTCCCTCCAACCGCTTGGCAAAGCCGGACGGGAACGGCACGCGCAGGTCCTTGCGGCGCAATTCCACGTGCGCCAGGCGCCGCCCGAGCAACTTGGCGGCAAGGCCGGCGCGCACCGTCTCGACTTCTGGAAGTTCCGGCACGGGATCTCTGCCCTGGACGGCCATGGCGGCCTGGGCCGGGTTCGTAGCAAGAGTCGGGGCCGCGCGCTATTGTCGGGCCATGACACGAGCGCCGGGAGCCAAGGCGTCGGCCCCCCAGGCCTCGCCTCCCCCACCCGTCGGCGACGCCGACCCGGGGTCCAACACACTTTTTGGAAGGCGCACCGTACCGGTGGCCGAAAAGGCCAGCTTGGTGCGCGACGTCTTCCAGGGCGTGGCCTCGCGCTACGACCTGATGAACGACCTGATGAGTGGCGGCGTCCACCGGATGTGGAAGTCCGAGATGGTCGATTGGCTCAATCCGCGCCCCGGCATCGTTCTGGCCGACATCGCCGGCGGGACCGGCGACATCGCCTTCCGCGTCCTGGACCGCGTCCGCGACGCCGGAGCAATCACGGTCATCGATGCATCACCGGCCATGCTCGAGGTTGGCCGCGATCGCGCCCTCGACCGCGGCATCGTCGATGCGGTGCGGTTCGTCGGCGGCGACGCCGAGCGCCTGCCGCTGCCCGACGCCAGCCAGGACGCGTGCACCAATGCCTTCGGCCTGCGCAACGTCACCCGCTTGGACAACGCCCTGGCCGACGTGTGCCGCGTGCTGCGTTGGGGCGGACGGTTCGTGGCGCTGGAATTCGGCGGGCCGGTGGCCGCGGGCCTCGACCGCGCCTACGACACCTACTCGCAACAGGTACTGCCGCGCCTGGGCGGCTGGGTCACCGGCCGCGGCGACGCCTACCAGTACCTGGTGGACAGCATCCGCAACTTCCCGCCCCGCGCCGAAGTGGTTGCCCGCATGGAGCGCGCCGGCCTGGGACGCGTGCGCACCCGTGCGCTGGCCGGCGGCATCGCCACGCTGTATTCGGCGTGGCGCATTTAGGTAGGGGCCCGAAGGAGTGACGGCTTTGGACAACGTCGGCCGGGCCCTGCGCGTGCTCCGCGTGTTGGGCGCCCACGACGCGACATTCCTGTTCCGGCGCTTCGGCCTGCCGGGCTGGATGCATTGGGGCCTGGTCGTCCTGGCGGGACGGGCTAAGCGTGGCATGGACGCCCTGCGCCCCGGCCAACGCCTGGCGGCGGCGGTGCAGGAAATGGGGCCGAGCTTCGTGAAGTTCGGCCAGAGCCTATCGACCCGGCCCGACATCGTCGGCGAGGAACTGGCGGCCGACCTCGCCCTCCTGCGCGACCGCCTGCCGCCGTTCCCGGCCGCCCAAGCACGCGCAATCATCGAGCGCGAGCTGGACCAGTCGATGGACGACCTGTTCGTCAGCTTCGATGACCAGCCCGTGGCGGCAGCATCGATCGCCCAGGTCCACTTCGCCGTCACCTTTGAAGGCGAGCCCGTGGCGGTGAAGGTCCTGCGGCCGGGCATCGAAGAAGAGTTCGCCAAGGACGTCGCCCTTTTCACCTGGGGCGCCGAGATGCTGGAGCGGTTCGTCGAGGGCGCGCGGCGCCTGGAGCCGGCCCGGGTCGTGCGGACCTTTGCGCGCTCGGTGCAGGACGAGATTGACCTTCGCTTGGAGGGTGCCGCGGCATCGGAGCTGAGCGAGAGTTTCGTCAACGATCCGACGTTCCGCGTGCCCGACGTCGACTGGCGCCGCACCCAGCGCCGCGTTCTGTCCACCGAGCGTGTGGTCGGCATTTCCATTGCCGAGCGCGCCGCCCTGCTCGCTGCCGGCCACAACCTGGACCGCGTCGCCGAGAACCTGCTGACCGCGTTCCTGAACCAGGCATTCCGCGACGGCTTCTTCCATGCCGACATGCACCACGGAAATCTGTTCGTTGGCCCCGGCGATCAGGTGGTGGCCGTGGACTTCGGGATCATGGGGCGGCTGGATGCAAAAGACCGGCGCCACGTCGGCGCGATGCTGCTGGCATTCCTGACCGGAGACTATCGGCGCGCCGCCGAGGTCCACTTCCAGGCCGGATACGTGCGCCGCGACCAGTCAGTGGATTCGTTCGCCCAGGCGCTGCGCTCGATCGCCAAGCCGATCTTCGACCGGCCGCCGGCCGAGGTATCGATGGGCAAGCTGCTCGCCCACCTGTTCCAGGTGACGGAGCAGTTCCGCATGCGCACCCAGCCGCAACTCCTTCTGCTGCAGAAAACGCTGGTGGTGGTCGAGGGGCTGTGCCGCGACCTGTCGCCCGAGGCCGACCTGTGGGGCGCCGCGCGGGTCTTCCTGCGCAAGTCATTGCCCGCCGGTATTGCCGCCCACGCACAGGCCACCGTTGAAGAGACGATCGCCACCGTGCAGCGCATCCCCAGCTTGATCGAGGCGGCCGAGCGCGCCGGAGCGACATTCACGCCCGAAGGGTTCCGCCTGGCGCCGCCCAACATGGACTCACCGCCGCTCATCCCGATGAGCAAGCGCGGCACGGCCAATCCGGTGCGTATGCTTATGTACGGCATAACCCTGGTGCTTTTCGGCTACGTGATCTTCAACAGCCTGACCTAAGCCGGGCCGAAAAGCCGCGGGACTCGGCCAGAAAAGACCCGTCGGCGATTCGCGTCTTGCCCAGGCAGCAGGGCCGCACTACCTTAAAACAACAGGCTATTTTCGGGAAATTTGCGATTTCCCACAGTTCGTCCGTAAACACTGGAGACTTCTGTGTCCGCTGGCGCTCTCGAGACCCGCAGCGTCCTGCTCGTCATTGCGGGCGGCATCGCGGCGTATAAAAGTCTGGAGTTGATTCGCCGGCTGAAAGACCGCGGTGCGCGCGTGCGCTGCGTCCTCACGCGGGCCGGTGCCGAGTTCGTGACGCCACTATCAGTGGCGGCATTGTCGGGAGAGAAAGTCCACCAAGAGTTGCTGTCGCTGACCGACGAAAGCGAGATGGGCCACATCCGTCTCGCCCGCGACTGCGACCTGGTCGTGGTCGCTCCGGCGACCGCTGACCTGCTGGCGCGCATGGCGCAGGGCCGCGCCGACGACCTGGCCACCGCCGTCCTGCTGGCGACCGACAAACCGATCCTGCTGGCGCCGGCGATGAATGCCCAAATGTGGAGCCACCCGGCGACGCAGCGCAACGTGCAGACGGTGACAGGCGACGGCGCCCACCTGGTCGGCCCCGCCGCGGGTGACCTTGCGTGCGGCGAAGTCGGCGTCGGCCGCATGGCCGAACCCGACGAAATTTTGGCGCGCATCGAGACAATGCTGGCGCGGCCGGCGCGCCTGCTCGAAGGCAAGATGGCGCTGGTGACTTCTGGTCCGACGCGCGAGGCGATCGATCCGGTGCGCTACCTCGGCAACTTCTCGTCCGGCAAACAGGGGCACGCCATCGCCGCCGCGCTTGCCGAGCGCGGCGCGCGTGTGGTGCTGGTGACGGGACCGACCGCCGAGCCAGATCCGGCCGGCGTCACCGTGCAGCGCATCGAGACTGGCCAGCAGATGCTGGATGCGTGCCGCGCCGCACTGCCTGTGGATATCGCCGTGTTCGCAGCGGCGGTCGCGGACTGGCGGCCTGTTGCGCCGGCTGCCGCCAAGCTGAAGAAGGACGGCCAGCCGTCTGCCATTGCCCTGGCAGTGACGGAGAACCCCGACATTCTCGCAACGCTGGCGCGCCCCGGCACGACGCGTCCGCAGCTCGTCGTAGGATTCGCCGCCGAGACCGAGGCCGATCCGGCGCGCCTGATCGAGCGCGCGCGCGCCAAGCGCGCCTCCAAGAATTGCGACTGGGTTGTGGCCAACGATGTTTCCCCGGGCACCGGCGTGCTGGGCGGACGGCGCAACACGGTGCACGTCGTCACCGCCGGCGGCGCCGAGTCGTGGCCGACGTTGGACAAGAACGACGTCGCCGCGCGTCTCGCCGATCGGATTGCCGCCGCGCTGCAAGCCGACGGCCGCGCCATCGCATGAGCGCCGCAACGATGCAGATCGTTGTCAATCGCATGCCCGGCAGCGAGGATCTGGAGTTGCCGCTTTACCGCTCTGCAGGTGCCGCCGGTCTCGACCTTGCCGCCGCCGTGGCGCAGGCCGTGGTGCTGGAACCCGGCGACCGCACCATGATCCCAACCGGCCTGCGGCTTGGTTTGCCGGACGGGTTTGAGGCGCAGGTGCGGCCGCGCTCGGGCCTCGCATTCGAGTACGGCGTCACGGTGCTCAACAGCCCCGGCACCATCGACAGCGACTATCGCGGCGAGGTGCAAGTGTTGCTGGCGAACCTCGGCCCGATGCCGTTCACCGTGCGGCGCGGCATGCGCATCGCCCAGCTGGTGGTGGCGCGGGTCGAACGCGCCGAACTCACGCTGGGCACATTGAATGAGACCGCCCGCGGCGCCGGCGGATTCGGCTCGACCGGCGTGGGCCAGACTCTCGAAGAAATCCAGGAATAGCGGCGCTTCGCCGCCTAACCACACAGACTCGAACGATGATCAAGCTCACACGCAAGATGCTCTATGCCTTGGAGGCGGTGGTCGACATCGCCTACAACACCACGGCCGATCCTGCGCAGGCGCGCGAGATCACCAAACGCCAAGGCATCCCCCAGCGCTATCTGGAACAGGTGATGCAAAAGCTGGTGCGCGCCGGGGTCCTGAAAGGGGTGCGTGGTCCGCGTGGCGGCTACCGCCTGGCGCGCGAGCGGCGGCGCATCACGGTCGGCGAAATCGTCCGCGTCGTGTACGGCACGGAACGCACGACGCGCGACCTGGTGCAGATGGAGTCGGGCTCGGATCTTGCCGAGAAGGTGATCCGGCCGTTGTGGAAGGACGCGCGCGAGACCTTCATGCGCGAAATGGACACCATCACCATCGAAGACCTGTGCCGCCGCGCCCATGCCAAGGGCATCGACAGCCGCACGGCCGAGCGCGTTCAGTTCGACATCTGAGGCAGCCGAAACGCGCATGAAAAAGATCGATCGCCCCAATCGACGCAACACTCCGGGACGCGGGCGCATCTTTGCGTCGATCCTCGACACCATCGGCGACACGCCGCTGGTGCGCCTGCCCAAGCTATCGGCCCACTTCAAGGCCAAGGCCGACGTGCTCGGCAAACTCGAGTTCTTCAACCCGCTGTCATCGGTGAAGGACCGCATCGGCCTGTCGATGATCGAGGTCGCCGAGCGCGAGGGCAAGCTTGGGCCGAAGACCGTCATCGTCGAGCCGACCAGCGGCAACACCGGCATCGCGCTGGCGTTCGTCGCCGCCGCCAAAGGCCGGCGCCTGATCCTGACCATGCCCGAGAGCATGTCGCTGGAGCGCCGCAAGATGCTGGAGCTGCTGGGCGCCGAGATCGTGCTGACGCCGGCCGACCAGGGCATGGCTGGCGCGATTGCGCGCGCCGAACAGATCATCCAGTCGCTGGGCGACGCGTTCATGCCGCAGCAGTTCGAGAACCCGGCCAACCCGGCGATCCACCGCATCACTACGGCGGAAGAGATCTGGAACGACACCGAGGGCCGCGTTGACGTCATCGTCTGTGGCGTCGGCACCGGCGGTACGTTGACCGGCGTCGGCGAAGTACTGAAGGCGCGCAAACCCAGCCTGCGCATGGTCGCGGTCGAGCCCGAGGGCAGCCCGGTGCTGTCCGGCGGCAAGCCCGGCCCGCACAAGATTCAAGGCATTGGCGCCGGCTTCGTGCCCGCCATCCTCAACACCGGCTTGATCGACGAAGTCATCACCATCGGCAACCAGACCGCGTTCGAAACCGCGCGGCTGTCGGCCAGAATCGAAGGCATTCCGTGCGGCATCTCGTCGGGCGCGGCGCTGGCCGCCGCCTTCGAGGTCGCGGGCCGTACGGAGATGACAGGCAAGATGGTGGTGACGGTGCTTCCGTCGTTCGCCGAACGCTACCTGTCCACGGCGCTGTTCGAGCAAGGCTGATGGAGCTGCGCGACGACCAGATCGAGCGTTACGCGCGCCACATCATTCTGAAAGAGGTGGGCGGGCCGGGTCAGGCACGTCTGCTGAATGCGCGCGTGCTGGTGATTGGCGCCGGTGGTCTTGGCTCGCCGATCGTAATGTACCTGGCGGCAGCCGGGATCGGCACCATCGGCGTCGTGGATTTCGACGACGTCAGCCTGTCGAACCTGCAACGCCAGATCCTGCACACCACCGACCGCGTCGGCATGCCGAAGACGGAGAGTGCGGCGCAAGCGGTCCTGGCACTGAACTCCGACGTGCACTTGGTGCAGCACACCGAACGTCTGACAGCGGCCAACGCGATGGAGCTGGTGTCGCAGTACGATGTCGTCGCCGACGGCAGCGACAACTTCGCGACGCGCTTCCTGGTCAACGACGCATCCAAGTTCTCCGGCAAGACCCTGGTGTCGGGCGCGCTGTCGCAGTTCGACGGCCAGATCGCCACCTTCAAGCCGTACATGGTCGGCGACCATCCCTGCTACCGCTGCATCTACCGCGAGCCGCCGCCTCCAGGCCTGGCACCGTCGTGCGCCGAGGCCGGAATTCTTGGCGCGCTGGCCGGCGTTGTCGGATCGTTGCAGGCGGTCGAGGTGCTGAAGGAAGTCGTCGGCATCGGCGAAAGCCTGTCCGGCAAGCTGGTCATCTACGACGCCCTCAACGCCAATTGGCGCACCGTGCGCGTGCACCGCGACCCGAAGTGCGCGCTGTGCGGCGACAAGCCGACCATCAAAGACCTGTCGCAGTCGCTGATCGGCCACGCCCAGCCGGGCGAGGAATTCTGCGCCGTCCCGGCCGAGTGACGCGCGCCTCCAGCGCGGCAAGCTAGCTCTCGCCCTGACTGCGCTGCTTTGGCATCCTGTGTGCCGGGGGTGCTATGGCCGTTGAAGATGAAGCGATCGCGCTGAACCGTACGCACTGGGACGATCGCGCCGCGATCCACGCCCGCGACGCCGACGGCTTCTATCGCGTCGCCGAGTTCAAGTCCGGCGGCGACACCCTGTCGGCCATCGAAGGCGCCGAGGTCGGCGATGTGGCCGGCCTGCGCATCCTCCACCTCCAATGCCACCTGGGACTCGACACGCTGTCGCTGGCGCGCCGCGGCGCGACCGTCACCGGCGTCGATTTTTCAGCGCGCGCGCTGTCGTTCGCCCGCGAACTCGCAGAGGGCGCCGGCCTGACGGCGACCTTCGTCGAGGGCGACGTACGCGCGGTGCGTACCCTGGTCAGCGATCCGTTCGACTTGGTGTTCGCGACGTGGGGTGTCCTGTGCTGGGTGCCGGACTCGCGCGCCTGGATGCAGAACGCCGCCAGCCTGCTGGCGCCTGGCGGCCGCCTATACCTGGCCGACACCCATCCGACCTCGGCCCAATTCGACGAGGTGCCGGATGCCAGCGGTACCGCGCGCCTGATGGTGGCCGAGCCGTGGCGCACGGCGATTGATAAGCCGCTGGTCCTGACCCAGCGGCAGACCTACACCGGCGACCCGACGCCGATCGCCCACGCCGAGTGCCGCGAGTGGCTTCACCCCTTGTCCGACATCCTCGCCGCTGTGGATGACGCGGGACTGGTCCTGCAGATGTTCCACGAGCACGAGGCGACGACCTATCGCCAGTTCCGCAGCATGCGGCGCGGACCGGACGGCTTGTGGCGCATGCCACCGGGGCGGCCGAAGGTCCCGCACGCGTTCTCGCTGATGGCGGTGAAGCTGCGCTAGAGGCGCAAACGGGCGCTCCCTTTCGAGAGCGCCCGCTGCGTTCGTACGTTTTGTTGCTTTAGGCGACCTGCAGGCCCGGCTTGCCCGAGGTGGCAATCACCGTGGCGCCGAGACGGATCGGCTGGTTCGGCACGGAGACCTTGTCAACGATCTTGTACTCGGCCCGCATCTCGTTCTGCGTCACGCCGAACGCGGTGTAGCCGCGCTTGGCCGAGTGGTACTTGATGTGGGTGTTGTCGCCCTTGATGGTGTCCCACGTTGCCCCAACGTCGAGCCCGTCGCCGCCCGAGGAGATGGACGTGCCGGTGAACTCGACGCCGACAGTCTCGGAGTTCGGGTTGCGGTAGTCCATCTTCAGGTCGGCGGCGTAGGCGAGGTGAACGTCGCCGGACAGCGCCACCGGATTCGGCGCCCGCGTCTCTTTGAGGCGGTCCATCAGGCGCTGGCGGGCGACGGTATAGGCGTCCCACTTGTCCATCGAGAACTGGGCATCGGGCGCCGCCTTGATGTTGTCGCGCATGAAGATCGGCACCTGCTGCGACAGGATGGTCCACTTCGCCTTAACGGTGGCGAGGTTGTCGAACAGCCACTTTTCCTGCTCGGCGCCAAGCATGGTCGCCTTCGGATCGTTGATGCCGACGCAACCGGTCTTGGAGCCGTCACCGCACGGTTGATCCGAGCGGTACTGGCGCGTGTCCAACAAGCTGATGTCCATCAAGTCGCCGAACTGCAGGCGGCGATAGAGCAGCTGGCTCGGGCCCTTCGGGATGGCCGCGGAGCGCAGCGGCATGGTTTCGTAGTACGCCTGGTAGGCCATCGCCTTGCGCAGCGCAAAGACCTCCGGCGGGATGTCGTTTTCGTCCACGACCGTGTAGTTGTTCTCGACTTCGTGGTCGTCGCGCGTGATCAACCACGGGGCGGACGCGTGCGCGGCGAGGAAGTTCGGGTCGCTCTTGTAGAGCGCGTAGCGGTTACGGTAATCGACGACGGTGTGAATCTCCTGGCCGTTGTGGCGGCGGACCAGGGTGTCCGGAGTGCGGTTACCGTTGTCGCGGCCTTCGTAGATGTAGTCGCCGGTGTGAATGATGAAGTCGAAGTTCTCTTGCGCCATGCCGCGGTAGGCGGTGAACAAGCCCTGCTCGTAGTTGTTGCAGCCGCAGATGCCAAAGCGCATCCGCTCGACGACCTGGCCGACCGCCGGAGCGGTCTTGGTGCGCGCCGTCGGCGTCACTTCGTTGCCGGCGCGGAAGCGGTAGAAGTACTCCTTGTTCGGCTCCAGGCCGGTGACTTCAACGTGCACCGAATGGCCCAGTTCCGGGCGCGCGACGGCGACGCCCTTCTGGACGATGTTGGTGAAGTTGGTGGCCGTTGCAACGTCCCACTCCACTTCGACGTTGATGGCCGGCATGCCGCCGCCTTCGAGGTGCTTCGGCGCGAGACGCGTCCACAGTACGACGCCGTTCGGCGTCGGGTCGCCGGAGGCAACGCCGAGCTGGAACGGATAGTCCATGAAGATGGGCGCCGCGAGCGTTTTGCTCGAGAAGATCGGCGAGGCGATTGCGGCGGTGCCGAGGACGGCAGCGGCGTTCATCAGCTGACGGCGCGACATGCGCGCCAGCGTACGGTCATAGAAAGACATGTTTTGCACGGGAGACTCCCCGAATGAGTGCGACGGGCGGAGTCGTAGGCGCCGCACATTACGTCCGACTTGCTGCGCGATGATGATTCGATGTCCGCTCGATGATGAATCGGCTACGGACTCGTGACAGCCGGCCCGCTCAACGGCGCGCGGCGGCGTGCGCCGCAACGAAGATCCGTATCGGATTGCGCCGCTGAAAGAACTGCGGCGCGTAGCGGACCGTGAGCTCGACCAGAAACAGAGCCAAGGCCAGCAACGTCCATGCCTGCCAGGCCGGCCGTGCGACCCAGTGGGTCGCATCGCTGATGGCGGTGTCGCTGCCGACGACGACCCGGCCACCGGTAGCCGTAGCGAGTGCATGCATCTTGTCGAAGTCGGCGCGGGCGAAATCGAACCGGGCCGGGTAGCCGACGTACAGCGCGGCCACTACCGAAAGGTCATCGGCCGCCACCTCGACCCGCCAGACTCCAGGGGCAGAGACTGCAACGTCACCTTCGTAGCGGCCGGGGCCCGCATCCCGGAGCGCGACGGGGAGCTGTTGGGGCGCCGACGCGGTCACGCGGCGGCCGCTGACCGGAGCGCCGGCCTTGTCGAGGACTTCCGCGGCGACGCGAACCTTGTCGCCGTCGCGACGAAGATCGACGTGTAGACCTGGGCCGGCAGCATCGGGCAGGAAGGCCCGCACCGCCTGGGCCCACAGCCGCGGATACTCCGGCATCTGCAGCCACTCTTCGGCGCCGAGGCCGGCACCGTGGGCGGCGAAGGCGAGAACCCGGCCGTTGCCGTAGCGCCACGACGCCAGCAGCGGCTCACTCTCGCCCCGCGCGTCGGTCACCGCCAGGTGGAGATCGGCGTTGGGCTGCAACGTCGTTCGCACGTACAGGTGCACGGGCGGCAGCCGAGCGGGAATTCCCTGCAAGAAGTCCGCGGTGTCACTGACCCAGGTGACCGGCGCGGCACCCTGCTTCAGCGGAGCGGTCGACAGCGTCAGCGTCTCCTGCATGAGGATACTGGGCAGCGCTCGCATGTCGTCGGTGCGGTAGAAGCCGCCGCCGCCGCCTTCGGCGATGAGCAGCGGCTGGGAGGGATCCGCCGCACTGCTGATGGCGATGGCGGAAATGGTGACGCCGAGACTCTTGGCTTCGGCGAACAGCGCGGAGAAATCCGCCGTCTGCGACAACCCGTCCGTCATCACCACGATATGCCGCGCGGTCACGTCGAGGCCGTGCATCATGTCCATGGCGGCGGCAAGGCCAGGATAGATGAACGTCCCGCCGCCCGGCCCGATGGTGCTGAGCGCCTTGGACACCGCCGCCTCGTCCTTCTGCGCGGTCAGCGGCAGGATGACGTAGGCCTCATGGTCGAACGCTACCAAGCCGACGCGTGCCTCATCGGGCAATTGACCGACCGCCGCCAGCGTGGCCTCGCGCGCAACATCCAGTCGAGTCGCGGTCCGCGCGGCATCGGCCCAGGCGACCATGCTGCCCGACCGATCGAGCACGAACACGATCGCGACCTTGGGCGAGTCGTGTGGAATCCGGCTGGACAGAGGCGACATGCGCTCGAAAGCGGTGCCGAAGTAGCCGCCAGGACCGAACGTATTCTCGCCGCCGAGGATCAACAGGCCGCGACCGTGTCGATGCACGAACTGCTCCAGCGAATCCTGCTGCTCGGTGTCGAGCAGGATCGCCGGCAGATTCATTGTCACCACGGCGTCATAGGCAAGCCAGCGCTCCACCGTCTTGGGCGCGGCGGCCGGGCTTACGACTTTGGCACTCAAGCCCTGCACCGCTAGGGCGCGCGCGAAGGTGTCGCCCGCCGCCGGGTCCGGCGTCACTACGGCAATCGAGGGCGGACCACGCACGGCGACGATGACGCCGTTGCGGTTGTTCTCGGCAAACGTATCGAGCGGCGATGCGACCGTCACCTCCAGCACTAGGTCGCCTGCTGCCTGCGCCGGCACAACGGTTTCGACCCGGTTGCGGCCGGGCAGCAGATCGAGTTGCTGCGCCAACACTTGTTCGCCGGCGCGCAGGATGGTGACCTGACCTTTGACCGGCGCCTGGGCATAGATCACCGCGTCGAGGACAAACGTGTCGCCAAGGTAGACCTGTCGCGGCGCATGAACTGATTCGACCAACACTTCGCCCGGCGGCATGTCGGTGATGGGCTCGATGTCCACCACCACCCCGCGCGCGCGCGCCGCCGAAAGGGCGCGGACGACCTGTCCGGTGGTTTCGTTTCCGTCGGTGGCGACAACGACCCGGCCCGCGCGATCGGCGGGCAGCATCGCCGCAGCGAGTAGTACCGCCGCTTCGAGGTTTGCGCCGGCCGCGGCGCTGCGGAAGGCGTCGGCGTACGGCTGCCCGGCGGGCTCGCCAATGTCGGCAGCAATGCGGGGCGTTCCACCTGCAACGACGAGACCGGCATTGCCCTGCGAGCCTGCCGCGTTGGTGCGCTCCACCACCGCGCGCACGATGCGGGCGCGCGCCGCATTGGGAGCGCCTGTGGCCAGATCCGGACTGACGACCACAACGACGTTCTCGACGCTCTCGCGTACCGGCAGCGGCAGGCCCGTCAGGGCAGCAATCACCGCGGCCGCGGCGGCCAAGCCCAGACCAAGCTGCGCGCGTTTGCGCGTGGCCAGCGCCCGACCCGGCGCGAGCGCAGACAGGCTCAGGAACTGTTCGGTACCGCGACCGGCGATCCATCCTTCCGCCAACAGCAATCCCAGCACGGACAACGCAAGCCACCACCACAGCGGACGGACGACGGGCGAAGCTGCCGTCGGAGTGACGCCTTGGCCGTCCAACGGCGCCAGCGCCGTCTCGTCCAACGACGGCGGGTTGACCGCCAGAGTGCGGCGCAGGTCACCGGCGTCGAGGTCGTAGAGACCGGCGCGCGCCGGCGCGAACGCGCCTTCGGTACCGTCCGGGAGAAACTCGGCCTCCGCGCCATCGGCCAGGGGAGTCACGGCGGCCAGGAACCGAGATTCGATCGGGCACACTGCGCCAACAAAGCAACTCGCCCCGACGCTGGAGCCGAGATCGACCCCTAGCCAGCGCACGAGATTGCTGACGAACACCGGCAGGCCAGCACTGCTGGCCCAGCCGGACTGCGCAAGGTCGAAGGCAAGCTGCACGTCGCGCCCCGATGGGGTCGTGCGCGCCTGCACCAGCGGCACACCACTCGACTCCGCGAGAACGGTTGCGCCCGGCAGACGCTCGGCGCGATAGGCACTATCCACGGCCAACGCGGTCCAATCGATCTGGTCGGACAACGGATGCGTGGTGTCCCAGCCGGTCAGCGTTGGCGGACCGAACGCGGCCGGCGGCGACTCGCCATCGACATGCGCGGCGCCAAGCCACAAGACATTGGTTGCCGGCCGGCGCGACACCACCACGTCGTCGATAACAACGAGGTCAAACGTGTGGTCTTCGGACGGAAGGCGTTCTGCCGCCGCAACATCAACGAAGTCCAACGACTGGAGCGCGACAAGCATCGGGCCGCGCGGCGCGCCAACATAGAGCACGCGGGCGCGCACCGGTTCGCCGCGCACGACAAAGTACGCCGCGTTGTCGTGCGGACCGGCGTCGTCGGGGATCCGCACCTGCACGGCGCCGGGACCAGGCAGATTGAAGGCGAGGTCGAAAGCGACATTGGGACCGCCGCCGCGGCGCTCCGCCATCGTCGTCGCCCACGGCACGAATTCCTCGGTACCGGAGGCACGGAACAGAGCCTCGACGGCGACACCCTCGGGGGCGCTGCCGCTGAAGCGGACGCTTCCGATGACGAGCCATTTGCCGGCGGGCGAGTCGGAGCGCTGGATCGCGGCCGACAGGCCGGCATTGGTTGAGTCGGCGCCAGCGACGATTGATCGAGTAGCAATGCCGGGGAACGTGCGTTCGACCTCGCGCGCACCGGCGTCGGCACCGTCGGTCAACACGACGACGCGCGTGGTTTCACGGGGGCGGCGGAGCGAATCCGCCAAGGCCGTAGCGGCGGCCCAGTCAGCGGGCCCGTCGCCCGCCTCAAGCCG
The DNA here is from genome assembly GCA_945889645.1 of Rhizobium sp. Q54. Taxonomy (GTDB): domain Bacteria; phylum Pseudomonadota; class Alphaproteobacteria; order UBA2966; family CAIVPW01; genus CAIVPW01. The sequence continues at coordinate 58,072 of CAMDCA010000004.1, forward strand.
GCGCATCAGCGGCCGGATGCCGGCCGGCCTTGGCTGACGCGCCACCTCGATGCGAGCCAGAGCACCGGCGCTGACGACGGAGATGCGTCCCGTGGATGCCGGCGTGGCCGCGGAAATCATGGCGACAAGGCGATCCCGTGCAGCGTCGAAGCGATTCGGCGCGACGTCCGTTGCGCGCATGCTGCCGGACGCATCGACGACATAGATCGTGTGTTGCGGCGACGGGTCGCCAGAGCCCAACAAAGGCTGCGCGAGTGTGACGGCCGCCAGGGCGACGACCAATAGCTGCAGCGCGAGCAGGGTGCTGGCCGGTGGACGGCGCAGCGCGCGTCGCGCGCTTCCAGCGTCCTGCAGCAGACGCCACATGGCGACGCTGGGAACCTCAACCTGGCGCCGGCGGCGCATGTGCAGCAGCAGCACAAGCGCGGTCAGGCCGGCGATCGCCAGCCACGCCGGAGAAAGAAAGATCACCGTGCGGCCTCGGCCGCAATGCCTTGGAAGTACCGGCCGACCATGTCGCGCGCCGTGACGGGCAGCGCGGTGCGGGTGACCTCGTGCTCGGCCGTTGCGCGCCACGCGCCGGCTAGCGGAGGTTGACCTGGAGCACCAACGACGCCCGCCGTCGCATCGGGCAGGAGGCCGAGTTGAGTGCGACGGCCACCCTCGCCTTCAGGGTTTTGCAGCAGCAACTCACCGCCAGCCGCGATGCCGAGACGCTTGAGCGCCTCGCCGACCAGGGCCCGCGTGCCGAAGCCGGCGTAGTCGCCCGGAGCGCCGCCACCGGCGCCACCGAACACCTCGCCGCCGCCACCCTCACCGGCCTCGGGCGCCGCGTCGCGATAGTCGGCCTGTTTGTCCTGCGGATCGGCGGCTGGGGCTTCCGACTCGCGCTGGCCGCCGGGTCCACGAGTGCCCGGCAATGCCCGTGTGGGCGGCGGAAGGGCGGCGGCGGTGCGCTGTGGTTCATCCCGTGTCACCTGCGGGCGGTCAACGGCGGGGTCTGCGCCGGCCGCCGCGGGCGCGTTGCCAACGACGCTAACAACAGGCCGCGATCGCTCAGCCCCTGCAGGTGGCGCCGGGCCGCGCAAGCGGGCGACGGATTGCGCCGCGGCTGCAACGTCGGCCCCGCGGCCGTAGGCATCGCGCGTCGCACCAAGGAGGCGCTCGACGTTCTCGGCCAGCGTCTCGCGTCCCATGGCGGGGTCCGCCGCGAAGCGGCGCCCCAGGTCGGTCACCTCTTGAGCCAACGCCAGGAGCTCGACGTCGCCACGCTCGCGTCCGTCGCGGCGCAACACCGCGGCGACGGCCGCGACGTCGGCGGCGTCCTGCGCTCTCTGCTGCTCGGTCATTGCTGCGTCGGCGCTGCGTGCAGTGCGCAAGGCGCCGAGCTTGTCGCGCAGCACCGGTGCCGGTAACGCGGTGGCAAAGACAACTGCGAGCAGAAGCAACACTGGAACGCCCAGCGCCATGCGGGGCAAGGTCAGCGGCACCAGAGTCCGCACATCGATCTCGCCTGCGTGGGACTCGGCGCGCCGCAGAAGTGCCGCGCCGATCGCGCCGTAGTGCGGGGCATCGATCAACGCGACCTCGAGCGCCGTGCTCAGACTCTCTCGCATGGCGAAGCGGCGTTCGGCGGCGCGCGCGAGGGTCGCGATGGACGGGCGGCGCCGCGCAGCAAAGGCGGCAACGGCCAGCGTCGCACCGGCACCGATTGCGAGAGCGAGAAGAACGTGTTCGGGCGGCGGAACATCGACGGCGCGCAGCGCGTACAGCAGCTGCAGGACGCAGAACGACAAGAGTACGGCGGTAAGGCCGGTAAGGCCGGCGTTGAGCACGGCGCGCTGGGTGTAGCGGTGCCGTGCCTGTTCCAGGCGTCCAACCAGGCCGAACAGACGCGGATCGCGGGACTCGGGATTCACCCCTGAGTGCTAGGCCATCCCTGTGACGGTCCGCTTGCTGACTTGTGGCCGACGTGTGATGGCTCGATGATGTGTGTGTTACGAGCCTAGTTCGTGACACCGGCGATGACGCGGTCGGGTGCCGCGTTGCCGTCGACGAAGCTCTTGATGTTGATGATGACTTTTTCGCCCATGGCGATGCGGCCGGCGTAGGTGGCGGAGCCCATATGCGGCGTCAGCACGATGTTGTCGAGCTTGAGGAGGCGCGGGTTGATGTGCGGCGCCTCGGCGAACACGTCGAGGCCGGCGCCGCCGATCTGGCCCTTCTCGAGCAGGTCGCACAGCGCGTTCTCGTCGATGATCTCGCCGCGCGCGGTGTTGACGATGACGGCGTGACGCTGCAGCCGCGCCAGGCGCGGCGCCGACAGCATGTGGCGCGTCTCGTCGGTGAGGGGGCAGTTGACCGAGATGATGTCCATGTGGGCGAGCATCTGGTCGAGGTCTTCCCAGTACGCCGCGTCCAGCTCTTGCTCGGTCGCCTCGGGCACGCGGTGGCGATTGTGGTAATGCACCGACAATCCGAAGCCGCGCGCGCGGCGTGCCACGGCCTGGCCGATGCGGCCCATGCCGATAATGCCGAGGCGCTGGCCGGCGATGCGATGGCCGAGCAGCAGGGTCGGTCCCCAGCCCTCCCATTTGCCGGCGCGCAGCAGCCGCTCGCCCTCGGTGATGCGGCGCGGTGCGGCCAGGATGAGGGCCATGGTGAGGTCGGCGGTGTCCTCGGTCAGCACGCCCGGCGTGTTGGTGACCGTGATGCCGAGTTCCTCGGCCACCTTGAGATCGATGTGGTTCACGCCGGTGCCAAAGTTGGCGATCAGCTTGAGTTTGGGCCTGGCTTGGCGGAGCACGTCGGCGCCGATGCGGTCGGTGACGGTCGGCACCAGGACATCGGCCGTCTTCACGGCCTCGACCAGCTCGGCTTGGCCGAAGCGGTGGTCGTCGATGTTCAGGCGCGCCCGGAACAGCTCCATCATGCGCACCTCCACCGCCTCGGGCAGCTTGCGCGTGACGACGACGTCGGGCTTCTTGCTGGTCAAGGCGGAACGGGCCTTTGGGGAATCGGTGGGGTTCGCCCTCTTAGCATGGGCGGCCGGGTCTAACAATTTTGGGGGGCCTCGCCCGAGTTGTGCGGCGGCCACGCCCGTGGTTGACTCATCCCCATGGACGCTGCGACGGGCGAGGCTTTTGCGGATTCGGACGCGGCGGCGCGCATGATCTATGAGCGCCTGCTGGCGGCTGTGCAGCGCTTTGGCCCGGTCGAGATCGAGCCGAAGAAAAATGTGATCCACCTGGTCGCCGGCAGCGCCTTCGCCGTCGTACATCCGCGCAAGAGCGGGATCATCCTGAACGTCCGCATGAAGGGCCCGATCAAGAGCCCGCGCATCCGCAAGTCGGACCAGTTGTCGCCCAACCGCAGCCATAACGAGCTGTGGGTGTCGTCGGTGGGTGAGATCGACACCGAGTTGCTGAAGTGGCTGAAAGAAGCGTACGCCATGGGCGCGGGGAAGCCCGCCTGATCGCTGTGCGGCTGTTCGTGCGCGCGTTGGTCGGAATCGTGATGCTGCTGGGTGGCGCGGCTATTGCGCACGCCCAGGGCGCCCTGCCCATCCCCCGCTTCGTCTCGCTGCGCTCCCACGAGGTCAACGTCCGCACCGGACCCGGCATGCAGTACCCGGTGGTGTGGGTGTTCGTGCGCGAAGGACTGCCGGTCGAGGTGATCGCCACCTTCGACGTGTGGCGCAAGGTGCGCGACATCGACGGCATCGAGGGCTGGGTACACCAGAACCTGCTGTCGGGCGATCGTATGGCGATCATCCTGGGCAGCGAGGTCCGGACCCTGACGCGGACCGCCGATCCGACCAGCACGGTGGTGGTGCAGGCGGAGCCGGGGGTCGTTGCCCACATACTCGAATGCGGCGGCGCGGTCTGCCGGCTCGACGTCGGCGGCCACAAGGGTTGGCTGCCGCGCGCGCAACTGTGGGGCGCCTACCCGAACGAGTCGCTCAAGTAGCGCCCAGCGCTGGCTCCATTGCGAGGAGTGAAACGACGAAGCGATCCAGGCTGGGGGCAACATTCTGGACTGCTTCGCTGCGCTCGCAATGACGGCTAGCGGTTAGTGCAGGACCGCCGCATCGAAGTCGGCGGCGAGGGCGGCGCGGGTTTCTTCCGGCAACACGGTAGCGTGGCGATAGCGCGCGTGGGTGAAGTCCAGAGTCACTTCGACGTTCTCGGCCTGGAAGGCGCGGATCTGCGTCTCGGTGAACGGGAAGTGCAGGAAGTGCACGGACGACGTCTTTCCAGTTTCGTCGGTGCGATCGACGTCGCGCTCGGGCACGGCGGACACGGTCTCGCCAGCGAAGCGCAGGCGGACCGTCTCCTCGATGCCGCCAAGCTTGACCAGCTCGGTCGCGCGGAGGGTCTCGCTCTCGATCTCCAGCATCATGGTCGCGGCCAGCTCTCGCCCGTTGGGGATGAGCGGATTGTAGGCCGCCAGCTCGTCGTCGATCTGGGCGTCGCCGCCCTTTTCGGCGCGCAGCATCTCGTGCACCTGGACCCACATGGAGGTGTAGGTCTCGAAGGTGAACGTGGCGTGCGGGCCGATGTGGATCTGACGATTGCGCTTCTCGGCGCGGACCTCTGCACGCTTCTGCGCGCGCACAGCCTCGTATGCGGCAAGGGACAGAATGTCGGCGCGCGTGATTGCGCGGCGCTTGGTGCGGACGGTCATGGTTTGATCTCGATTCCGTAGGCCCGAGCGAACAGCATGATTGGGTGGACCGCGGTTGGCGGATGCGCGGCGGCGTCGAGTTCCTGCACGCCTTGGACGATGTGATCGCCGGCCAGCGGGCATTCGGATGCGATGTGCGTCGGGTTCAGTTCCGCAACGCGGCGCGCCACCGGCTTGCCGACCTTGAGCGCGACGGGGAAGTTCTGCTTCTCGGCACCCCACGCGCCGCCGTGGCCCGAGCAGCGATCGAGAACGGTGACGTTGGCCTCCGGGATCAGGCGCAGCATGTCGGCGGCCTTGAATCCCATGTTCTGGGCCCGGCTGTGGCACGAGATATGGAGCGCGACCGACTCCGGCATTGGTGCAAGACCTTCGGCGAGGCCATCGGTCTTGGCGATCTTGACGATATATTCGGCGACGTCGTGCGACGCCTTGGCGAGGCGCACCACGTTCGGGTCCTTGGGCGCGATCAGCGGCCACTCGAACTTCAGCATGAGTGCGCAGGACGGCGTGAGTGCGACGACGTCGTAGCCCTTGTCGATCCACGGCACGAGGTCAGCCGCTACCTTTTTCGCACTTGCCGACACCGCGGCGAGATCACCGATTTCAAGTTGCGGCATGCCGCAGCAACCGGGGTGCAGCACGACCGATTCGACGCCGTTGCGCGCCAGCACAGCGCGCGTCGCCAAGCCGATTTCGGGCTTGTTGAAGTTGCCGCTGCAGGTTGCGTAGAGCACGACCTTGCGTTTTCCCGCCGCGGGCGCGGCCGCGTTGACGGCGACCGGTTCACGCGCGGCGCGGCGCACGAGAACATTGGCGGCGCCGACGTACGCCGGCAGCCAGGCGCGCGGATGGATGTTGGCGACCGCGGCCAGCACGCTACGCGTGAGTCCGTTGCCAGCCTTGGTCGCCCAGTTGGCGAGGGCGGAGACGTAGGACGCGAGGCTTCCATTGCGATCCGTCTTGCGGATTTCGCGCTGGACGAACGTGACCTTGCCCGCGCCCTTCTCGGCCACGCGGTAGCGCAGCATCAGGTGCGGGAAGTCGATGTTGAATTCGTGCGGCGGCGCGTACGGGCACTTCGTCAGGAAACACATGTCGCACAGGGTGCAGGCGTCCACGACCGGCCTGAAGTCGGCCGAGACAACGGAGTCGAGTTCGCCGGTCTTGGCGGCGTCGATGAGGTCGAACAGGCGCGGGAAGGAGTCGCACAGGTTGAAGCAACGGCGGCAGCCGTGACAGACGTCGAACTGGCGGCGCAACTCGGCGTCGAGGACGGTCGGGTCGGTGTACGAACCCTCGGTCCACGGGATGACGTGGCGCGTCGGGGCGCCGGTGCCTTCTGAGTGCATGTACGAGTTCTCGAGTGAATTTCGGGCGTCGCGTTTGCTTCACCCCCCACCCCGCCCTCCCCCGCAAGGGGGGAGGGGGTTTCTTGTGTTCGGGGGTCGGCGACTAGCTAGAGGGTGTCGAGGGCCTTTTGGAAGCGGCCGGCGTGGGACTTTTCGGCTTTGGCGAGAGTCTCAAACCAGTCGGCGATTTCCTCGAAGCCTTCCTGGCGCGCCGTCTTGGCCATGCCCGGGTACATGTCGGTGTACTCGTGCGTCTCGCCGGCGATGCTTGCGGCGAGGTTGAGCTTGGTCGGCCCGATCGGCTTGCCGGTGGCCGGGTCGCCCGAGGCCTCGAGGTATTCGAGGTGACCGTGGGCGTGGCCGGTCTCGCCTTCGGCGGTGGAGCGGAACACGGCGGAGACGTCTTTGTAGCCTTCGACGTCGGCCTTCTGGGCGAAGTACAGGTAGCGGCGGTTCGCCTGGGATTCACCCGCGAACGCAGCCTTCAGGTTCTCTTCGGTCTGGGAGCCCTTCAACGCCTTAGCCATCGGTTTCCTCCTGCGGTCGATCTGGAGACGTACACGCGAATGCTGTCCGCGAACTACCCGGACAACTACGCATGCGGTGATGCGGCCTATGTAGGGCCGCCGGGCGCGGCCGTCAATAGTTTAGAATAACTCTAAACTGCTGCCGACGGTGCGTGGACGAACTACTTGCGCCGCAGTCGCACGATGACGTCAACGCGCGCCACCTCGGCGCCGCGCGGAATCGGCGGCAAACCCTTGATTTCGATGCGATCGGCATCGACGTCGCGCAACTCGCCACTGTCCTCGAAGTACAGGTGGTGATGGTCGCCGGTGTTGGTGTCGAAGTGCGACGTGCCGGGTTCGACCACGACTTCGCGCAGCAAGCCAGCGCCAGTGAACTGGTTCAACGTGTTGTAGACAGTGGCCAGGGAAACCCTGGCGCCGTCAGCGCGCGCTTCGGCGAACAGCATTTCGGCCGTGACGTGGCGCCCGCGCGGGTGGCCATCGAACAGCAGAGAGGCGAGCTCCAGGCGCTGGCGCGTCGGCCGCAGGCCGGCATCGCGCAGGCGCGCGTACGCCGCCGCGCCCATGGCGGCCTTGGACGAACGCTTAGAAGAAGTCTGGGGCGATCTGGCTTTGCGCATGTTTGGAATAGTTCCAATATAGGCGGCCGGACGGCAACTTTCCAGGCGGTGGGATTCAACCCCGGTCGAGGCCCGGTGCCGCCTTCTCCAGCGCGAGCAGGCGCGTTTCGAGGTCGTAGGTCTCGATGGCGCGGCGCTGGGTTTCGATGATGCTGCAGAGCTTCTGGCCCTCGGACGGCGTCAGGCGCCCTTCGCTCACCATCACGGTGACGGTGCCAGCGGCGATCATTGTGTCGCGGGCAGTGACGATGGCCGGCAGTAGGCGCGTGCTGGAGACCCGCAGCGCGGCCCGAAGGTCTCGGCCTGCTCCTCAAGAAGGGTGCGGGCGATGATGGTCGAGTTGTTGAGCGAGCCGCGCGGACGGCCGGCGGTGCCGACAGTGAATCGCCCTATGCCGGGGTCGCGGCCGTCGGGGTCGCGGCCCGCCAATACGGGCGATGTACGGTCACAATTCGCCGCCGCTGCCTCTTGGGCCTCGAGCTCGCGCTCCTTCTAGTCGCCGGTCATGATCCGGGTGACGAGTTCCTTCACGGTCGGAACGAACTTGTTCGAATAGAACGGGTCGCTGGCGAAGCGGTAGGCGCCGTGGCCGGCGAACATCAGTTCGTGCTCGATGTCACCATTGTGGGAGACGGCCTGCAGGGTCTTCTGGATGCAGAAGCTGCGCGGGTCGGCTTTCTTACCGGTGGTGCCTTCGGGGCCCTGGTCCCAGTTCGAGAAGCGGCACTGGGACAGGCAGCCCATGCATTCGATCTGGTCGACGCGGATGCGGTGGCCCTGCGCGGGGGTGACAAAGATCAGGGTCGATTCGGGTGTCTTCAGCGCCTCAGTGTAGCCATGCGCCATCCATTCCTGGGCGCGCACGCGGTCACCGGCGGTGAGGTAGACGAGGCGGCCGCGCGGACCCATGGCGAATTCGGCCTGGTGTTCACCCACCACGTCCATGGTGTAGGCGATCTGGCGCGCTTCGCGGCCCTTGAGCTCGCGCAGGAAATCGTTCTCGACCGCCGACGACCAGAAGCCGGTCGGGCTGAAACGGTTGAGGTAGATGTCGCCTTCCTTCAGCGTCAGGAGCTTTTCCTTCCACTGTTCGGAGATCGGACTTTCCTTGGTCAGCAGTGGACGCGTGCCGAACTGGAACGCGATCGGGCCGATTTCAGGATTGTCGAGGTAGTTCTGCCACTCGCGCAGGTACCAGACGCCGCCGGCCATGACGATGGGCGTATCGTGCAGGCCCATCTCGTTCATCTGCTTGCGCAGCTCGACGAGGCGCGGATACGGGTCTTCCGGCTTGGTTGGGTCTTCGGAGTTGGACAGGCCGTTGTGGCCGCCGGCCAGCCACGGATCCTCGTACACCACGGCGCCGAGGAACTCGGCCGCCTTGTGGTACGCGCGCTTCCACAACGCGCGGAAGGCGCGCGCGCTGGAAATGATCGGGTAGTAGTAGACGCCGTACTTGGCGCAAATCTCGGCGAGGCGGTACGGCATGCCGGCGCCGCAGGTGACGCCGTGCACCATGCCCTTGGCGCCTTCGAGGATGCCCGTGAGCACGCGCTCGGCGCCACCCATTTCCCACAAGATGTTCATGTGGATGCGGCCCAAGCCGGCGCGCAACTCGTGGGCGATGCGGGCCTGGGCGATGCCGCCCAGGATCCCGAAGTTGACCAGCTCGTCGTGCCGCTCGCGGCGCGTCTTGCCGCGATATATCTGCGGCACGAGCTTGCCGTGTTCGTCATAGAAGTCGGCGTTGACGCCGGAGAACGTGCCGACGCCGCCGGCCGCGGCCCAGGGTCCAGAGGACACGCCCATGGACACGGAGACGCCCTTGCCGCCCTCGATCAAGGGCAGCACTTCCGCGCCCGACATGCGGATCGCGTTGAGCGCCTTCACTGGCCAGTCCCTCCGTCGAGGCCCCGATCACGTACCGGAGGCATAGCGAACCCCGAGCGTTGCCGCACGGGCGCGCCGCTAGCCGGCGCGATGCCCTTCCATGCCCGGGTCCTTGGGCTGCTGCATCTCCAGGCCGGTGGTCTGATCGACCGCCTTGAGCGACAGCTTGACCTTGCCGCGGTCGTCGATGCCCATGACTTTGACGTATACCGTGTCACCCTCGTTGACCACGTCGGTGACCTTGTTCACGCGGCGCGGCGCCAGCTCGGAGATGTGGGCGAGACCGTCGCGGTTGCCGATGAAGTTGATGAAAGCGCCGAAGTCAACGACCTTGACGACCTTGCCCTTGTAAATGGTGCCGATCTCGGGCTCGGCGACGATGCCCTTGATCCAATCGACGGCGGCCTTGGAGGCCTCCGGATCCGAGGCGGCAACCTTGACGGTGCCGTCGTCCTCGATGTCGATCTTGGCGCCGGTCGTTTCGGTGATCTCACGAATGACCTTGCCGCCGGTGCCGATGATTTCGCGAATCTTGTCCTTCGGAACGGTGAAGGTGGTGATGCGCGGCGCCGTGGCGGCGACGTCGGTGCGGGCGGCAGTGAGCGCCTTGGCCATCTCCTTCAGGATGTGAAGGCGGCCTTCCTTGGCCTGGCCGAGTGCCTTCTCCATGATCTCGGCAGTGATGCCGGTGACCTTGATGTCCATCTGCAGAGAGGTGACGCCGACTTCGGTGCCGGCGACCTTGAAGTCCATGTCGCCGAGGTGATCCTCGTCGCCGAGGATGTCGGACAGCACGGCGTACTTCTCGCCTTCCAGGATCAGACCCATGGCGATGCCGGCGACGGGGCGCTTGAGCGGCACGCCGGCGTCCATCAACGACAACGAGGTGCCGCACACGGTGGCCATCGAGGACGAGCCGTTCGACTCGGTGATCTCGGACACCACGCGGATGGTGTAGGGGAACTCTTCCGCCTTGGGCAGCAGCGGGTGCACCGCGCGCCAGGCGAGCTTGCCGTGGCCGATTTCGCGGCGGCCCGGGCTCTTCATCATCGAGGCTTCGCCCACCGAGTACGGGGGGAAGTTGTAGTGCAGCATGAACGCTTCGCGGTATTCGCCCTGCAGCGCGTCGATGATCTGCTCATCGCGGCCGGTGCCGAGCGTGGTGACCACCAGCGCCTGGGTCTCGCCGCGGGTGAACAGCGCCGAGCCGTGGCTGCGCGGCAGGATGCCGACTTCGGCGACGATCTGGCGCACCGTGCGCAGGTCGCGGCCGTCGATGCGCGGCTTGCCTTCGATGATGGCGCCGCGGACGATGTCCTGCTCGATCTTCTTGAACAGCTTGCCGACCACCGTCGTATCGACGTCGGGGTTTTCGGCCTTGAGAGTGTCGAGCGCCTTGGCGCGTGCGGCCTCGATCTTCTCGTGGCGCGCCTGCTTGACGCGCTCGCCGTAGGCGGCACGCACGTCGCTGCCGATCAGCGCCGTCATGCGGTTGGCCAGCGTCGTGTTGTCGCACTTCTCGGGCAGTGCCCACGGCTCCTTGGCCGCGGCTTCGGCCAGCGAGATGATGGCGTCGATCACCGGGCGGAAGCCCTTGTGACCGAAGATCACGGCTTCCAGCATCTTCTGCTCGGTGAGTTCATCGGCCTCGGACTCGACCATCAGCACGTGGCCTTCGGTACCGGCGACAACCAGATCGAGCGTCGTCGTGGTCATCTGCTCGAGGGTCGGGTTGAGGACCAGTTCGCCGTCAACCATGCCCACACGCGCGGCGCCGATCGGGCCCATGAACGGAATGCCGGACAGGGTGAGGGCGGCGGACGTGCCGACCAGCGCAACGATGTCGGGATCGTTCTGCAGATCGTGGCTAAGCACGGTGCAGATGACTTGCGTCTCGTTGCGGAAGCCCTTGGCGAACAGCGGACGGATCGGGCGGTCGATCAGGCGCGAGGTCAGCGTCTCCTTTTCGGCGGGGCGACCTTCGCGCTTGAAGAAGCCGCCTGGGATCTTGCCGGCGGCGAACGTCTTCTCCTGGTAGTTGACGGTGAGCGGAAAGAAATCGATGCCGACCTTCGGCGACTTGGCGGCGACGACGGTGCACAGCACGGTGGTCTCGCCGTAGGAGACGAGCACGGCGGCATCGGCCTGACGCGCCACGCGGCCCGTCTCCAGCACGAGCTTGCGCCCAGCCCACATGATTTCCTTCTTATGAATTTGGAACATCTCTATTTCCCTTCTGGGCGCCGCCCTATGCGCGCGCCCCCTTCGTGTCGCCGCCCGCGCGATGCTCCCCGGTCGAAGTGCCTTGGGAGCGCGCGGCGCGGATGCCCGCTTACCGCCCTACGCGGCAGCGGGACGGGTCACGCAATGCACGTGCGGCCCTTGCGCACAAAGGCGGGGGGCACAAACGCGCCCAGCCGGACACAATGCCCCGGCATCTGCGCGACCTAGATGCGACCGTTCTCTAGCGCGAGTACGGGCGCGGCTTTCGTCGTTGAGACCGTGAATCCTGCCGTGCGCCAACGCTACTTACGCAATCCGAGGGTCTTGATGATCGCCTCGTAGCGGCCCGTGTCCCGCTTGCGCAGGTAGTCGAGCAGGCTGCGACGCGTGTTGATCATCTTGATCAGGCCGCGGCGAGAATGCGTGTCCTTAGCGTGAGTCTTGAAGTGCTCGGTCAGGTTGTTGATGCGCTCGGACAGGATCGCGACCTGTACTTCCGACGAACCAGTGTCGCCGTTGGTGCGGGCGAACTGCTGCATCACTTCCGCTTTACGTTCCGTGGTGATCGACATCGGCTCCTCAGTTGTTCTGGTGAATCACAAATTGAATACCCGCAAGGCCCGCACCTCGCCGTCCACCACTTCAGCAACTGCGATGGGAAGACCATCGACCATTGCCCAGACTGCCCCGCGCTGCCCCTGGTTGTTCCCTGGGGCGAGGCGAATCGGTTGGCCGGCCTTCAAACACTGGGCCTCTGCCCCTGTCACCGCGATTGCCGGGATGTCGGCCAGCGCTGCAGCGACGGGATGGAGGTACGCAACTGGGGCGGGATTTACCACGAGCTCGGCCAGTTGTTCCAGGGAAATTGCCCGGTCTTCGGCGAACGGACCCACCCGGGTACGGCGCAAGGCCGAGACGTAGCCGAGGGTGCCGACCGCCAACGCCAAGTCCTGGGCCAAGACTCGAACGTACGTGCCTTTTCCGCATTCGACACGGAAGGAGGCCTCGTCGGGACCGGCGGAGACCAGCTCTAGCTGGTCGATCCGGACCATCCGGGGGGGCAGGACGGGGGTTTCGCCGGCGCGGGCGAGGTCGTAGGCGCGCTGGCCAGCGACCTTTAGGGCCGAATAGGACGGAGGCGTCTGCGAGAGGGTGCCCATGAATTGGGGCAGGGCGGCGCGCAGGGCCGTCTCGGTGGGACGGGCGGCGCTGGTGGCCGTGACGGCACCGGCCGCGTCCAAGGTGTCGCGGGCCTCGCCCCAGCGGACGGTGAACGTGTAGCCCTTGGTGCCGTCCTGGATGAACGGCACGGTCTTGGTCGCCTCACCCAGCGCGATGGGCAGCACGCCGGAGGCCAGCGGATCGAGGGTGCCGGCGTGGCCGGCCTTATTGGCATCAAGCAGGCGGCGGACGGCACCGACGGCCCAGGCCGAGGTGCGGCCGAGCGGCTTGTCGAGAATGATCCAGCCGTGGACCGGCTGGCCCTTACGACCCATCGTCGCGCTTGCGGTCGCGAGCGACCGCGGGCGACCCATCGTCGTCCGAGCCGGCCGCAGGCGCCGCGAGGTCGCGCGCGACCTTGGGATCGCGCAGCACTTCTTCGATGCGGCGCGCGGCGTCGAACGAGTTGTCGATGGCGAAGAACAGTTTCGGGCTGAAGCGCAGCGGAACCATTTCGGCCAGGCGCCCGCGCAGGAACGGGGCCGAACGCCCGAGAGCCGCGAGCAGCGTCTTGTCTGCCGCCGCGCCGAGCGGCACGACGAAGGCGGTGACGTTGCGCAGGTCGGGCGAGACGCGCACCTCGGTCACCGTCAGCGAGCGGCCGACGAGATCGGGATCGCGCAACTCACCGCGGGAAAAAACCTCCGCCAAGGCGTGGCGCAGTTCTTCACCGACGCGCAGCTGACGCTGACTGGCTGGCTTGCCGGGACGGCGATCCATGGTCCGTACCTCCACCCCACGCGGCTCAAGGCCGCTGGGAGTGTGGGACTAAAGCGTGCGCGCGATCGAGGTGACTTCGAACGCTTCGATGACGTCGCCGACCTGCAGGTCCTGGTACTTCTCGAATGCCATGCCGCACTCGACGCCCTGCTTCACTTCGTCGACGTCGTCCTTGAAGCGCTTGAGCTGCGACAGCTTGCCTTCATGGATCACGACGTTGTCGCGCAACAGGCGCACCGGAGCGCCGCGGCGCATGAAGCCCTCGGTGACGCGGCAGCCGGCGATTTTTCCGACCTTGGTGATGTTGAACACTTCCAGGATCGTCGCGTTGCCGAGCAGCGTCTGCTTGATCGTCGGCGCCAGCTTTCCAGTGAGCAGCGTGCGCAGGTCGTCGGTGACGTCGTAGATGATCGAGTAGTAGCGGATCTCGACGCCTTCGCGGCCGGCGAGCTCGCGCGCCTGCGCGTTGGCGCGCACGTTGAAGCCGATGACCAGCGCGCCGGACGCCTTGGCGAACTGAATGTCGGACTCGCTGATCGCGCCGACCTGGCCGTGAATGACGCGCACGGCGACTTCGTCGGTCGACAGCTTGCGCGCCGAACCGATGAGCGCTTCGAGCGAACCTTGCACGTCGGTCTTGATGACGACCGGCACTTCGGCGAGTTCGCCCGCTTTGATCTTGGCGAACAGCTGCTCGACCGTGGTGCGCTCGCCGCCGATGCGGACGTTGCGGCCGCGGCGCTGACGATAGGCAGCGACTTCGCGAGCGCGGGCTTCGTCCTCGACGACGAGGAACGTGTCGCCCGCCTCGGGCGCGCTGGTGAGGCCGAGCACCTCGACCGGCACCGACGGGCCCGCCTCAGTGAGCTTCTGCCCGCGGTCGCCGACGAGCGCGCGGACGCGGCCGACGACGCCACCAGCGACGAAGTTGTCGCCAACTCGCAACGTGCCGCGCTGCACCAGCACCGTGGCAACCGCACCGCGGCCGACATCGATCTTGGCTTCGACGACCGCGCCTTCGGCCATGCGGTTCGGGTTGGCCTTGAGCTCGAGAACTTCGGCCTGTAGCAGGATGGTCTCTTCCAGCTTGTCGAGTCCCACGCGGGTCTTGGCCGAGACGTCGACGGCGATCGTGTCGCCACCCAGCTCTTCGACCACGATCTCGTGCTGCAGCAGTGCCTCGCGCACCTTGCGCGGGTTGGCGGTGTGCAGGTCAATCTTGTTGACCGCAACGATGATCGGGACCTTGGCCGCCTTGGCGTGGCGGATGGCCTCGATCGTCTGCGGCATGATGCCGTCGTCGGCCGCCACCACCAGCACAACGATGTCAGTGACGTTGGCGCCGCGCGCACGCATGGCGGTGAACGCCTCGTGGCCCGGCGTGTCGAGGAAGGTGATCTTGGCGCCCGAACTCATCTCCACCTGATAGGCGCCGATGTGCTGGGTGATGCCGCCGGCCTCGCCGGCTGCGACGCTGGTCTTGCGCAGCGCGTCGAGCAGCGAGGTCTTGCCGTGGTCGACGTGGCCCATGACCGTGACGACCGGCGCGCGCGGCGCGCGCGCCTCGTCGATGTCGGCTTCGCCGACCAGGCCGACTTCGACGTCGGAGTCCGAGACGCGCTTGAGGCGGTGGCCGAATTCGGCAACCAGCAACTCGGCCGTGTCGGCGTCGATCGAGTTGGTGACCGTCACCATCATGCCCATACGCATCAACGCCTTGACGACGTCGACCGAGCGCTCGGCCATACGGTTGGCGAGTTCCTGAACAGTGATGGCTTCCGGCACTACGACGTCGCGAATGACCTTCTTCGGCTCCCCGCCGTCATCGAGTCCCTGGCGCTTCTCGCGCTCCCGCGCGCGGCGCACCGAGGCCAGCGAACGCTGGCGCTCGTTCTCTTCGAGATCGTTGAGAGTGAGGCGGCCGGTGCGGACGCGCGGCTCGGCCTTGCGGCCCGGCATGCGGCGCACGACGTCGCGCGGACCCGGACGGCGCACGACGCGGCGCGCTTCCTCGGCGGCGGCATCGACGGCCCGCGCTGCCGGATCGGCGAGCTTGCGCGCCGCGGTCTCTTCGCCCTTGCGCTTGGCCTCTTCCTCTTCACGCTTGCGCGATTCTTCTTCGGTCTTGCGCTTCTCGGCGGCGTCGCGCTCAACCGCCAGACGCGCGTCTTCGTCGGCCTTGCGGCGCGCGTCTTCGTCGGCGCGGCGGCGCAACTCATCGTCACGGGTCCGCGCACCATCGACAGCGCGCGCACGGGCGGCCTTCTCGTCGTCGGTGAGCGACTTGAGAACGACGCGTCCGCGCTGCGCGGCGGCGGAGGACGAAGAAGTGGAAGCCGGCTGGTGCTGCAGAGCCGATGATGTGGGCGACGGAACCTTCAACTCGATCGAAGGCGCCGGAGTCTGCTCAGGCGCAGCGGTCTTTTCGCGTTCGACCGGGTCACCGAACAGGGCGTCTCCGGCACTACGACCGACCGTGCGCGTCTTCTTCACCTCGACCTGCACCGCTTTGGTGCGGCCGCGCGAGAAGCTCTGGCGCACTTGGCCGGAACCTACCGTCTTCTTGATCTCCAGGCGGCGCGGTGCCTTGAGCGTCAGTGGCGCGTCGTCTGAGTCTTTGGCGTCGCTCATTTTAGTCCTTGGGCAAACCTACTGCGCGTGAATCAACGACTCGTCGGCGCTACTGGAAACAGGATCGCTGGGTTCTGCTGAAGCAGAAGGACCGCGGAGGCCCCGCAAACGCTGCGCTTCGCGCAGGAAGCGCTCGGTCAGTGGGCCCGGGGCGAGTGCTGCATGTACCACATTTTCGCGGCCCAGGGCCAAACTCATTTCCTCGATCGAGAACCACGTTATGTGCGGAAACGCGCGTGCGAACTCGGTTCCCTTCAGCTGCGCATTGTTGCTCGCATCCGACGCCGTGATGACGACGGCAGCGCGGTGGGCGTTCACCGCCTCGCGCACCTGATCGAAGCCCAAGACGATATTGGACGACTTGCGCGCAAGTCCGAGCAGGTCGAACACGCGCGCAGCGACCAGGCGTTCGGTTTCGGCCGCCAGCGTCGCCGGCACCTGCACCGACTGCTTGGCGGCGCGTGAGAACGCGTTGCGCTCGATCGCCTCGTCCAGCAGCGCGCGCTCGGCCGCGACCCACATGCCACGGCCAGGCAGGCACTCCGCCACGTCGGGCACCACGACGCCGTCGGGATCGACGGCGAAGCGGATCAGCCCGGCGGGCGATTCGGTCCGGCCGCTGACGATGCAGCGGCGCTCGCTGTCGTCCGGCTTGGTCAGGCGGTCTCCTCCGCGTCCGTGGCTTTGTCGTCGTCCGGGAACCAGTGCGCGCGCGCCTTCATGATGACGGCGTTGGCGTCGTCCGCGGTCAGGCCAGAGTCGGGCAGCATCTCGAGCAACTCGTCGCCAGCCAGGTCGCCGAGGTCGTCGAGCGTCTTCACGCCCTTCTCGCCCAGCGCCACCAGCATCTGTGGCGTTAGGCCTTCGATGCCTGCGACTTCGTCGGTCACGCCAAGCTTCTGGCGCGTCGCCTCGAACTCGGCGTTGCGGGCCTCCAGGTAGACGATCGCGCGCTTGCGCAACTCGAGCGCCACGCCCTCGTCCAAGCCTTCGATCGAGCCGAGCTCGTCTTCCGGCACGAACGCGATGTCTTCGACGGTCGAGAAGCCTTCGGTCACCAGCAGCTGCGAGAGGAACTCATCGACGTCAAGAGTCGAGACGAACAGCTGGGTGCGCTGGCGGAACTCTTCCTGGCGGCGCTCGGACTCTTCCTTCTCGGTCAAGATGTCGATGTCCCATCCGGTGAGCTGCGAAGCGAGGCGCACGTTCTGACCGCGACGGCCGATGGCCAGGCTGAGCTGGTCGTCCGGCACGACGACTTCGATGCGCTTGGCTTCTTCGTCGAGCACGACCTTGGCAACTTCGGCGGGCGCCAGCGCATTGACGATGAAGGTGGCGGCGTCGGGCGACCAGTGAATGATGTCGATCTTTTCGCCCTGTAGCTCGTTCACCACGGCCTGGACGCGGCTGCCGCGCATACCGACGCAGGCACCGACCGGATCGATCGAGGCGTCGTTAGACAGCACGGCGATCTTGGCGCGGCTGCCCGGATCGCGGGCCACGGCCTTGATCTCGATGATGCCGTCGTAGAGCTCCGGCACTTCCTGCTTGAAGAGCTGGATCATGAATTGCGGATGCGTGCGCGACAGGAAGATCTGCGGGCCACGCGGCTCGCGGCGCACGTCATAGATGTAGGCGCGGATGCGGTCGCCCTGGCGGAACGACTCGCGCGGCAGCAGGTCGTCGCGGCGCACGATCGCCTCGGCGCGGCCCAAATCGACAATGACGTTGCCGTAATCGACGCGCTTGACCAGACCGTTGGCGATCTCGCCGATGCGGTCCTTGTATTCCTCGTACTGACGCTCGCGCTCGGCCTCGCGCACCTTCTGCACGATCACCTGCTTGGCGGTCTGCGCGGCGATACGGCCGAAGTCCACCGGCGGCAGCGGCTCGGCGAGAATGTCGCCGACCTGAGCGTCCGGATTGTGGGTCGATGCTTCCTTGATGGTGATCTGGGTGGCGTCGTTCTCGACGGTCTCGACCACCTCCAGGCAGCGGAAGATGCGGATCTCGCCGTTCTTCGGGTCGATCTCGGCGCGAATGTCGTTCTCGTGCCCGTACTTGGAGCGCGCCGCCTTTTGGATGGCTTCTTCCATCGCGGCGATCACCGTCTCGCGCTCGATGCTCTTCTCGCGCGCGACAGCGTCGGCGATCTGGAGCAACTCCATGCGGTTCCAGCTGGTCGTCGGGGCGTCATGATCGACTTCTGCAGCCATGGTCTTCACATCCTGTCGGCTTGTTTGCCGCGTCCGCGGCCAGTTTCTTCTTTGCCGCGTCCGGGGCCAGTCTCTTCTTTGCCGCGTCCGCGGCGCTCCGCATCACGTGCGATGAGTTCGTCCGTCAGCACGAGCTTCGCCGTGGCGATGCGCGCGAGCGGAATGGTGTAGGTGGTCGTCGCTCCGGGCTTATCCGGACCCGGCTTTTCCTCGGTGCGAATGCGTACCTGTTCGTCGGCGATGCCTTCGAGCGTGCCACGGAAGCGCTTGCGTCCATCCAGCATCTCGTCGAGTTCGATCTTGGCTTCCTCGCCCGTGAATCGTTCGTAGTCGGCGGCCTTCACCAGCGGACGGTCGATGCCGGGGCTACCGACTTCCAGATTGTAGGCGCCGGCGATCGGGTCCTCGACGTCGAGCACCGCCGAGATGTGGCGGCTGATGGTGCTGCAGTCCTCGACGCCCATCGGGTTGCCGCTGACCGGCTCGGCCAGGACCTGCAGCGTCGGGCGGCCGCCCGAGAGCAGGCGCACCTGCACAAGGTCGTAGCCCAGCGATGCGAGCGATGGCGCCAGCAGATCGCGCAATTCCTTCGACTTCAACGTCGTCAACAACGAGGCCCCAGAAAAACGCCCTTGGGCAGACGGCTTACGGTTGGCGCGGCTGGCTTGCGGACAAGCCAATCCGCGCTCCGGCCTGCCGCCCGGCCCGCAACCTGGGTCTGTTTGGGGGTGCCGTACTGACTACGAAGCGTCAGGCCAGCCGAATGAAACCGATATAGGGCGCGGGCGGGGCCGGAGCAACTGCAAAATTCCCATCCCGGCCCCTCTCAGGCGTGGGCCGGGATGCAAGCACGAGGTTTCCCTACCCCGCCGCCCCGCTGTTTTCGGCCCGCGGGCGGCGGCGGAAGGTGAGGAATGCCGGCTTGCGGCCTGCCTCCAGGGCCCGCTGCTCGTAGCGCGTCGGGGGCCAGTCGGCGGGCCGCCGGCGCCAGTCGGCGGCTGTTTCGGCCGTCCATTCGAAGGCGCCGTGGCGCATCACGTGGGACAGGGCCCAGGTGCAATAGGCGGTGTGGTCGGTGGCAAAGCGCAGCTCGGCCCCGTCGCGCAGGACCCGGGCGTACAGGTCGAGGACGTCGGACCGGACGAAGCGGCGCCGATGGTGCCGGGCCTTGGGCCACGGATCGGGAAACAGCAGGAAGGCCCGGCCGATCGAAGCGCTCGGCAAGGCGCTGAGGACCCGGAACGCGTCGGTGTCGGCGACCCGTACGTTGGCCAGGTTCTGCTCCTGCACGTGGCGCACCAGGCTGGCGACACCGTTGATGAACAGCTCACAGCCGACGAAGCCAACGTCGGGACGCGCGGCAGCCTGCCAGGCGAGGTGTTCGCCGAAGCCGAAGCCGGTTTCGATCCAGACGTCCTGCAAACCGGGAAACAGCGTGCGCGGGTCGAGCGGCTCGCCGTCAACGACCGTCAGACGCAAGTGCGGCAGGAGCTGGTCGAGCAGCTCCTGCCGTTGCTTGCGAAGCGGCCGTCCGATGCGGCGGCCGTAGACTCGGGTGTTGCGCTGCGTCTCCGCGCCGCGCTCAGTGCGCGAGGGCTCAGGCGAGCGCAGACTTGAGCTTGTCAACGAGATCCGTGCGCTCCCACGAGAATCCGCCGTCCTTCGTCGGCTCGCGGCCGAAGTGGCCGTAAGCGGCGGTGCGGGCGTAGATCGGAGCATTGAGCTTCAGGTGCGTACGGATGCCGCGCGGCGTCAGGTCCATTACCTGCTGCAGTGCCTTGGCCAGCTTGGCCTCGTCCACCGTGCCGGTGCCGTCGGTGTTCACGTACAACGCCAGCGGCTTGGACACGCCGATGGCGTAGGCGACCTGGATCGTGCAGCGATCGGCGTAGCCGGCCGCGACGACGTTCTTCGCCAGATAGCGCGCGGCATAGGCGGCCGAGCGGTCAACCTTGGTCGGGTCTTTGCCCGAGAACGCGCCGCCGCCGTGCGGGGCCGCGCCGCCGTAGGTGTCGACGATGATCTTGCGGCCGGTCAGGCCGGTGTCGCCGTCCGGGCCGCCGATTTCGAACTTGCCGGTCGGGTTCACGTAGAAATCATCTTCCGGGCACATCCAGCCCTTGGGCAAGACCTTCTCGACGTAGGGACGCACGATGTCGCGCATCTGGTCCTGGTCGATGCCCTTCTTGTGCTGAGTCGAGACGACGACGCAGGTCGCCTTCACCGGCTTGCCGTTCTCGTACAGCAGCGTGACCTGGCTCTTGGCGTCGGGCTCGAAGGCCTTTTCCGTGCCTGCGTGGCGGGCGTCGGCCATCAGCTTGAGAATCTGGTGCGAGTAATAAATCGGCGCCGGCATCAGCACCGGCGTCTCACGGCAGGCGAAGCCGAACATGATGCCCTGGTCGCCCGCGCCTTCGTCCTTGTTGCCGGCGGCGTCAACGCCTTGGGCGATGTCGGCCGACTGGGCGTGGATGTAGTCCTCGATATCGCAGGTCTTCCAGTGGAAGCCCTCTTGCTCGTAGCCGACGTCCTTGATGGCGTCGCGCACCAGCTTCTCGCGGAACTTCTGGTCGATCTTGGCCGGACCGCGGACCTCGCCGGCAATCACCACCTTGTTGGTGGTGGCGAGCGTCTCGCACGCCACGCGCGCAGTCGGATCGGCGCCAATGAATGCGTCAACGATGGCGTCGGAAATGCGATCGCAGAGCTTGTCCGGGTGCCCCTCAGAAACGGACTCGCTCGTGAATACGTAGTCGGATTTCCGCACGCTTCAGTCTCCTTCAAGGAACGCGCAAATCGGGATCGGGCGCCGCGCCGCGCGCGCCCTATCCCGCGCAGCGACAGCGCCCCTTCGTTGCAAGGATTGGCAACAGGGTCAAGTGATTCCGCGTGCGGCAAAGCACGGCCGGCCGCAGGGTGGGGCGCTAGGCCCGCTTGCCGCGGACGCTGTCGGAGCGGGAAAGAGTCTTGGTGAGTTCGAACACCCGCCGCCGCACGGTCGGATCGCCGATGCGGTAGTAGGCCCGCACCAGCTCCAGCGTCTCGCGGCGCGCCAGATGGTCCTGCTCGAACGGCTCGCCGAGGCGGTCGGTCGCCACTGCCGCCGGAGGCTCCTCGGAGCCGTCCGGCATGTCGTCGTAGAAGAACGACACCGGCACGTCGAGCACCTGCGCGAACTGGAACAGGCGGCTGGCACCGATGCGATTGGAGCCGCGCTCGTACTTCTGGATTTGCTGGAAGGTGAGACTGACCGCTTTGGCCAGCTTCTCTTGGCTCATGCCGAGGAGCGTACGGCGCAAGCGCACACGGCCCCCGACGTGTATGTCGATCGGGTTAGGACCTCCTTTGCGGCCCCGCTCTCGGCGCGGCGCACTACCTGCGTTACCTGCCACGCGAGGACCCCCCGAAGGCTTTTTGGATTGGGACTCGCCGGAGTTTACACCGGGCAACTACGCGGGGAGGAAAACTGAATTGCAACCCTACGCATGTGCAGGAACTCGCACATACGTAAGTATGATTGATAGGGGAACGTATACGGAGTGGTCAACGAAAAAGGTGCGCGCCTTTGCACGATTTCACTTCACGCCCAAAGAGAAGCGCGTTCGTTTCAGTTCAAATCGGTCCGATCGATTGCGCTTCTATTGGCGCGTGCCATCCCCGCGGCGACAAGAATTGTCACGCCGAGGAACATCAGCACGATCAGCAGCGGCCAGTCGCGCCACGCGACATACAAGGTCGGCGGCAGCGCAACCGGCAGCAGCGCGTCGAGCACACCTTCGGTTGCCAGGTCGAGACGGGCACGCACGCGGCCGTACGCATCGATGACGCCGGAGATCCCCGTGTTGGCGGCGCGCACCAGCGGCAGGCCTTCCTCGACCGCGCGCCAGCGGGCGATGGCGAAGTGCTGATACGGACCGGCGGAGGTTCCATACCAGGCATCGTTGGTAACGTTCAGCAGCCAGCCCGGCCGATCGGCCGCCGTCACCGCACCCGGAAAGATCGCCTCGTAGCACACCAGCGGGCTGACCGGCGGCAGGCTCGGTAGCATCAGGGTGCGCGGGCCCGGTCCAGCGGAATAGTCGAGCAATCCCGGCACGACCTTCTCCAGCCCCGTCATGGCGAGCAGCGGCCGCAGCGGCAGGTATTCACCGAACGGAACCAGATGCGCCTTGTCGTAGGTCGCAACGATGGCGCCGGCGGAATCGAGAAAGGAGACGTTGTTCCACGCGGCAGTGATCATCTGCCCTGTGGCGTCGACCTCCAGCCGCTGCACGCCGCTGGCAAACAACGCGCCGGGGCGCACCAGCCCACCCAGGGCGGCGCGCAGGTCGGGGTTGCTGTCGAGGGTGTAGGGCATCGCGGTCTCGGGCCACACGACGATCCGGGCCGACTCAATCCCGGGACGGCGCGTGAGCGCGAGGTGGCGCTCAACGTTGGCGCGGATCTGATCCGGGTCCCACTTGAACTGCTGCGCGACGTTGGCCTGCACGATGCGCACGCCCGCCTCGGCCACCGTCTCGTTGTCGGCGCCGGACAGGCGCAGCGTGCCGTAGACGACGCCACCGGCGAGAATCACCAGCGCCAGCATCGGCATGAGCCAACGCCCGGCGCCGGGACGCGCACCCGGAGGCGGCGCCAACGCGGCCAGCGCGGCTGCGACCAGCACGGTCAGGAAGCTGACGCCGTAGATGCCAATCATGGACGCCGGCTGCATCATCGCGTCCGACCACGACCAGGTGTAGCCGACCAGGTTCCACGGGAAGCCGGTGAACAGGTGGCCGCGCATCCATTCGACAGTACTCCACGCCACCGCCAGCGACAGGACGCGGCCGGCATTGGGCAGCCACATCCAGTAGGCGAACATCCCGGCCGCGGCGGTGAAGATTGCCAGCAGCGCCGGCAGGCCAAGCACTGCAAACGGCAGCAGCCACGCGAACTGGGCGATGTCGGTCAGCAGCGCGTAGGCAACCCAGTACAGCCCGGCGACGAAGAATCCGAAGCCAAAGCACCAGCCGTCGAGCGCGGCGCGCCAAGCGCGCGCGCTGCCGTCCAGCATCCAAGCGAAGGCGACGAAAGCGATGAGCAGCGCCGGGGTGAACGACACCGGCGGCATGGCTGCCGCACCGATCGCACCGAAGACGAACAACAGCAGGGCACGGCGCCATCCGCGGACGCCGGCGAGACGCGCGGCGAGAGCACTCATGCGCCGGGGGCGCCTTCGGCAGAAGCGGGCGCTTCGTTCCTCACGATCCGGTTCACACCGGCAATACGCACGCGCTTGACGCGGCGCGGATCGGAATCGAGCACTTCGAACTCGAGGCCGGTGGGATGGGCGATCAACTCGCCGCGCATCGGCACGCGTCCGGCAAGCGACACCAGCAGGCCGCCGATCGACTCTATGTCTTCCTCGCGGTCTTCCGGCACAAGGGCGACGCCGAGGCGCTCCTCGAGTTCGACGACCGACGCACGGCCCTGGGCGACGATGCTGCCGTCGGCGCGCACGGTGAACATCGGACCTTCGGCGCGGGCGTGTTCGCCCTCGATCTCGCCGACGATTTCCTCAACCAGGTCGCCGATGGTGACAAGACCGTAGGTGCCGCCGTACTCGTCCACCACGACCGCCATGTGAATGCGCGTGAGGCGCATCTTGAGCAGGAGGTCGACGACCAGCATCGACGCCGGCACGAACAGGATCTCGCGCTGGATGGCCTTGAGGCTGAACTTCTTGGTGCGGTCCCAGAACTCGAACACGTCCTTGATATGGACGAAGCCGACCACCTCATCGAGGGTGTTGCGATAGACCGGCATGCGCGACCGGTCGCCTTCGAGGAACACCTTGATGAGCGGCGTGAGCTGGATGTCGTCGGCGACCGCGACGATGTCGGCGCGCGGCACCATGACGTCGCCGACGCGCACTTCGCCGAGCTTGAGCACGTTGAGAAGGATGAGCTTCTCCCCGGGCGCCAGGCTCGCCAGCATCTTCGCGTCGTCGCCGAGCTTTTCCGCCAGGCCCCCGTCGGCCTGATCCCCGCCACCGGCGAGGCTCCGCAGCCAGTCGCCGAATGTCTGCGCGACCGAAGGCTGTTCGGCCGGCGCGTCCGCCCGCGCCGCGTCCTCCATGTCTTCGGGATCGGTGGGACGCCGGATCATCGTTTCGCCTTGCGACTCTTGGCGCGCGCGGATTTGGACTTTGCGGCCTTGCGCACGGGTGCCTTGCGCGCCGGAGCTTTACGCGCCTTCGGCTTGGGGCGCGCGGCCTTGGCGGGACGGCGGGTCACACTCTTCGCAAGAGCGCGCTTCGGCTTCGCAAGAGCGCGCTTCGGCTTCGAGGAGGCGCGCTGCGACGCTGCCGTCTTGGCGCGCGACGCCGGTGCCTTGCGCGCCGGCACCTTCTTCTTTGCCATTGCTACGACCTTGGGCTTGGCGGGAGCAGCGCGCTTGGCCGGAGTTCTCTGGCTTGGCGCGGCGGCGGGCGGCGGCGCAGCGGCGGCACGCTCTTCGCCGGTCATCTCGGCGATGATCTGCTCGGCGTAGGGATCGTGGATGTGCAACTCACGCAGGATCGCGCGCTCGAGGTCCTCCATTTTCTGGGCATCGGCGTCGCGATCGTGGTCGAAGCCGCACAGGTGCAGCACCCCGTGCACCAACAGATGCGTCAGATGGTGCTCGAACTTCTTGCCTTGCTCGTCCGCTTCGCGCTCGACCGTCTCATAGGCTAGGACCACGTCACCGAGGACGAGCGGCCTGTCACGCACGGTGTACGCGCTCTGCTCTCCTTCTTCTTCGAGCGGCTCGCCAGGAAACGCCAGGACGTTGGTCGGCTTGTCGATGCCGCGGTGCTCGTTGTTGAGGATGCGCAGCTCGCGATCATCGCTGAGCACGACCGACACCTCGGACAGCGAGTGCACCTTGCCGCTGCGCTGCACAGCCAGGACGATGACGTCGGTGACGGTTTGGCTGATCCGCGGCCACGAACGCAGCCACAACTCGCTCGGCGCGGCGATACGGACGATGCAGGCGTCGGTCATGTGTGGTCGTTGTTCCTCTGCTCGGCTTCGTTGCTCTCGTAAGCCTTGACGATGCGCGTTACGAGCGGATGACGGACGACGTCGGCCTGCCCGAAGTGCAGGAAGGCGACGCCTTCCATGTCGCGCAGGACGTGGACGGCCTCATGCAGGCCGGAGCGCACGCCCTTGGGCAAATCGACTTGGCTTAGGTCGCCGGTCACCGCCATGCGCGAGTTCTCGCCCATGCGGGTGAGCGCCATCTTCATCTGCACCGGCGTGGTGTTCTGCGCCTCGTCGAGAATGATGAACGCGTTGGACAGCGTGCGGCCGCGCATGAAGGCGAGCGGCGCGATCTCGATCTCACCTGACTCCATCAGGCGCGCAACGCGGTCCGCCGGAAGCATATGGAACAGCGCGTCGTACAGCGGCCGCATGTAGGGATCGACCTTGTCGCGCAAGTCGCCGGGCAGGAAGCCGAGGCGCTCACCGGCTTCGACCGCCGGGCGCGACAGGATGATCCGTTGGACGCGGCCTTCGAGCATCATCGACACCCCGATGGCGACCGCAAGAAACGTCTTGCCGGTGCCAGCCGGGCCGAGGCCGAACACCAATTCCTTGGCGCGCAGCTGGCGGATGTATTCGGCCTGGTTGGGCGATCGCGCCAGGATCGGGTTGCGCCGCGTTTGGATGACGGCATCGTCGGCCTGCCAGCCTTCGTCGCCGGGCACGCGCGCCGGCGCGCCCTCGGCCATGCGGATGGCGCTGGATACGGCGATGTCGCTGACCTCGTGGCCGCGCCGTGCCTGTTCGTACAAGCTGGTCAACGCGATCTTGGTCGCCTGCTGCGCCGCGGCGCTGCCGGTGATCGACACCTGGTTGCCGCGCGACGACACGATGACGCCGAGTTCTTTCTCGATGCGCGCCAGGTGCCGGTCGTGTTCGCCGAACAATTGACCGAGCAGGCGATTGTCGTCGAAGTTCAACAGCAACGGAGGCCGGCCCGGCGTCTTGCGTGACTGCGAGGATTTCAAATGGCCGCCCGCGTTACGCCAGCCGCCCGGTGAGGCTGTTCGGGTTGGCGGAAACGATGGTCACCGCTGCGACCGTGCCAAGGCGGTCTTCCGGCCCATCGACGTGCACTGCCTGCATGTACGGCGAGCGGCCGGCAAGCTGACCAGGCATGCGTCCCGGCCGCTCCAGCAACACGTCGATCGTCCGCCCGACGGTGGCCTCGTCGAAGCGGCGGCGCTGGGCGGCAAGCGCCGCGTTGAGCACTGCCAGACGTTCGTCCTTCACTTCGTCGCCTAGCTGCGCGCGCTCGGCGGCCGGCGTGCCGGCGCGCGGGCTGTACTTGAACGAGTAGGCGTTGGCGTAGCCGACGTCCTCGACCAGACGCAGTGTGGCGGCGAAGTCGTCGTCGTCCTCGCCAGGGAACCCGACGATGAAGTCGCCCGACAGCGCCAGATCGGGGCGCGCGGTGCGTAGCGCATCGACCACGCGGCGGTAGTCGTCGGCGCTGTGGCGGCGGTTCATCGCCGCCAGAACGCGGTCGGAGCCGGACTGCACCGGCAGGTGGATGAACGGCATCAGTGCCGGAACCTCGGCGTGGGCGCGGATGAGGTCGGCGTCCATGTCGAGCGGGTGCGAGGTCGTATAGCGGATGCGCCGCAGCGACGGAATCTCGGCCAAGCGCCGCACCAGCTCGCCGAACGAGCAGCGGCCGCCATCGGCGCGCTCGCCGTGGTAGGCGTTGACGTTCTGCCCCAGCAAGGTGATCTCTCGCGCGCCAAGCTCGACCAGGCGCTCTGCCTCGGCCTGCACGTCGGCGAGGGGGCGCGAATACTCGGCGCCGCGGGTGTAGGGCACTACGCAGAAGGTGCAGAACTTGTCGCAGCCTTCCTGCACGGTCAGGAACGCCGACGACTCGGACGAGGTATGGGCCGGCAGCGCATCGAACTTCGAGTCGCTGGGGAATGCGGTGTCGACGGACTTTGTATTGGTCTTCTCCAGCGCATCGATCAGGTCGCCGAGGCGATGGTAGGCCTGAGGCCCGACAACGACGTCAACGAACGGCGCGCGGCGCTGCATCTCCTCACCCTCGGCCTGGGCGACGCAGCCGGCGACGGCGATGCGCAAATCCTGCCCCATGGCGCGGCGGAAGCGCTGCAACGCGTTCAGGCGACCGAGCTCGGAGTACAGCTTGTCGGCCGCCTTCTCGCGGATGTGGCAGGTGTTGATCAGGACCAGGTCCGCGTCTTCAGGCGCGTCACACGCGGCATAGCCTTTGGCCGCCAGGACGTCCGCCATGCGGGCAGAGTCGTAGACGTTCATTTGGCAGCCGTAGGTCTTGATGAACAGCTTCTTCGGCAACGCGTCACGGCTCCGGTGAAAGCACAGGTTTCGGTCTCGGGGGGCCACGACCCAGCCAGAGCTCGCGAAACCAACGTCTTTGGATGCCGCGACGTTAGCATCCAAGGGGGTCTAGTCAAGCGGGGGGCGGCAAAGCCTCGGCCTGCGCTGCCACCCGCGCCGCGGGCGCGCGGCTGGGGGCATCCAGCCGGCCACTGATCGCGCGGGAATGGCCCTCGGTCACCACCCGCTGGCAATGGGCCGCCAATTCCTTGCGGGAGGCGAAATCGCTGGCCCGCACGGGCGTGTGGAACTGCACGACGACCCGGGCATGGCCCTGGCCCAGCACGCCCCACAGGTGCGACGGCAACGACATTTTGCCGTACCAGGTCAGGCGATGGCGCGAGCGCCGGCCGAGCGGAAACCCATCGAGCTGGGTGTAGGCGAGGCTGACCGGCTGCACGACCGGCTTGCGCCCGGCGCCGACGTCGATCTCGGCGGCCGAGAACATCGCCGATTTGAACGGCGCGACGCTGTTGCCGTCGCCGCTGGTACCCTCGGCGAACAGCACGAGGTCTTCGCCGGTTGACAGGCGTGCCTGGATCTCGCTGACGCCTTCGCGCGCTTTCCCGCGCCGGCGCTCGATGAACACCGAGCGCTGCAGCTTGGCGAGCATGCTGAAGCCGGGCCAGCGGGCGATCTCGCTCTTGGCAACGAACGACACCGGCACGATGGCGCTGAGGACGACAATATCGAGCCACGACGCATGGTTGGCACTGAACAAGGTTGGCCGTTCGGTCGAGGGAGCGCCGCGCACGTCGATGGCGACGCGCAACACGCGCGCGACGAAGCGGTGAAAGAGCACGGGGATCTGGCGCTGGGCCGGCAGCTTCAGCAGCACCGCCGCAAGCTGGATCGGGGCCAGCGCGACTGTGACTGTGAGCAGCACGACTAGGCGCCAGACGCGCAGAATGGTCAGCATCGGGGGCGCGCCTCCAAGCC
Organism: Rhizobium sp. Q54; assembly: GCA_945889645.1. Classification (GTDB taxonomy): domain Bacteria; phylum Pseudomonadota; class Alphaproteobacteria; order UBA2966; family CAIVPW01; genus CAIVPW01. The sequence continues at coordinate 86,519 of CAMDCA010000004.1, forward strand.
GGCAGGGGTGCCGGGCGCGCTACTCTTTCTTGTCGGAGTCGAGCGCAACTCCATAGAGCTCAAGGCGATGATCGACGAGGCGAAAGCCAAGACGCTCGGCGACTTCGCGCTGTAGCTTCTCGATGCGCTCATCGGTGAACTCGATCACTTTGCCGGTGCGCAGGTCGATCAGGTGGTCGTGGTGTTCCTCGGGCGCCATCTCGTAGCGCGCGCGGCCATCGCCGAAGTCATGCCGCGCCAGGATGCCAGCGTCGCCGAACAGGCGCACCGTACGATAGACCGTGGCAATGCTGATCTTCGGGTCGACCGCGCTGGAGCGTCGATGCAGTTCTTCGACGTCGGGATGATCCAGCGATTCGGACAACACGCGCGCGATAACGCGGCGCTGCTCGGTCATGCGGATGCCGCGCTCGCTGCACAGTTCCTCGATCCGGCGGACATCGAGGCCCGGCGCGTGTGCCGTCGGTTTGGCGCTGTTCGGCAAGGCTCCCCGACCTTCGACGCTTAGCGCTTGGTGCGCTTGCGCCGGCGGGTGGTGCCCAGGCCAATCTTCTTGGCCAAGTCACTGCGCTGCGCCGCGTAGTTGGGCGCCACCATCGGATAGTCGGCGGGCAGACCCCAGCGTTCGCGGTACTCGTCGGGCGTCAGGTTGTAGCGAGTCTTGAGATGCCGCTTGAGCATCTTCAACTTCTTGCCGTCCTCGAGGCAAACGATGAAGTCCGGCGTAATGGAGCGCTTGATCGAAATCGCCGGCGTCGGACGCTCCTTGGCGGCGAGCGCGGTGCCGACTCCGGCCAGCGCCGTGTAGACCTGCTGGATCAACTGCGGCAGGTCCTGCATAGCAACGGTGTTGTTGGCGACGTGCGAGGACACGATATCCGTCGTGAAGGCCAATAGGTCGTTGCTGGCTTCTGTCTTCTCGGTCATTTACTGCGGTGTCCTGAGGATCGGCGACTGTTGTTTATATATTGGCGGCATCTAGCCGCTGCAATACTGAAAAATCCCGAAAGCTGGTTTCTTCGGCCAGATTTAGCGCTGTTTCGACGTAATACTGTGAAGGCGGCAGAATTACGGCGCGACGTCCATGGCGCGTGCGTGCGGGGGCCGCACATACTGCGGTCGCGGCGGCCCCAGATCACGAAATCCGGAGGCGCTCGCCTGCGCCTCGGCCAACGCCGCGACAACCGCCGCATCTGCGTGCGTGCATCCCACGACGACGCGGGCGCCGGGTGCCGTCGCAAACAAGTTAGTCGCCGTTCCCAGCACGGCCGCGCCGCGCGGGGTGGCCGCAACAGCATCGGCGTACGCGAGAAGCCGCGGCGGACCGGCGGCAACTACGCCTGGACCAAACGCCTGCGCGTACGCTTCGTCGTTACGGGCGTCATTGACGACGTAGATTTCTTCCCCTGGCGCCACCACGCCGGCCGCGGCCGCGCCGGCCGCAATTGCGTGCAGCGTGCCGACCCCGAGCGCCGGCACTTTGAGGACCGCACGCAGTCCGCGCACTGCCGCTATACCGACTCGTACACCAGTGAACATGCCGGGCCCGATGCCGACCGCCAGAACATCGACGTCGCGGTAACGCAGACCCGCGCCGGCCAGGATTTCGGCAATGAGCGGCAACAGCCGCTCAGCCTGGCCGCGGCCCTGGGTATCGACCCGGTGCGCCACCGTACGACCGTCCACCCGAACGGCAATCGAGCCCGGATCCTGGGACGTTTCGAGCGCCAGAACCTTCATGCGCGGCCCCGCGCCGGCCACCAACAGCGACGGATGCGGCGGCAATCCTGGTGTATTCTGGCGCCGCTCATATGCGTGGACGGTTTGCCTCTCTTGCGGCTTGGCGCGCTTGGCGCGCTGTCGGCTGCGTCGCCGCCGCGATGGTGTGCGCGGGCGTCGGCGCCACGTTCAGCGCAGGCCCCAGCACGGCCCAGACGGCGGCCGTGGCGCCGCTCAGCGGCGCCGTCATCCTCAACTACCACCGCTTTGGCGAGAATGACATTCCGGCAACCAACATCCGCTTGGAGCAGTTCGACGCCCAGATCGCCGAACTGAAAAGCGGGGCGTTCCACGTTCTGCCGCTGAGCGAGATCGCCGCGGCCCTGCGCACCGGCAAGCCCCTGCCCGACCGCACCGTCGCGATCACCATCGATGACGGCTATCTATCGACCTACACCGAGGCCTGGCCGCGCCTGAAGGCGGCGGGATTCCCGTTCACCCTGTTCATTTCGACCGACTACATCGACGGACGCGTGCGCGGCTACATGTCGTGGGACCAGATCCGCGAGATGGCCAAGGCGGGCGTTGAGATCGGCGGCCATGCCGCCGCCCACGGGCATTTCCCGGAAATGACCCGAGAGCAGATTCGCACCGACCTCGAGCGCTCGAACCGGCGCTACCGCGAGGAGCTCGGCACCGTGCCGACAACCTTTGCCTATCCGTTCGGCGAGATCAGCGTGCCGGCGCGCGAAGCGGTCCGCGCGGCGGGCTACACGGCCGCGTTCGGCCAGCATTCCGGCGTCGCCGAATCGGGCCTTGATATGCTCTACCAGCCGCGCTTTGCGCTGAACGAGGACTACGGCACCCAGGCGCGCTTCGTGCAGGTGGTAAACGCACAGCCGATGGGCGCGCGCGACATCACCCCCGAAGACCCAGTGCTCACCCGCACCAACAATCCGCCGGCGTTCGGCTTCACGGTGGCCGAGGAGGTGCGCAACCTGGAGCAGATCAACTGCTTCGCCTCGCACGAGTCCCAGCCGGCCCGCATCGAGCGGCTGGGCCGCCGCATCGAGGTGCGGGTCGAGACGCCATTTCCCGCCGGACGCGCGCGGTTTAACTGCACGGTGCGCGGCGACGGCGACCGTTGGCGCTGGTTCGGAATGCAGTTCTTGGTGCCGGCGCGCTAGCTAGAGCACTTTGAGATCGGGTTGAATCGCGGGGGATTCACGTGAGGGCGCAGGTGTGATTCAAGATGCTGGCTGGGAGATGGAGGCCAGCATGAATGCCGAAACCTTACTCTGGTGATTTGCGCGGACGAGTGATCGCGGTCGTGGAGGCGGAGGCGTT
>CAMDCA010000005.1 GCA_945889645.1 Rhizobium sp. Q54
CTGCGCGAGCGGGCCCGCATCAAACGGAAGACCATCGAACATCGGCGCTTGCAGCACCGCAAAATCGCCGCCTAAATATCAACCCAAGATGAGGCCACCTCTCCGCTAAATCCGGACCCCACCTGTCTCAAAAGTTCTGACGACGTACAGAGGCGTCGGCGGTCGCTGACGTCGATGGCCAACGCGTAGACGCCGAGCACGCGGCCATTGGGCGACTGGTGCGGAACATAGATGGTCTCGACTTCGCGCGCCTTGCCGTCGGGATAGGTCACCTGCGCGCTGGTGGACACCGAGTCGCCGCGCAACGCTGCATCCATCGGCTGGCGCTGGAATTTATACAGGTCGGCGCCGAGCGCTTCCTCCATCGCCTTGCCGATCAGCAAGTTGCGATCGCTGGCCAGCCACTTTTCCGTCGCCTGGTTGACGAAGCGGAATCGGCGACTCGCGTCCACATACATGATCATCGCCGGAAGCGAGTTGGCTAGCAGCCGTATCTGGTCCTCGCTCTCGCGCAATTCGCGGGTACGGTCGCGCACCTTCCTCTCGACCTCGAAGGCGCGCGAGCCCGACGCCGCGACGATGCTGGCCAACAGCGCCGCCAGCAGCATCGCGGTCAGCGCGGCGCCGTAGGGACCGAGCGTCTCGTACCGGTTGAGCACCGGAGCGATCGGCCGCATCGCCAGCGCCCAGGTGCGGCCGCCGATCGAGATGGGCACGACCACAGCATCGTCCTGATTCAAGTCTTCGCGCAGCGGTGCGATTGTCGTGGTGCGCTCCACCGCGGGGCGGAAATGCAGCAGGCGTTCCCCCGGCGTCCCGTCGAGGTCGTATAGGTAGACGTCGAGGGGAACGGTGGTACGGAACTCCCGCATCACGGTGTCGATGACGCTGCCGACATTGAGGAGGCCGGCCACCACGCCGTTGATGCGCTGGTCATCGGCCTCTTCGCCGAAGCCGGCCGTGGACGTTCTCACCGGCAGGTAGCCGATGACGCCGTAGAAGCCCGCGAGCAGCCGCACCCGCCCAGTGACTGCCAACAGCTGGCCGTCGAGGGCGGCGTTCAGGGCAGCGGCGCGGACCGGCTCGGAGAGCTGATCGAAGCCAATCGCCTGATCGTTGCCGGCCATCGGTTCGATGTAATAGGTCGGGAAGTAGACGTCGCGGAACGGCGCGGGCTGCAGCGTGTCGTCCGGCCCGCGCGCAGTGATCTCGAAGTCGGGGAAACCGTCCGCCCGAGCCCGCGCCATGAAGGCTTCGCGACCCTGAGCGGTGACCCGCGGCGCCCAAGTCAGGCTGTAGGCATGGGGATAGAGCAGCGACAGGCGCTGGATGAACGACGAGAAGTCGCGCCGCGTAATGAACGGAGACGAACTGTATAACGCCGCCAGGGCCTGTAGCTCGTCGCTGTAGCCTGTGAGAACCTCGGTGACCTGGACGGCTATGTTTTGCGCCGGCAGATCGACGCGCTGGGTCTGGGCATAGCTGAAGTAGCGCCCCACGCTGATGAACAGGAGGGCCGCCAACGCGACCCCGGCCACCAGGACCAGGGCCGAGCCGAAATTTTGCCGCAGGACCGGGTGTTTACGGCCTACAGATGCGGTAACCCCTTCATATGGTTCGGGCGACGGGTTATCAGAGGGGGCGGCGCGAGCCATTTGGCAACGTGTGGATCAAGGGGCGCAAAGGATGACCATAGGTAGCCGAGGCAAGGCATCCTACCGCTTCTTGGTGGTGGACGACGACCCCATCGCCGCTGCGGCGGCGGCGGCCGTTTTGCGCGGGGCGGGCCATACGGCCGAGATCATGAACGCCGCCAGCGGGGCGGTCGAGCGTGTTGCCGCGACCAAGCCCGACTGCGTGCTGCTCGACCTGATGATGCCGAACGTCGACGGCTACGAAGTCTGCACTGCCATTCGCGCCCGGCCGGAGCTCGCGCGCACCAAGATCATCGTGCTGTCGATGAAAGCGTACGACTATGACCGCCGCCGTTCGCGCGAGCTCGGCGCCGACGGGTATCTAGTCAAACCGGTGAACGTCGAGTCGCTGCTGCGCGAGGCGGAGCGCCTGATCCGCGACACGTTGGACCTGACGTATTGGGGCGTGCGCGGCACGCTGCCGGTGCCGGGGCCGCGCTCGCGGCGCTACGGCGGCAACACCTCGTGCATCTCGCTAACGTTCCCCTCCGGTGCGTTCTTCATCTTCGACGCCGGCACCGGCATCAAGGCGCTGTCCGACCGCATCATGGCGGAAGGCAAGCCGCGCATGATGGCGCACATCTTCATCTCGCACCCGCACTGGGATCACATCAACGCGCTGCCGTTCTTCGCGCCGCTGTACGTGCCCGGCAACGAGTTCGAGATCCTCGGCGCGCCGCACGGCGACATCGACGTGCGCAAGCTGGTGTCGGACCAGATGGACGGCATCTACTTCCCGGTAACGATTCGCGAGTTCGGTGCCCGCGTCTACTTCCGCGATCTCAGCGAAGGCGAGATCACCGTCGAGGGCGTGACGGTGCGGACCAAGCTTCTGAATCATCCCGGCCGCTGCCTCGGCTATCGCGTCGAATACGGCGGGCGCTCGTTCAGCTACGTCACCGACCACGAGTTGTACCCAAAGGGACATCCGCACTACGACGGGCGCTATCGCGACGAGCTGGCGGCGTTCCTCGACGGCACCGAAGTGCTGGTCACCGACACCTGCTACTCCGACGAGGAGTACAAGAAAAAGCAGGGCTGGGGACATTCATCGGTGATCGAGGTCGCCGACCTTGCCTCCAAGGCGCGGGTGAAAGCCCTGCACCTGTTCCACCACGATCCCGACCAGAGCGACGAAGACATCGACGCCAAGCTCAGCCAAGCCGAGAAGCGCCTGCAGGAACAGTCGTCGCCGACACGCGTCATCGCGCCCGCCGAAGGCGAGACGTACCACATCTGACGCGTCCCACCGGCCGCACAAACGAAAGCGGGGAGCACCGTGACGGTGCCCCCCGCTTTTTTCGTGTCCGTTGTGCGAGCGCGGTCTACGCCTCGGCCGCCTCGGTCTGGCGCTTGAAGCGCTTGCGCGTTGTGGCGTCGAGGTAGCGCTTGCGCAGGCGAATGGACTTCGGCGTCACCTCGACCAACTCGTCTTCCTCAACGTACGTGATCGCCTGCTCAAGCGTCATCTTGCGCGGCGGCGTCAGACGAATGTTCTCGTCGTGGGTGTGGGTGCGGATGTTGGTGAGCTGCTTACCCTTGAGCACGTTCACTTCAAGGTCATTGTCGCGCGTGTGCTCGCCGATGATCATGCCCTCGTACACCGCCATGCCCGGGTCGATGAACATCGGGCCGCGCGCTTCGAGATTGAACATGGCGTAGGCGACCGCCGAGCCCTGGGCGTTGGAGATCAGCACGCCGTAGCGGCGGCCCGAGATGGGGCCACGGTGCGCACCGTAGGCGTGGAAGATGCGGTTCATCACGCCGGTACCGCGCGTATCGGTGAGGAACTCGCCGTGATAGCCGATCAAGCCGCGCGTCGGGGCGTGGAACACAAGACGAGTCTTGCCGGCGCCGGCGGGACGCATCTCCTGCATCTCGGCGCGGCGCTGGGACAGCTTTTCGACCACGGCGCCCTGGTAGGCCTCATCGACATCGATGACGACTTCCTCGATCGGCTCCAGGCGCTGGCCGGTGGTCGGGTCATTCTTGAACAGCACGCGCGGGCGGCTGACCGACAGCTCGTAGCCCTCGCGGCGCATGGTCTCGATCAGCACACCGAGCTGCAACTCGCCGCGGCCGGCGACCTCGTAGGACTCGGCATCGTCGTTCTCGCGGATGCGGATGGCAACGTTGCCTTCCGATTCGCGCATCAGGCGAGCGCGAATGACGCGGCTTTGAACCTTGTCGCCTTCCATGCCGGCGAGCGGCGAATCGTTCACCGAGAAGGTGACCGCAAGGGTCGGTGGATCGACCGGATCGGCGTGGATCGCCTCGGTCACCGTCAGATCGCCGAGGGTGTCGGCCACCGTGGCGGTCTTGAACCCGGACACGGCGATGATGTCGCCCGCCTCGGCAACCTGAATGCCGGTGCGCTCCAGGCCGCGGAACGCCAGCAGCTTGGTGATGCGCGCCTGCTCGATCTCTGCGCCGCCCTGGCCGATCGCCTTGAGGATGGTGTTGGGCTTCACGCTGCCCGACAGGATGCGGCCGGTGAGAACGCGGCCCAAGAACGAGTCGTATTCGAGCGTCGTCACCAGCATGCGGAACTGGTCACGGGTCTCGATGGTCGGCGCCGGTACGTGACGCAGCACGAGGTCGTACAGCGGGCTGAGGTCCTTGCGCTCGCCTTCGAGCGAGAAGTTCGCCCAACCCTGGCGGCCGGAGGCATACAGCGTCGGGAAGTCGAGTTGCTCATCGGTGGCACCGAGCGCGACAAAGAGATCGAAGATCTCGGTCAGCACTTCGTCGGGGCGAGCGTCAGGACGGTCGATCTTGTTGACCAGCACGATCGGCTTCAGGCCGAGGCGCAGCGCCTTGCCGGTGACGAACTTGGTCTGCGGCAGCACGCCTTCGGCAGCGTCGACCAGCACGAGCACGCCGTCCACCATCGACAGGATGCGCTCGACCTCACCGCCGAAATCAGCGTGGCCCGGCGTATCGACGATGTTGATGCGGGTGTCCTTCCAGACGATGGAGGTGCACTTGGCCAGGATGGTGATGCCGCGCTCTCGTTCCAGCTCGTTCGAGTCCATCGCGCACTCTTCGACCTTCTCGTTGGCGCGGAAGGTGCCGCTCTGCTTGAGCAACGCGTCGACCAGCGTGGTCTTGCCGTGGTCGACGTGGGCGATGATGGCGATGTTACGAATAGCGGCCATGACTCATATCCTGGGTAGGCGCATTACGGCAAAGCCCAGCCCACGCGGTCACGTTCCCGTAACGTGAGCCGTCCTGGCCGGACGAAAATCCCTGTGGCGTGAGAGGCTTATATGGGACGAAAGCGCCTTCTGGCAAGCCGTAGAGGCCTGAGGAGGGCGGAAATCCTGGCTTAGGCCGGGCGGAAAAAGCGCCCTTCGCCGACTAGATCGGTGCCAGATACAGCGTTCTTAGGAATGCGGACAAGCCCGGATTCGGCCGTAACCGAGCCGATTCGGGCCGCCTTCTTGCCGTGCTTGGCGGCGATAGCGAGCACTTGATCGGCGTCGGCGGCCCCGACCACGACGCACAGGCCGATTCCCATGTTGAAGACCGAATACATGTCCACGGCATCCACCGCGCCGCGGGCGGCGATGGTGCTGAAGACCGGCTTTGGCGCCGGCAGGGCATCGAGCAGGAATCCGACCTTGGCCGGCACCCGGACTAGGTTCATGAAGCCGTCGCCGGTGATATGGGCCAGCGCCTTCACCGAGGGGATCTTCTCTAGCATCTCCATCGCCTCGGCGACGTAGATGTGGGTCGGCTCGAGCAGCTCTTCGCCGACGCTGCGACCAGCCTCGGGCAAGCGGTCGGTGACCTTCAGCTTGTTCAGCAGGACTTTGCGCGCCAGCGTCAGGCCGTTCGAGTGGATGCCGCTCGACTCGATTCCCACCACCGCGTCGCCCGGCTTGCAGTCACGGCCGACGACGATGCGATCGAGGCGCACCAGGCCGGCGGCCGTAGCAGCCAAGTCGAAGCCGGACTTGGGCGCGTGCCCTTTGATGCCGTCGGGCAATTCGGCGATCTCGCCACCGGTGATCGACACTCCGGCGCGCTCGGCGCCAATCGCCAGGCCTTCGGCGATGGCGCGCATCACCGCGGGATCGACGCGCTCGACGGCGATGTAGTCGACCAGCGTGATGGGGCGCGCCCCGACGCAAATGACGTCGTTGACGTTCATCGCGACGCAGTCGATGCCGATGGTGTCGTACTTGCCGAGCATCTCGGCGATCAGGGTTTTCGACCCGACGCCGTCGGTGCTGATCGCCAGACCCTGGCCACCGCCGATGTCTACGACATTGGCGTAGAAGCCGAAGTCGAGCGCGACGCTGCCGAAGCCCGGACCCTTGGGCCACGTCCGGCGCAGGCGCGCGGTCAGGCCTTCGAGGGCGGTTTCAGTGGCACCGATGTGGACGCCGGCGGAGCCGTAGGCGCCTTCGGAAACGGGTGTGTTGGGATTGGCCATCCGAACTCGGTCGGGGTCGGGTGAGGCCGGACAGTACCGGCCCCCATACCAAGTGCCAAGCCGCCTTTGGCCAACAAGGCCGCGCGTCGCGTTCAGCCGAGGCTAAGGACCCCGCCGAGGATCAAGGCGCCCACAAGGCTGAGTGCCAGCGCGAGCGAGAATGCGCTGGCGAGCACCAGGCCGCCACCGGTGGCGCGCATCATGCGCAGCATCGCTCGGCGCGGCGTGCGCTGCCGCATCGGCAAGGAGCCGTAGAACACTGATTGGATCGTGCGCAGAGTCTGGCTGGTCATGGTCGTTTCTCCACAGTCGGAGAGCACCGCGCCGCCCGCGAATCCGCGAGCCTGTTGCCCAACGCGTCGCACCCGATGCCGGCCAGTTCGTCGCGCCCGAGGCGCGAGGAAACGAGTACGAGCCGACAACCAGACCTTAGCCGCGCCAGCGTAAACAACCGGTGAAGGCAACCGAGGCAACTCGGACGCGGCAGATCGACGCACGGGTGTGCGCAACCAATGGCCGCATCTGCACCACTGCTCAGCAACGATCTTGCTTCGTTTGGGGAAAACGCGCGCACATGTTTCGCCAACGATTTCATTGGCTTGAAACGCAACGTTCATCCAGGGGTCATAGGCGGAGGCTATTGCTGAAATAGCCTTTTGGGATGCCTCGCGACGCACTATGTACAGCCCAAGGGACGCGCCGGCCGACGCCGTCGCCCCGTGAACTCAACCAGCAAATGCAGGCCCACCGTGCATCCTTCGGGACGCGGCTTGCGGCGCTGTCAGGAGAATGAAGCCATGACCGTACGCACCCTTACCGGCGACCGCGAAATCAACCTTGCCGACGCCGCCCGCGCCGCCGCGGGCGCCGCCATGACCGTGGCGTTTGCCGGCATGTTCCTGCTTGTGTTGTCGCAGATCGCCGCCGTCATCGGCTGAGCGGAGCGAAAAACAAAAGGCCCGGGAAGTCACTTTCCCGGGCCTTTTCTATTTGCGCTGGACGGTGCTTTATTCCGTCACGGTGCCGCGCGACCGCGCGAACGACCAGATTGCGCCCACCAACAATGAGCCGGTCGTCTTGCTGCGGAACAACGGGCTGCTCTCGTTCGCCGCGCCGCCGAGGTAGTCGCCGCGTACCTGTCCGACGACACGCAAGGTCGGCGTCACCGGCGCGATCCAACCGAACGAAATCATGCTGCCCATGTAGCCGCCGCGCGCCGTGTATTCCGGTCGCGTAGCCGTCGCGAACTCGGCCGGCACACCGTAGATGACGTCCTGGAACTCGCGGTCGGCAAACGTCGCGCCAAGCGCAAGCTTGATGCGGTTGCCGCGCCCCAGGAAATTTTCGTTCTGGTAGGCGAGCTCTGGCACGCTCATGTAGCCGATGTGGTGGAGATGCAAAAAATCGGTCGAGAGGACGGCGCGAGCCGGAATCTCCAAATCGATGTGCGCGTCCTTGGCCGCGCGCGCCAGGGTGATCTGCAGCCGCGGTCCGATCTGTCCCATCCAATCGAGATCCGGCATGCCGGAACGCGCGATGTTGTCCTTGGACTTCACGTCGAGCGCACCCGCGACGCTGATGTCGAGCTCGATGCGTTCCCTGTTGATGATGCGGCCGCGTAGCATTCCGGATTCTTCGGAACGGAACACGCTGCCGCGATAGACGAAGTACGGCAGCGGCAACACGCGCCCCGAATACTCGTCGGCCGCCGGATAGTCCGGCACGTAGCCGGTACCGACTACGACTCCCAGCTCCCACAGCGGCAGCGGCGCTTGCGCGGCGGCACTGCCCGCGAGCAGGGTGAGTGCGCCCGAGACGACGGAGATTGCCCAAGTTCGCATTTGATTGCCTGCTCCGCACGGCGGGATGTTCCGGAAGGGCGGCGAGTGTCGCACGGCGGACGCGGCGGTCAAGGGCCTGCGCTTGTCTAGCCGAAGGCAGGAGTGCATGCTTTCGGTCCGCAACGGCGACGCGTGCCTCGGCCATCGTGGTCCGGCCCGCCTTCGCCACCTTCGAGAGGGATGGCATGCGGAGCGATTGCCGCGCCGCGCCACCCGACGCGAGGATTCGACTGCGGGTCCTGCTCGCCGTCCTTGTCCTGGCCTTTGCTCTGCCGCTGCCGGCCACCGCGCAGATGGCCGCTGCGGGCCAGTGGCTAACTCAAGACGGTGAGGCCCGCATCGACACGTTCGACTGTCAGGGCACGTTGTGCGGGCGCATCGTCTGGCTGCGTGTTCCGTTCGACGAGGCGGGGCGCGTGCGGCGCGACGCGGTGAACGAGGATCCCGCCCTGCGCACCCGTACGCTGCTGGGGCTGCCGGTCGTGTCAGGCATGTTGCCGGATGGTCCGGATCGGTGGGTCGATGGCATCGTGTACTCGCCGTCCGAGGGAAGGGAATTCCGTGCCAGTGCAACCCTGCGCGGTCCCAATACGCTGGTCGTGCGTCTGTATCGCTGGCAGCCATGGCTCGGCTGGCTGCCGTGGATGAGTGAAACGCACGTTTGGACACGGGTGTCGGCATGACCACGATGGACCTACGCATTGTTTCAACGCGCGCGCGCATCGCCTGGGCGCTATTCGATTGGGCCAATTCTGCCTACGCGACGCTGATCGTCACCTTCGTATTCTCGACGTACTTCGCCCTGGCCGTGGTGGGCGACCCGCTGCGCGGCCAGCAGCTGTGGGGCTGGGCGGCAAGCGCCAGCGGGTTGGCCGTCGCCATTCTGGCGCCCGTCCTGGGTGCGGTCACCGACGCCGGCGGTCGCCGCAAGCCGTGGCTGTTCGGATTCACCGCTGTGGCCGCCGTCGGCACCGCGCTGCTGTGGTCGAGCGAGCCCAACCCCGCGTTCATTGTCTGGGTGATGGTCTGGTACGCCATCGGCAATCTCGGCATCGAATTCGGCGTCGTGTTCGCCAACGCCATGTTGCCCGACCTGGTCCCGCCGTCGCGCATCGGACGCTGGTCGGGATGGGCGTGGGGACTGGGCTACGCCGGCGGCATCGTCTCGATGGTGGTGGCGTTGCTGGCGTTCGTGCAGGCCGACCGCCCGCTGTTCGGCCTCGACAAGCTGGCGTTCGAACACATCCGCGCCGTCGCACCGCTCGCCGCGTTGTGGCTGATCGTATTTACCGCGCCGCTGTTCCTGTTCACGCCGGACCGCCCGGCGACGGGTGGCAACCTGCTGCAGAACTTCGGCGCCGGCCTGCGCCAGTTGCGCGGGACTCTTGCGCTGATGCGCGCCCACCGCAACACGGCGCGGTTCCTGATCGCCAACATGATCACCATGGACGGGCTGGTGACCGTATTTGTCGTCGGCGGCATTTTCGCAGCCGGCGCGTTCGGCCTGAGCCAGACCCAGGTGCTGATGTTCGGCATCGTCCTGAACCTCACCGGCGGCCTGGGCGCGGCGGCGTTCGGCTGGGTCGATGATCGCGCCGGTCCCAAGCGCACGATTCTGATCGCGATGGTCGGACTGTTCGTTACCGCCGCCGGCGCGGTCGCCGCGCCGAGCGCGACGTGGTTCTGGATTTTCGGCTCGGCGCTGGGATTGTTCGTCGGCCCGGTGCAGGCCGCCGGGCGTTCGATGATGGCGCGACTCGCGCCGCCCGGTCACAGCACCGAGTTCTTCGGCCTGTTCGCCTTGTCGGGCAAGGCCACAGCATTCCTCGGACCAGCCGCGGTGGCGACGGTGACCGCCGCGACCGGAAGCCAGCGTTGGGGCCTGTCGGTGCTGTTGCTGTTCTTTGCGGTCGGCGGCGCCGTGCTGTGGACGGTACGCGAGCCGCCGCGCCGCTAGCGGTCCTCGAACATCTGCACGAACTTGCGCGGCGCGACTTCGCGCCAACGCCGGAGCAGCTCGTCGAGCGGCACTCCGAGGATCGCCAGCGTGTCGTCGTCCACTTTGAGGCGCGCGACAAGCTTGCCCCTCACTTTGACGGCGCGCGTGCCGTACGACGTCGCTTCTTCGATCCCCGGCAAATCGGCGACCGGCGCCAGCACGTCGTCGAAGGTCATCCGACAAAATCGAAGCGCTGGGCAACTGCAGCCCGCACTGCCTGCAGCGGCGAGGACCAATCGCCCATAGCCGGCTGCCTGTACAGCTGCGCCGTCGGATACCACGGGCTGTCGGAGCGGCCAAGCAACCAGCGCCACGTCGGATCGTAGCCAAGGACCAGCCATAGGGGCTTGCCGAGCGCGCCCGCGAGATGCGCCACCGACGTGTCCACCGAAACAACCAGGTCCATCTGCGCGGCAAGCGCCGCCGTATCGGCGAAATCGGCAAGCTGGCCGGTAACCACGCGCACGTCCGGACGCATGGTGAGCGCCTCTGCGTCCGCGGGGCGCACGTCCTTTTGCAGGCAGATGTAGTCGGCTCCGTCCGGCAGTGCCGTCGCGAACTTCGCGAAGGTCAACGAGCGCTGGTCATACTCCAATCCGCCGCTGCCGGACCACGCCACGCCGACGCGCGGGCGCACGCGGCGGCCGAGGGTCAGCTGCCAGCGCGCACTCGCCGCCGCCTCGGCAGCCAGGTACGGCACCGCGGCGGGAATGCTCTCTAGGGTCGTCTTGAACGCCAGCGGCAGGCTGAGAATCGGGCAGTGCACGTCGAACGGCGGCAACGCCTCGCCGCGCGCGACGACGCGATCGACGCCTTTCAAGCAGCGTAGCAGCGGCGCCAACGACGGCTGCACCTCGAGCACGACGCTGGCACCATGCTTCGCCACCAAGGGTGCGTAGCGGCAGAAGTGCAGAGTGTCGCCGAAGCCTTGCTCGGCGTGCAGCAGAATGGTCTTGCCCGCCAGCGGCGTGTCGCCGCGCCACAACGGTTGTGCAAACGTCCGCCACAACGGCGCGACCGCCGCCGTCTTCCACCGCCACTCGTACAGCGGCCAGGCCGTGGCAAAGTCGCCCGCCAGCAGGTTGGTGAACGCCTTGTTGAGATAGAAGTCGGCGCGATCAGGTTGCAGCGCGATGGCACGGTCGAACGCGGCAATCGCCTCATTGGTACGCAGCAAAGACGAAAGCGCGTTGCCGCGGCCGTAGTGGGCCTCGGCATGGTCGGGGCGCAGTGCCGCGACTCGCGTGTAGGCGTCCAACGCTTCCTGGGGTCGCTGCAGGTCGGCCAGCGCGACGCCGCGGTTGTAGTGCGCCTGCGCGTTGCCAGGATTGACGCGGAGCGACCCATCGTAGGCCGCCAGCGCGTCGTCGAGACGGCCCACCTCCAGTAGCGCGTTGCCGTAGTTCATCAGCGCGGTGGCATCCCCAGGCCTGGCGCGCACCGCCTTGCCAAGGATATCGGCGGCCTCCGGCGCCCGGCCGCGCTGGCCTTCGAGCACGCCGAGCAGATGCAGCGCATCGAAGTTGCGGGGATCGGCGCGCAGCACCTGACGATAGGCGAGCGCCGCCTGGTCGAGCTGTCCGCGCTGGTGCAACGCCGACGCCTCTGCCAGCTCGCGCTGCTGCGGTTGCGCCGCGCCTGCGGGAGGCCGCGTCGTCATCGCTAGTGGCGGAAGTGCCGGATGCCGGAGAACACCATGGCGAGGCCGCGCTCGTCGGCGGCCCGGATGACTTCGTCGTCGCGCATGGAGCCGCCCGGCTGCATGATCGCCGTCGCGCCCGCCTCAGCGGCGGCAATCAGTCCGTCGGCGAACGGGAAGAATGCATCGCTGGCGACCACCGAGCCGATCGTATCGGATTTCGCCACGCCGGCCGCCTTCGCAGCATCATCGGCCTTGGCGCGGGCGATGCGCACGGAGTCGAGGCGGCTCATCTGTCCGGCGCCGATAGCGGTGGTGGCGCCGTTCTTGGCGAACACGATTGCGTTCGACTTGACGTGCTTGCACACGCGCATGCCGAACAGAAGATCGCGCAATTCGGCGTCGGTCGGCGCACGCTTCGTCACGACCTTGAGCGCCGCGGCCTCAACCATCGCGGCGTCGCGTGTCTGCACCAGCAGTCCCCCCGCAAGGGAGCGCACCGTCAGCCCGAGCGTGCGCGCATCGGGCATGTGGCCGATGAGCAGCAGGCGGAGATTCTTCTTGCTCGCAAACGTCGCGAGGGCCGCCGCGTCGGCGTCGGGCGCGATCACCACCTCGGTGAATATCTTGACGATCTCGGCTGCGGCGGCGCCGTCGAGCGGACGATTGGCGGCGACAATGCCGCCGAACGCGCTGACCGGGTCGCAGGCCAGCGCACGGCGATAGGCGTCCGTGAGGGTATCGCCGATGGCGACGCCGCACGGATTGGCGTGCTTGATGATCGCCACCGCCGGGCCGTCGAACTCGGCCGCCAGCTCGATGGCCGCGTCGGCGTCGCCGAGATTGTTGTAGGACAACTCCTTGCCCTGCACCTGGCGGGCGCTGGCGACGCCGGGGCGCGGATCGGCGCTGCGATACAGCGCGCCGATCTGGTGCGGGTTCTCGCCATAGCGCAACGACAGTGTGCGCTGGCCAACCATGACGATGCGCTCGGGCAGAGAATCGCCAGGGGTGCCGGGCGCCTGCTGCTGGGCGAACCAAGCGGCGATCGCGGCGTCGTAGGCCGCCGTGCGGGCGAACGCCTTGGCGGCCAGCCGGCGGCGCAGGTCGGGCGAAGTGGCGCCGGCGTTGGCGTCCATCTCGCGTGCGACCTCGGCCAAGTCCGCGGCATCGACAACGACCGTGACGTAGGCGTGATTCTTCGCGGACGAACGAATCATCGCCGGGCCGCCGATGTCGATCTGCTCGATGCATTCGGCGAAGGGAGCGCCCGCTGCGACGGTCTGCTCGAACGGATAGAGGTTCACCACCACCAGATCGATTGGCGCGATCCCGTGCTTCTGCATGGCGTGCACATGCTCGGGCTCATCGCGCAGGCCAAGGATGCCGCCGTGCACCTTCGGATGCAGCGTCTTCACGCGCCCGCCGAGCATTTCCGGGAAGCCGGTGAAGTCCGACACCTCGCGCACCGGGAGACCCGCGGCCGCGATCGCCTTGGCCGTCCCGCCGGTGGAGAGGACTTCGACCTTGTGCTTGGCAAGAACGCGCGCAAATTCGACCAGCCCGGTCTTGTCGGAAACCGAAACCAGCGCACGGCGGATGGGATGATTGTTCATGACGGCCTTGTGGGACAGCTTCCGGCGGAGAAGCGTTAGATCGGGATCGAAATCCCGATGCCCAGGCGAACGGCCGACACTGCCCGTGCTTCCCGATGGTGTGTCCATCCGATGTCGCCAGTCACGCGAACACCGGCTGTATAGCGGGGTTGGCGACGCGCCCGCAAGGGCGCGGCAGACCGCGGTCTACGGCCGCAGAACCAGGCCTTCTTTGGCCACGATCGAGCCCGGGCGCTTTTCCGTCACCGCCTTGGCGATGCCGTCCATGAAGTCGTCGTCGTGGTCGGGATCGTGGTGAAACACGACGAAGGTCTTGGCGCCCGCGGCCTCGCACAAGCGTACGCCTTCTTCCCACGTCGAATGACCCCAGTCGGCGCGCTTGGGGAACTCGGCCTCGGTGTACGTCGAGTCGTAAATCACCAGGTCCGCGCCTTTGATTAGCGCCAAGATGTTCTGGTCCGGCTTGCCGATGACGTGCTGCGTGTCGGTGAGATAGCAGATCGACTTGCCGTTGAATTCGATGCGATAGCCGGTGGCGCGATCCGGATGATTGAGTCGCGTCGTGCGCAACTTGACACCGGGGCGCGGCTCCAGAACTTCACCGGCTTCGAAGTCGAGGTACGTAATGTTGGCGGTGAAGATTTCCGGCGGCACCGGGAACAGCGGCGAGAACATCATCTCGGAGATGACGTACTTCACCGTCATATCGCGCGCCTTCAAATGGCCGGCCCAGATGCGGATCTGGCTGGTCTTGATGAACAGCGGCACGAAGAACGGCAGGCCGCAGACGTGATCGAAATGCGTGTGGGTGAGGAACAGGTCGGTATCGACCGGCCCACTCTTCAGCAGGTCGTTGCCGAGATAGCGCACCCCGGTGCCGGCGTCGAACAGCAACATGTGCTTGCCGCAGCGGACCTCGAGCGACGACGTGTTGCCGCCATAGCGCGACGTGCGCGGCCCTGGGGTCGCGATGCTGCCGCGCACTCCCCAGAAGCGGACATAGAAGTCCTCGCTCTCGGCCACCTAAACGCGCCCCCTGCCTAGAATCCCCCGATTGAGGGCATTCTGCCGAAGTCCCTGCTAGTCCGGAAGTCGCTTTCCTGGCGGATTCCCGCCGGATCCCGTCCGATCCGCAGCCAGGCAGTGAACCCCTATGGGATGAGCCGGTACCCCCCCGGCTCAGTCACGAGGATAACCGCAACCGACGGATCGCGCTCCATTTTTTGACGCAGCCGGTAGACATGGGTTTCCAGGGTGTGGGTCGTGACCCCAGAGTTGTAGCCCCACACCTCCGACAGCAGCGTGTCCCGGTTCACCACTCGGGCGCCGGCCCGGTACAGGTACTTCAGGATCGCCGTCTCTTTCTCGGTCAGGCGCACTTTGCCGCCTGTTTCCGCGTCAATCAGCAGCTTGGCGGCCGGTCGGAACGAGTACCGACCGATCGCAAATATCGCATCTTCGCTCTGTTCGTGCTGGCGCATGTGCGCCCGCAGGCGTGCGACCAGTACGCCCAGACGAAATGGCTTGGTGATGTAGTCGTTGGCACCCGACTCGAGGCCGAGGATTGTGTCCGCATCGCCGTCCTGGGCCGTCAACATGATGATCGGCGACTTGACGCCGGACCGCCGCAACAGCCGGCAGACCTCGCGGCCGTCGAGGTCCGGGAGGGCGACGTCCAGCAAGATCGCGTCGAAATGTCGCGTCTTGGCGAGTTCCAGGGCGCGCGCGCCGTTCTCCGCCTCGGTCGTCTCGAACTCCTCGTCCAAGTCGAGTTGCTCATGCAATGCGTCGCGCAAGGCATTGTCGTCGTCCACGAGCAAGACCGTCTTGGCGGTAGCCATCGAGGGGAGGGGTCCGGCAAAGGGTTTCTGAAAGGCGGGCGAAGCATGCACAAGTCCGCCACTGCACACAACAAAGCACCGCCGGTTTTGTCAGTCACAAACCCGCGTGCGGCGCGCCCGGCAGGAAGTTCCTAGCGGCGCCAGTCCGGCGCGAACGCAATGGCGGAATTGCGGCACCGGAGGTGGCGTGCGGCTTGCTTGGGTAGGCGCATGCTCGGACCGTTGCCCGCCGCGACCGCTGCACCCGATACGACACGCGACGCATCGCCGGCCGCCAAGGCCGCGTGGGGCGACGACGGATTCACGTTCGGCGACCTGGTCGACATCGTCAATCCGCTGCAGCACGTTCCGGTCCTCTCCTGGGCCTATCGCGCCCTGTCCGGCGACACCATCGCGCCGGCCGCGAAGATTCTCGGCGGCACCTTGTTCGGTGGCGCCGTCGGCTTTGCGCTGAGTGTTGCCGATGCCACGCTGCAAGGGATCGCTGGACGAGACGCCGGTGAGGCGGCTGTGGCCATGTTCAGCGGGCGCGAGCGAGACATTCCGGCGCAATCACTCGGCGGCACGCTCCTTGCGCGCGCCGAGACACCGGCCGCTCCCGCCGCAGATCGAGGGCTGACCGAGCAGCAGTTTGCACGCCTTACCAACACATTGGGCGCGGTACCGGTCGCACCGCAGATGCCGGCGTGGCAACGCGCCGCGGCGAATATGCCCGAGGATCAAGTAGCAATTCTGCTGCGGTCGGTCGGTTTGCCACCGCGCGCCGGCGCAGCGACTGGCCAGCCGATGCCAGCGACAGAGGCCCCGGTAGCGATCGCTCCGGCCGGGAGCGTTGTGACGGCGTCGTTCGCGGCGATGCCGGCGTTGCCGGTCTCGGCCGTTGCCGTCACGGAACTTGCGCCGCCCGCCGCGGCGCGCCGCGATGAACGACTGGTTGAAGCAGCCGCCGCGGGCGAGGAACTGCGCCGCCTGTTCGCCACGCCGCGTTAGACTCGACGCGCGGCGCTCTAAGGCGCCGTTCGTGGGCCGAAAATTGCCGAGCCAACGCGCACGCTGGTCGCGCCGAGCGCGACCGCATCTTCGAAATCGCCGCTCATTCCCATGCTCACTTCGGCGAGGCGATGGCGTGCCGCAAGCTTGGCCAGCAGAGCAAAGTGCGGCGCCGGCGGATCGTCGTGCGGCGGAATGCACATGAGGCCGACCACCGGAAGGTCGAGTTCGCCCTGACACAGCGTAAGAAATTGCGGCAGATCCGCGGGCAAGATGCCCGCCTTCTGCGTTTCTTCGCCGACGTTGACCTCGACCAGGCACGGCACGCGGCGGCCACTCGCCGTCATTTCCGCGGCCAGTGCGTGCGCCAGCTTGGGGCGGTCGAGCGTTTCGATGATGTCGAACAATGCCAGCGCTGCACGGACTTTGTTGGTCTGGAGCGGTCCGATCAGGTGCAGCACGACGCCCGGATGGCGGGCGCGCAGATCGGGCCATTTGCCGTGCGCCTCTTGCACCCGGTTCTCGCCGAAATGACGATGGCCGGCGCGCAGGGCGGATTCGATCGCTTCGACTTCATGCGCTTTTGAAACTGCGACCAGCGTGATCGCAGCAGGCTCACGGCCTGCGTCACGCGCCGCTCGCGCGATGCGTGTCTGCACCGATTCAAGGCTTGCCGCCACGGTGGCGCCGTTGGTTGTCATTCCGCGACCCTAGCAGAGGCGCCGCGCCGCGTGCCACCGCGGGTGCTTGCGCGTGTTGCCGCTGCATGGCTTTGATGGCGGATGGAGTCGCCGGTGCCTGCGAACGTAGATGCGCTCCACCGCATGGCAGCGCAGTTGCGCGCCGCGGCCGGGAGCCCGCGCGCCGCAAACGGTTCTGCGTTGCCGGCGCTTGTCTTGGTAACGGATGAGTCGCGGCTGACCGACCCGGTGGCGGCGTCGCGCCGGTTGCCGGCCGGCGCTGCGGTGCTGCTGCGTCACTACGATCATCCAGAGCGTGCGGCGATTGCGCGTGCGCTGCGTGATGTCTGCCGCGCGCGTGACCTGGTGTTGTGGGTCGGTGGCGACGTCGCCCTAGCCCGGTCGGTCGGGGCAAGCGGCGTGCATCTGCCCGAGCGGATGCTTGCCGGCTGGCAGCGTGGGTCGTGGACCGGAACGGTTACGGCCGCCGCGCACTCTGCTGCAGCGTTGCGGGCCGCTAAGTCCGCTGGCGCCGACGCAGCGATCTTGTCGCCGGTGTTCATCACTGCGAGTCATCGGGATGCCACGCCACTGGGTGTCCCCGGCGCCGCGCGCCTGATCGCGGCGGCGGAATTGCCGGTCTACGTGCTGGGCGGCATCAGCACCGCGAATGCAGCGACCCTGGTTGGCTGCGGCGCCGCGGGCATCGCCGCCCTCGACGGCCTCGCGGAGTAACGCGGCCGCCAACACGGTCCACAAACATATTGGCCGCGGCAACGCGGCCCGAAAAAACATTGAGGGCGGACCTTTCGGTCCGCCCTCAAGCATCCCCCTAAAGCGGGACTATTTTAGAACGAGAACTTAGTCTGGACGTTGATGCCGTGGGCGGTACGCGTCGCTTGCGTGTCGGTGGCGTCAAGCCCGGTGTGGTGGGTGTAGCGGTAGTTCGTGTAGCCGACGCTGAACGCGACGCCCGGGCCGACGGTCCAATCGTAGACGGCGTCGATCGAACGAACCTTGGACTGGTGGTCCGGATCAACGTTGTTGTCTTTCCAATCCTGCTGGCGGAGGCCAAGGCGAAGCGTCCTGCCGGAGCCGAGGCCGGTGTAGTTCACACCGACGTCCCAGCGCACGGCCGTATCTTCGCCGGTGCCAGCGGCATTGGCGGCAACAGCGGTGACGGCCGGAGTGCCGACGTTGCCCGGGGTTGCGGCAACCGCGGCAACCGCGGCAACCGCCGCATCACCCAGCTGTTCCGTCGTCGCCTTCTCGTAGCCCGCGCCGAACTCCCATACGCCCATCGTATAGGTCGCGCCAATGCCCCAGACCTTCACGTCTTCGTCCTGGAGAACCGACACTGCGTTGCGGAGGGCCTTGCGGTAGTGGCCGCCGAGGGTGAGGGCACCGATCTGATAGTCCGCGCCGAGACGCCAACGCGTGTTCGCGCTCACCATGGTCGCAGTGGAATCCTTGTTCTCCGCCGCCGACGTGCCGTACGCCAGCGAGAAGCGCAGGCGGTTGCCGCCGACCGATCCGGCCCATGCACCTTGGATGTGCATGTCGTTGTTTGCTTCGCCGACATCGTCATTCTGCGTCGTGCCGATGGTGTTTTCCAGCGCTAGATCCGGGGCATACGCTATCATCAGGCGGAACCCGTTCATCGCGGGTGCCTCATAGATGACGCGATTGCGGCCGGCGTTGACCGAGACCGTATTCGTGAAGCTGGCGCGGTTGCTCCCGGCGACGGCAAGGGCGTCACCGGCATCGTCGTTCAGCGAGATGCCGGAGGCGGACGTGTAGGTGCGGGGGGCGCTGATTGCGTAGCCGCCCGGCTCACCGACGCCACCCAAGGTCACCTTGCCGAGGCGGCCGTCGAGGTACATGAAGTTGTCGTCGATGTAGTCGGCGCAGCTCGCGTTCGAGCGAACCGTGGAGCTGAGCGGAGCGACGAGCGAGCAGAACTTGTTGTTCTTGGGCTCGGTGCCACCCGCCTCAAGTTCGATTTCCCAGCCGACCTTGACGCCATTGGACAGCGTCGCGGCGCCGCGGAATTCGAGCTCGGCATCAAATCCGAACGCGAGATTGCGCGGATTGTCAGTGCCCGTTTCAGTGTTCGTGCCCGGATAGGCCGTCTGATACCACGCGTTGAACGTGGTGAAGCCGCCCAGCGACAGATTGAAATTGGTCGCCGTCATCGCCGTACGGGCCTGGCCGAGCGCCGGACCGGCAAACATGCCGGCGGCGAGCAGTGCCGTGGTCCCCAAAAGTACTTTCTTCATCCCCGCGTCTCCTCAGAGTTGTCTGTTACGAACGGAATCCGCTTAGCAGCTATCCTCTCGGCGGAGAATCCGCGAAAGAACTGCAAAATTTCTGACACCCCGGCCGCCGATGGTCAAGGTTTTGGCGGCAACGGCTGTGTCGAATTTTCCCCAGTGTGACTTGCGAGGCACATGGTTAAGACGAAGGTATGGGGCGGGATTCCGACCGCACTGGCGCGGGAACGCGCATTTGCGGTTTGGCGCCATGGGGCCGCCCGTCTATACTTCGACCCCACGTTTTTCTTTGCCCGTACCGGCGTTTTTCTTGCCATGACCCAAGTATTTCAGTCGCGGCCCAGCACAACCTCGTCCAGCCGTTCGGCCCTTTGTGCCCCGAGGGAAGGGCGTTTGGAGGGACGGCGCGGGTTTCTTGTCGTCGCGACTCTGGCTCTGGCCTTGGCCGGATGCGGGGCGATCGAGCCGGCGCCGCCCGAGCCGG
Organism: Rhizobium sp. Q54; assembly: GCA_945889645.1. Taxonomy (GTDB): domain Bacteria; phylum Pseudomonadota; class Alphaproteobacteria; order UBA2966; family CAIVPW01; genus CAIVPW01. The sequence continues at coordinate 19,499 of CAMDCA010000005.1, forward strand.
CGCAGCAGACACAAGGCATGTTCGGTCCGAACGGCATTCCTTTGTTCTCTACTGGGCAGCAGACGGGCCAGCGCACCGGCGGCGAGATCGGCGTCAACGCGTTCCTGTGGCGCGCGACGCTCGACACCATCGCCTTCATGCCGCTGGCGTCCGCCGATCCGTTTGGCGGCGTCATCATCACCGACTGGTACGCGCCGCCCACCACCACGGGCGCCGAGCGCTTCAAGCTCAACGTCCTGATCAAGGACCAGCGGCTGCGCTCGGACGGCGTAAAAGTGACCGTTTTCCGCCAGGAACGAGCTGGCGCCGAGTGGCGCGATGCAGGCACCAATGCGGCCACCGGCACCGAACTCGAGAACGCCATTCTGACGCGTGCGCGGCAGATGTGGCTGGACGCCGCCGCGGCTCCCTAGCCGCGGGAGCAAGCGATGGGTCGCTACGAGCCGGCAGCCGCCGAACAGAAATGGCAGGCGGTGTGGACCGAGCGCGGCGCGTTTCTGTGCCGCGACGATAGTCCACGGCCCAAGTATTACGTCCTGGAGATGTTTCCCTATCCATCGGGGCGCATCCACATGGGCCACGTCCGCAACTACACGCTGGGCGACGTGGTGGCGCGCTACAAGCGCGCCAAGGGCTTCAACGTCCTGCACCCGATGGGTTGGGACGCCTTTGGGCTGCCGGCCGAGAATGCCGCCCGCGACAAGGGTGTGCATCCCCGCGATTGGACGCTGGCCAACATCGCCACGATGCGGGGCGAACTCCAGCGCATGGGGTTGTCGATCGATTGGTCGCGCGAGATTGCGACTTGTCACCCGGGCTACTACCAGCATCAGCAGAAGCTGTTCCTCGACTTCCTGAAGGCCGGGCTGGCCTATCGCAAAAAGGCCCGGGTGAACTGGGATCCGATCGATCAGACAGTTCTTGCCAATGAGCAGGTGATCGAGGGCAAGGGCTGGCGGTCGGGCGCCCCGGTCGAGAAGCGCGAGCTCGAACAGTGGTTCTTTTCCATCACGCGGTTCGCCGAGGACCTGCTGCAGTCGTTGGACCGTCTGGAGAGCTGGCCCGAGCGCGTCCGCATCATGCAGCGGAATTGGATCGGCCGGTCGGAAGGGGCCCGGGTCCAATGGGAGATTGTCGGCCAGAAGGCTCCCCTGGAGGTCTACACCACGCGGCCCGACACGTTGTTTGGGGCGGCCTTCCTTGCGGTTTCCGCCGACCATCCGGTTGCCGCGGGCGTTGCCGCAAGGGACGCGAACGCTCGCGCGTTTATCGCCGAGTGCCACAGCTTGGGCACCAGCCTGGAGGCAATTGAGGCCGCGGAAAAAAAGGGCTTCGACACCAAGCTGCGCGCCAAGCACCCGCTCAAGGCTGGCGAAACGGTGCCGGTGTACATCGCCAATTTCGTGCTGATGGAGTACGGCACGGGCGCCATTTTCGGCTGCCCGGCCCACGACCAGCGCGACTTGGATTTCGCACGCAAGTACGGATTGCCGGTACGCCGCGTGGTGGCTCCTGCGGGCGGCGCCGCCGACGGCGAGATTGGCGCCGAGGCGGAGACGGGGGATGGCGTCCTGATCAACTCGGATTTCCTCAACGGCCTGACCGTCGCCGCGGCGAAGGTTGAGGTCGCGCAGCGCCTGGAGCGGGACGGCATCGGCAAGCGCGAGATCAACTACCGGCTGCGCGACTGGGGTGTGTCGCGGCAGCGCTATTGGGGCTGTCCGATTCCGGTGGTGCACTGCGCCGGCTGCGGCATCGTGCCCGTACCGGAAGCCGAATTGCCGGTGCGCCTGCCGGATGACGCGCGCTTCGACGAGTCCGGCAACCCGCTGGAGAACCATCCGACCTGGAAGCACACGACGTGCCCGCGCTGCCGCAAGGCCGCGCGCCGCGAGACCGACACCTTGGATACGTTCGTCGATTCGTCGTGGTACTTCGCCCGCTTCTGCGCACCGCGCGCCAACGTCCCGGTGGACCGCAAGGCGGTCGATACCTGGTTGCCGGTCGATCAGTACATCGGCGGCATCGAGCATGCCGTGCTGCATCTGCTGTACGCGCGCTTCTTCACCCGCGGCCTGCAGGCGACCGGGCATGTCGGATTGGATGAGCCGTTCTCGGCCCTGTTCACCCAGGGCATGGTCGGGCACCAGACCTTCAAGGACGACCAGGGCAAATGGATCTATCCGGCCGACGCCGTGGTCGCCGAGGACGGGACCGCGCGGCACAAGGACACCGGCCGGCCGGTCACCGTCGGTCGCTCCGAGAAGATGTCGAAGTCGTTGAAGAACGTCGTTGATCCCGGCGCCATCATCGACCGATTCGGGGCCGATACGGCGCGGTGGTTCATGCTGTCGGATTCGCCGCCGGAACGCGATCTGGAGTGGACCGACGCCGGCGCCGCCGGCGCGTTCCGGTTCATCCAGCGGCTGTGGCGCCTGTTCGATGAAAGCGCCGATCAACTGCCGACGCCGCGCACGCCCGCGCCGAAGTCGTTCGGCAGCGACGCAACCGCATTGCGCGCTGTGACGCACCGTACGGTGGCCAAGATCAGCGCCGACGTCGAGCGCTTCCGCTTCAACGTGGCGGTGGCGCGGCTTTATGAATTCGTCAACGCGTTGGCGCCGGACACCGGTGCCGCCAAGGGTGCGGACTGGCTGTGGGCGCGCCGCGAAGCGCTGGAGGCGCTGGCCCGTCTGATCGCGCCCATGGTGCCTCACCTGGCGGAGGAAGCTTGGCGGCGCCTGGGGCACGCGACGTTGGTGGTCGATGAGCCGTGGCCGGAGCATGACGAGGCGTTGGCGCGCGAGGACGTGGTCACTATCGGTGTGCAGGTGAACGGCAAGCTGCGCGGCACCATCGAGGTGTCGGTGGGGATGGCCGAGGCCGCCGTGCGCGCACTGGCGCTGAAGGAAGCTGAGGCGCAGGAGCGCATTCGCACGGCCCTCGAGGGCAAGCCGATCCGCAAGGTGATTGTGGTGCAGGATCGCATCGTCAACATTGTGGTGTGACGTTGCGTTGGGACCGGCGGGCGCTGCTGGCGGCGATCGGAAGCATCCCGATGTTTTTGACCGCGTGCGGATTTCAACCGCTGTACGGTATCGATCGCCGTGCGGCCGACATCGTCGTCGAGCTTGGCGACATTCGCATCCCGGAGCTCGAGGACCGGTTGGGGCAGATCGTGCGCAACGAGCTGCTGGACCTGGTCACCCCGTTGGGCGAGCCGAAGCCTCCGCGCTACGTGCTGCGCGTTGACCTGAAGGAACAGAAGGAAGGTCTCGCGATGGAGCGCGACGCGACGATCACGCGCTTCAATCTGACTTTGACGGCCGAGTACGAGCTGACTGACGCGGTGACCCGGGCTCGGCTTAGCAATGGGACGGTGCGGGCGACGGCCGCCTACAACGTGGTGCGGTCCGAGTTCGCGAATGTCATCGCCGGACGCGACGCCGAAGTGCGTGCGGCGCGGGTGGTGGCGGAGGAAATCAAGACGCGCCTGTCGATCTACTTCTCGCGCGCTTCGCGGTGACGCGATGAAGGTCTCAAGCAGCGCCGCAGACGGGTTCGCGCGCCGGCCGGATCGTTCCTGTGTGCTGGTGTACGGGCCGGACCATGGCCTGGTGCGCGAGCGGGTGACGGCGCTGGCCCGGGCCGTGCTGGGGAAGGACTTCGGTGATCCGTTCCGCTCGGCCGACTTGCAGGGCACGGCCGTGGCGGCCGACTGCGCGCTTCTGGTCGACGAGGCAGCCGCGCTGGCGCTGACCGGCGGCCGTCGGGTCGTGCGGGTGAGCAATGCCACCGACGGTTCGGCGGAAGCGTTTGCGACGGTCTTAAAGGTGCGGGCCGGACGCCCCGCCGGTGAGGAGTCGTTGGTCATCGCTGAGGCCGGTGAGCTGGGGCCCCGGTCGGCACTGCGCCGATTGTTCGAGGAATCGGCCGATGCCGCCTCGGTCGCTTGCTACGCCGTCGCCGATGAGGACTTGGTCGGCTTTGCTGAGGCAGCGTTGCGCAAAGCCGGCCATTCGATTGAGCCGGGGGCGCTGGACTTGTTCGGCAGCGCATCGATTAACGATCGGTCGGTTTTACGCTCCGAACTGGAGAAGGTGAGCTTGTTCGTTGGCCCCGGGGCGGTTGTGCGCGCCGAAGCGGTTGCCGCAAGTCTGGGCGATTCCCTGGAGAGCGACCTCGACGACGTCGCGCTGGCGGTCGCCACAGGAGATCTGGAACGGCTGGACGCTGCGATGGCGAAGGCGTTCTCCGCCGGCCAGGGCGGGATCACCGTATTACGAGCGGTCGGTCGGGAGTTAATCAAGCTGTACCCCGCGGTGGCCGCAGTCGGCGCCGGGGCGAGCGTGGAGGGTGCCGTGGGGCAAATCCGCCCGCTCGTGTTTTTCAAGCATAAGCCGCTGTATCTAAAGGCGACTCGCTCGTGGCGCACGGACGATGTCGCACGGGCGATCGAGATGATCGCCGAGGCGGAGTTGGTGTGCAAATCGGGCCTTGCGCCAGACGAGCCAATCGTGTGGCGCGCGTTGTCGCGCGTCGCCCACGCTGCCCGTCGATCGATTCCCGCCTAAAACCGATCGTTCGCTATCGCCGCGAGGGCGGCGGAGACATCTGTGTCGGACCACTCAGTCGCTTCGTCCGCGGGCCGCATGTCGCTCTCGCCGATCAGCACGCGGGCGAGCCGCTTACAGATTTCATCCAGTTGTTCGAGTGTCTTGTAGCTGACGCGCACCTCGCCGCCTTCGTCGCCCTTATGGTGGATTGCGACCGGGAGACCCAGCGCCCGGGCGATATCGTGCTCCAGCGCGAGGGTATCGTTGTCCTTCTTTGCCGGAGCTTTACGAACAGATGTTCCGCCGGCTTCCGCAACAGCTTGCGCGAGCTTTTCGGTCTGACGAACGTTCAGTCCCTGACTGACCACGCGTTTGGCGAGGTCGATCGGATCTGACGCGGTCAACAGAGCGCGGGCATGTCCCGCCGACAGCTTGCCCTCGTCAACCATCGCCTTCACGTCATCTGGCAACCCCAGCAGCCGCAACATATTTGCCAGGTGGCTGCGGCTCTTGCCAAGCGCCTTGGCCAGATGTTCTTGAGTATGCCCGAACTCGTCCATCAGCCGTCGATAGCCTTCGGCCTCCTCCAGCGCCGTCAGGTTCTGTCGTTGCAGGTTCTCGACCAGCGCCACTTCCAGGGCGTCTGAATCGGAGAGTTCCTTGATGACAACCGGAACCTGGTGGAGCTGGGCCTGCTGCGCGGCCCGCCACCGGCGTTCGCCCGCGACGATCTCGTACGCTTCGTCGGCGCCCTCGCCGATCCGCCGAACTAGGATCGGCTGTAGAACGCCGCGTTCCCGGACCGAGGAGACAAGCTCGGCGATTTCGTCGGCGTCGAAACGACGCCGCGGCTGATACTTGCCCGGACGCAACCGATCGATCGGAACCTCGCGTTGCGAGCGAACCTTATCGAGGGACGCGTAATCCTTTGCGTCGTCCCCAAGCAGGGACGATAAGCCACGACCCAAACCGTGACGCTTGCCGCTCTCTTCCGTCATGACGCCCTCCTGCATTTGGTTGCCCAAGCCAAACGACGCAGAGCGTCGCTGACTTACCAACTACTAGGCGGCCTGTAACGACCGTTCGCGCTTGAGGATCTCTCGCGCAAGGTCAATGTAGGCTTGACTACCGGAACACGTATGGTCGTACAGAAGGGCCGGCTTCCCGAAAGACGGCGCCTCCGAAATACGAACGTTCCGCGGAATCACCGTGCTATAGACTTTGTCGCCCAAGTGTCCTCGGACGTCGTCCGCAACCTGGCCCGACAGATTGTTTCGCTTGTCGAACATCGTCAGCACAATCCCTTGAATCTCCAGTTTCGGATTCAAAGAGTTCTTGACACGATCAATCGTACGTAACAGGTGGCTCAGCCCCTCCAGCGCATAGAACTCGCACTGCAACGGAACGAGGAGCGCATCCGCCGCCACCATCCCATTTAGGGTCAACAGCCCAAGCGAAGGAGGGCAGTCGATCAAAATGTGATCGTACTGGTTGACGACCGGCGCGAGCGCCTCGCGCAGGCGAAAGGCCCGGCGGTCCATCGCCACTAGGTCGAGCTCCGCGCCAGACAGATCGACGGTGGCTGGGACCACCCGCAGTCCCGGGATTTCCGTCTCGACGGTTGCCTGCTCGACGGTAACGGAGCCAAGGATCACTTGGTAGGTGCTGGCATCTCTCTGGCCGGCCCGGATGCCGAGACCGGTACTGGCGTTGCCCTGTGGGTCTAGGTCCACGAGCAAGACCTTCTGGCCCACGGCCACCAAGGCGGTCGCGACGTTGATGGCGGTGGTCGTCTTTCCGACTCCGCCCTTCTGATTGGCAACACAAACGACCCGGGCAGGCCGCGCCGGCTCGAGGTTCTCAGGGTCCGGACGTATCGGTTGCTGTTCCACGTGAAACACCTTGGATCCGCAGGATCGCGGACGCGGGGTCCGTCCTGCTCGGCAGCACTTCGGAGGTCATTCTCCGCTCCTTGCCCAACGCGGTCAATCCCATCTGCGCGGATTGGCCGACGGGAAGCAGGTAGGTCGTCTCCGAATCCACCAAGTGCCCGGTCTGCCGCAGCACCTCGTCCGGCCGAGTCCAAGCTCGAGCGGTGAGGACATCGACAGACCCCCCGAGCGTTTCACGTGAAACATCCTGCACCCGTTTCGGATGAACCGTCACGCCGCCTAGACCAAGCACCCGAGCTGCCTCGTTCAAGAACGCGCCCTTTCGGACGTCGGATTCGATGAGGTGAACCCGAGGCGCACCCATGGCCGCGAGGATCAGACCTGGAAACCCGGCACCGGAACCGACATCCACCCAAACCTTCGCGCCGATGGGTGCGAGCGGAAATAGCTGGGCGCTATCCAGGAAGTGGCGGCGCCAAAGATTCCGAAGGGTGTTTGGACCAACAAGATTGATCGCGGCCTGCCACTTCCGCAGCAGCGCTTCGTAAGCCCTCAGACGCTCGACGACATCGGGACCAGCGCCCGTCGCCCCCGCAAATTCCACAGGAGTAAGGGGCCGAAGTTCGCCGCCCATCAGGCCGCCGTGCGCCCGCGCACGTATCCCAACAGACGCGCAAGGCCCGCCGGAGTCATCCCAGGAATGCGCGACGCCGCGCCGAGGCTCACCGGCCGGACCGCCGATAGCTTCGCCCGAACCTCGTTCGACAGGCCGGGGATCGCCTCGTACGAAAGGTCGAGCGGCAGCCGAAGGTTCTCGTCGCGCCCAAACGAGGCGATATCGCCCTCCTGGCGATCCAAGTACGACGCGTATCGGCCCTCAATTCCGATCTGCTCCCAAACGGCCGCGGACAGCGCCCCCAACTCAGGCCAGACCGCCCGCAGCTGATCCGGACTCGCGAGACCTGTACCGAGGATCGCGAACCCACTCCGCCGCTGGCCATCGTGGTTAACCTGGATCCCATGGGCAGCGGCCTGGTTCGGGGTCAGGGTACGCTCGACCAGCATCTGCCGGCCGGAGTCCATCCGCGCCTGCTTCCTGCGGTGGTGCGCCAGCCGCTCTGAGCTGACGAGCCCCAACTCCGCACCGCGCTCTGTCAGCCGCTGATCGGCGTTATCCGCTCGGAGCGTCAGGCGGTATTCCGCCCGCGACGTGAACATGCGGTACGGCTCTGAGGTACCCCGCGTCACCAGGTCGTCGATCAGCACGCCGATGTAGGCTTCGGCCCGACCCACCTCGAATGCCGGCAACCCAATGGACTGCCGCCCAGCGTTCGCTCCGGCAACGATCCCTTGCGCGGCCGCCTCCTCGTACCCGGTGGTGCCGTTGATCTGCCCGGCCAGGAAAAACCCGGCAACGCGGCGCGTCTCTAGGGTCGGAGTCAGCTCGCGCGGATCGACATAGTCGTATTCGATGGCGTAGCCGGGCCGAATGACCCGGGCATGATCGAGCCCCGGGATCGAGTGAACGATCTCGTCCTGCACCTCCGCGGGCAGCGACGTCGAAATCCCGTTTGGATAGACGGTGTCGTCGTCCAGCCCCTCGGGCTCCAGGAAGATCGTGTGGCTGGTCCGGTCGGCGAACCGAACCACCTTGTCCTCGATCGACGGGCAGTATCGCGGGCCCACACTCTCGATCTGGCCCGAATACATCGGCGACTGATGCAGATTGGCACGAATGATCGCGTGCGTGCGCTCGGTCGTCGCCGTCTGATGACAATGCACTTGCCGCGTCGCAATCCGATCGGCCGTGAATGAAAACGGCTCCGGCGGCTCGTCGCCGGGCTGCGCCTGCAGTGCCGCGTAATCGATCGTCCGGCCGTCAAGTCTCGGCGGAGTCCCCGTCTTCAGGCGCCCAAGCGCGAATCCCAAACGACCGAGCGTACTGGATAGCCCGAGCGACGGCGCCTCCCCCACCCGACCGGCCGGCGTGGTCTGCGTGCCCAGATGGATCAGGCCGCGCAAGAACGTGCCCGTCGTCAGCACGACCGCACGCGCGGCGACCACTCCGCCGCCCTTTAGAACGACGCCAGAGACGGTTGGCCGGCCGGCCCGAATAGCGACCGAAAGGTCGTCTACCTCGCCCTCGGCGATCGACAATCTGGGTGTTGTGGCAAGCGTCTCCTGCATCCACAACCGGTAGAGCCTCCGGTCTGCCTGGGCTCGCGGACCACGAACGGCCGGACCTTTGCTGCGGTTCAAAACGCGGAAATGAATCCCGGCGGCGTCCGCAGCCCGCGCCATGACTCCGTCCAGCGCGTCAATCTCCCGAACGAGATGACCTTTTCCCACTCCCCCGATCGCCGGGTTGCACGACATCGCACCAATCGTGTCGAACCGATGCGTGACGAGGAGCGTTCGCGCACCAACCCGCGCCGAAGCAGCGGCGGCCTCACACCCTGCGTGGCCGCCGCCGATCACGATAACGTCGAACGAACGGTCGACGATATCAGCGAGAGACGCCGTTCTATTTGCCAACGCAGAAGTCCCGGAATACGACATCGAGAAGGTCCTCAACGTCCACTCGTCCTGTAATTCGCCCCAACGCGCGGGCGCCGAGGCGTAGGTCTTCGGCGCGCAATGTCACCTCCTCGGACCCCCGCAGGAACCGACGCAGCGATGCGACGCACTCGGACAACGCCTGGCGATGTCGAACGCGCGTCAGTCCGGGTTCCTCGGCGAGACCCGCACGAACGTGCGCGGTCGCCGACAATCCCTGGACGAACGACCGGATTCCCTCTCCAGTCCTTGCCGACACCGGCCAAACCCGGTCCGGCCCTACGCCTTCGACGCTGACAGGACGAACGTCCACCTTATTCACGACGCGCACCGCCTCCGGACCCGCCCACGCCAGCGTTCGAGCGTCCACTGCGGGCCAAGCAACGGCGTCAAACACGCACACCACGATGTCGGCCTGGCGCGCCCGGGCATCGGCTCGGCGCACGCCTTCGGCTTCGATCTCGTCGTGAGAGTCGCGCAAGCCCGCCGTGTCGGCCAGCGTCACCGGTACGCCGTCAAGGTCGAGGCGCACCTCGACAATATCGCGGGTCGTCCCGGCCCGGGCCGACACGATCGCCGCCTCGCGCCCCGCCAAGGCATTCAACAGGCTCGACTTCCCGACATTCGGCGCCCCCACGATGGCGATCTGCAGCCCCGCGCGCAGACGCTCGCCCCGTCCGGACTCGGTCAGAGTCTCTTCCATTTCGGGTACCAGCCGATGGATATGGACCGCGGCGGCCGCCAGGGTCTCGGCCGGCACCTCATCCTCGGCGAAGTCGATCGCCGCCTCGACATGGGCCAGCGCCCGCAGCACCTCGGTCCGCCACCGTTCCAGCCGTTCCGCCAGCGCTCCTTCGAGCTGCCGCATGGCCTGCCGGCGCTGGCCCTCTGTTTCCGACTGCACCAGGTCGGCGAGCGCCTCCACCTGGGTCAGGTCAAGCTTGCCGTTGTGGAATGCGCGCCGTGTGAAAGCGCCAGGTTCGGCCAGTTCCAGGCCGGGCACCGCGGCAAGCTCGTCCAGCACCGCGCGCACCACCGCCCGGCCGCCATGGACCTGGAATTCCGCCACGTCTTCTCCCGTCACGCTGGCCGGAGCGGGAAACCACAACAGCAGCGAGCGGTCGAGAAGGGTACCGTCGGCGCGCCGCAAGGCGGCAACGGTGGCCATGCGCGGCTCCGGCATCCGCCCGGCCAGGGCGCGCACGGCCCGGCCGGCCTCGGGGCCCGATACCCGCAGAACCGCGACACCGGCGGGACCCGGCGCGCTCGATAGCGCAAAGATCGTGGACACCGCCGGAGATTAGCTCCGCGGCGGCTGCGGCGCACCTTTGGGTGGCATCAGCAGGCGTTCGACGATCTCACCGCCTACGACGTGGCGCGCGAGGATCTCGTCCAGGTCGGCCTCGGTCCGCGCGGTGTACCAGACCCCCTCGGGGTAGATGACCACGCTAGGCCCCAACTCGCAGCGGTCGAGGCAGCCGGCGTTGTTGATCCGCACGTCCTCCAGCCCCAGCTGCTTGGCGCCGTCCTTCATATAGCTCCGCAGCCGGACCGAGCCTTTGGCCGCGCAGCATCCGCGCGGATCGTCCGGCGGCCGTTGATTGGTGCAGACGAACACGTGCTTGCGGTAAAAGAGCGGCTCCGCCACGTCGGGCTCCCTCGGGTTCCGGCGCCATTCCTAGACTGGCCGCCTTAGTCTGGTTCATGTCCAACGCGCTTGCCACGTCCACCAGCCCCTACCTGCGCCAGCACCGGGACAATCCCGTCGACTGGCAGCTGTGGGGCCCCGGCGTGTTCGCTCGCGCCGAGTCAGAGAACAAGCCGATCCTGCTCAGCATCGGCTACGCCGCCTGTCACTGGTGTCACGTGATGGCGCACGAAAGCTTCGAAGACGACGCTACGGCGCGGCTGATGAACGAGAACTTCGTGTGCGTCAAGGTGGACCGCGAGGAGCGTCCCGATCTGGATATGGTCTACCAGTCGGCCTTGTCGGCGTTCGAGAGCCAGGGCGGCTGGCCATTGACCATGTTCCTGGCCACCGACGGAGTGCCGTTCTGGGGCGGGACGTATTTCCCGCCGCAGCCGCGTTGGGGCAAGCCCAGCTTCGAGCAGGTTCTGCGCTCGATCTCCCAGGCCTACCGCGACTCGCCCGCCAAAGTGCGGCAGAGCACCAAGGAGATGTCGCGCGCGCTCAAGGCCCTCGGCGAGCCCGCGACCCAAGGTGCTGGTAACCCCATCACCACGGCAAGCTTGGACGCCGCCGCCACCGCCGTGCTCGACGTCATGGACCCGATCAACGGTGGCCTGAAGGGCGCGCCGAAGTTCGCGCAACTCACCGCGCTCGAGGCACTATGGCGCGGCTACCTGCGCACCGGCGTCGGCGCCATGCGTCATGCCGTGACGCTTGGGCTCGATCGCATGTCCCAAGGCGGGCTCTACGATCACCTCGGCGGCGGCTACTCGCGCTACTGCGTTGACGAGGTCTGGCTCGTGCCGCATTTCGAAAAGATGCTGTACGACAACGCCTCATTCCTCGATCTGCTGACCACCGTGTGGCGCTCGACCAAAAGCGAGCTGTACGCCGCGCGCATACGCGAAACCGTCGCCTGGCTGCTGCGCGACATGCGCACGCCGGACAACGCGTTCGTCGCATCCTTCGACGCCGATTCCGAGGGCGAGGAGGGGGTCTACTACGTCTGGACGGAATCCGAGATCGACCAGCTCCTCGGCGCCGACGCAGCCGCGTTCAAGACCGTCTACGGCGTCACCGCCGCCGGCAATTGGGAAGGCCACGTCATCCTCAACCGCTTGGCGCGCCCGGCTTTCGGCACAGCGGAACAGGAAAAGGCGCTCGGCCGATCGCGCGCCAAGTTGTTGGCCGTGCGCGCCAAGCGCGTGCCGCCCGAACGCGACGACAAAGTGCTCGCCGACTGGAACGGACTAGCGATTGCCGCTCTGGTCAACGCCGCCGTGTCGTTTGCCGATTCCAACTGGCTCGCGGCCGCCGAGAAGGCGTTTGCCGCCGTCGCGCGCATCCACGGCGACGGCGACAAGCTGCACCACTCGTCCTTCGCCGGCACCGCCGGCGCGCAAGGGTTCCTCGACGACTACGCCAACATGACACGCGCTGCCCTCGCGCTCTACGAGGCGACCGGCACGGCGTCGTACCTCGCCAAGGCCCGCGCGTGGGCTGCGGTGATCGAGCGTGACTTCGCTTCGGCCGACAAGGCCGGCTACTTCTACGCACCCAAGGACGCTGACAAGCAATTGCTGGTGCGCCCGCGCCACGCCCACGACGGCCCGCAGCCGTCCGGCAACGGCACGACCGCCGCCGTCTTCGGCCGCCTAGCGGCCCACACCGGCGACACCGCCCCGCGCGAGCGCGCCGCTGCGATCATCAGCACCTTCGGCGGCCTCGCCGCAAAGCATCCGGTGTCGTTCGCCACCATCCTGAACAGCTTTGAATCGATCACCAGCGCGCAGCAAGTTGTTGTCGTCACGGGCAACGCCAACGACGCGATGATCGCCACCGCATGGGCCGCGCCACGTCCCGATCGCATCGTTCAAGTCGTCGCACCCGGTGCCAAGCTCCCGGCAAGTCACCCTGCCGCCGGGAAAGACGCAGTGAACGGCCGTCCGACCACATACGTATGCGTCGGCACGCGCTGCTCGTTACCCGTACAATCCGCCGCCGACCTCGCGGCCCTTTTGAAGGCGCCCCAATGATCGCCTCGCTGATCATCGCCACGCCGCTCGGCGCCGTTCTGGTGCGCACCGAAGACGAGCAGATCTTCGGTCTCAGCTGGATCGCTGGCCGCAAACGCATGCACGGTTCCGCCATGCGCGCCAACTCGCCCGGCCTCAAGGCGGCGCAGGGCTGGCTCGACGACTACTTCGCCGGCACATTCCGCCCCGTGGACTTCGCCGTGCGCGCCGAAGGCTCCGACTTCCAGCGCCGCGTGTGGCAGGCGATCGCCGAAATCCCGCGCGGCCAGACCGCCACCTACGGCGACATCGCCCGCGCCATCCGCAGCGCCCCGCGCGCGGTCGGTGGCGCGTGCGGCGCCAATCCGATCGCCGTCGCCGTTCCCTGCCACCGCGTTCTGGCAGCTGGCGGGCGTATCGGCGGCTATTCCGGTGGCGCCGGGCTCGACACCAAGCGCGCCCTGTTGGGCCACGAAGGCATCACCGTTTCTCCCCGCGGCGGCCGTGCAGCCTCCTCGCAAGAAGGTTCCAACCCGTGAGCAAAGCAGTTTCGTTCGAGACCAGCGCACAGCTCGCCGAAGCGCGCGCGCTCTACCAGGACGGCCGCCTGCAGGAGGCGGAGCAGCTTCTCACGCAGATTTCGCGCAACAACCCCAACAATCCCGAGACGCTGTACCTGCTCGGTGCCATCGCCTACCGCACGCGCATCTACGACAGTAGCGTGCGCATGATGCTGCGCGTCATCGCGCTGCAGCCGCGCCACCACGACGCCCAGCTGACCCTCGGCATGGCCTATCGCGCGCAGAAGAAGCCGCGCGACGCCCTGGTGGCGCTGCGCAAGGCAGCGGTGATGAAGCCGAGTTCGCTCGACGGCCGCTTCCACCTGGCGCTGGCCGAAATCGAGGCGGGCGAACTGAAGGCCGCCGCCAAGAATCTCGAGCGCGCGGTGAAGATCGATCCGGAGTCCGCCCACGTGCGCAACACGTATGCCGGCGTGCTGTTCCAGCTCGGCGATCGCGACGAGTCGCTGCGCCAGTTGCGCAAGGCCGCGGCGATCGCCTCTGATTCGGCCGACATGCAGCAGAACCTGGCGGTGGCGCTGCAGACCAACGGCCAGCACGAGGAGGCGGTGGAACAATTCCGCCGCGTGCTCGCGCTGGTCCCCGATCACTTCGATGCCATGTACGGCATGGCGAATTCGCTCACCGCGCTGCGCCAGCTCGACGAGGCCTACACGTTCTTCGAGCGCCTTCTCAAAGAAGGCCCGAAGATGGTGCCGCCGCGCAGCAACTATGCGCTGGCGTTGCGCCACGGCAACCGTGCGGCCGACTCGGTCGCGCAGTTCCGCCAGGCGCTGGCCGATTCCCACGGCGAGCCGTTCGTCGCCGCCAACCTGGCCGAGAGTCTGGTCGCAGCAGGCGAAACGGACGAAGCCCTCAAGGTGCTACGCGCATCTGCGGAGAATCGTCCGACCGAAGGCATCATGCTGCAGCACGGTGATTTGCTCGCGCGCCTCGGCAAGTTCGGCGAAGCGACGGCGCAGTTCGAGCGCGTGCTCAAGCGCCAGCCGGACAACGCCATCGCACTGGTGAACCTCGCCGACATCGGTGGCAAGGACTTGGCCAAGGCGCACGAAGACAAGCTGGTCGCGGTCGCCGACAGCGATCGCCGCGCCGCCGGCGACATCATCCGCACCAACCTGGCGCTCGGGCGCCTGTACGACGCGCGCGGCGATTACGCGCATGCGTTCGAACGCTTCGCCACCGGCAACAAAGTGCGTCACGCGCTGCAGCCGTTCGAAATGGCCGCCTTCCGCGGCTGGGTCTCGCGCCAGATTGCCGCGTTTTCCGCCGACCTAATGGCGACGACACGCGGCATGGGCAGCGAGTCCGACGTGCCGGTGTTCATCGTCGGCCTGCCGCGCACCGGCACCACGCTGGTCGAGCGCATCATCGACGCGCATCCGCAAGGGTTCGGCCAGGGCGAGTCTCAGGACCTGTACGTCCTGGCGCGCCGCCTGCCGGCGCTGATCGCCGCCAAGCCGCAGGAGCCGGGTTGGGGCGACGTCTATGCACTGGCGCGGCGTGACGCGCCCGCCGCCGCCGTTACGGTGGCGGAGTATCCGGACTGCATGCGCGACCTCAGCGCCGAAGTCGCGCGCACCGTCGCCACCGACTTCGTGACACGGCGGCAGGCGCACGCGCCCAAGGCGCGCCGCATCGCCGACAAGTCCGCCGCGCATTGGCAGTTCGTCGGTCTCGCCCGTGTTCTGTTGCCACGCGCCGGCGTCGTGCATGTCACGCGCGATCCGGCCGATACGTTGTTGTCGATCTTCAGCGCCAACACGCCGGGCGAGCATCCGTATCCGTCGGACCTCGGCGCGCTGGCGATCTACTGGCGCGAGTATCAGCGCCTGATGGCGCACTGGCCCACGCTGGCACCGATGACGGAGGTTTCCTACGAGGATCTGGTGCGCACGCCGGAGACGGCGGCGAAGTCCGTGCTGTCGGCGATCGGCCTGCCGTGGGATGCCGCCGCGCTGCGCTTTGCCGAATCGGCCCGCCCGGTAACGACCCAAAGCCGTGCGCAGATGCGTCAGCCGCTCACCGCGGCTCGCATCGGCCACGCCAAGCACTACGCCGATTTCTTGAAGCCGCTGGCGGAAGCTCTCGCCGGAAAGTAGGGCTAGCCGTTGGCGCGGCGCAGCAGGAACGCCTGGATCGCCACGCCGGCGCAGGCGATGGTCACCACCAGCTTGAGGGCGCCGCCCTCCAGCGCGCCGGTCCCCACGACGAGCGCGATCACCGCCGCATAGGCGCACAACGCGATGGCGTGCGCGTCGCGCTTCCGCACGGGCGTCTCCTGGTTTGACGCGCGCTCCGAGCGCGTTAGGCGTTCATCGAGTCAAAGAACTCGGCGTTGGTCTTGGTGCCCTTGAGCTTGGACAGCAGGAACTCCATGGAGTCGGTGACGCCCATCGGCATCAGGATGCGGCGCAGCACCCACATCTTCGACAGCGTGCCCTTGTCAACCAGGAGCTCTTCCTTGCGCGTGCCGGAGCGCGTGATGTCGATCGCCGGCCACGTGCGCTTGTCGGACAGCTTGCGGTCGAGAATGATTTCCGAGTTACCGGTGCCCTTGAACTCTTCGAAGATCACTTCGTCCATGCGGCTGCCGGTATCGATCAGCGCGGTGGCGATGATGGTCAGCGAGCCGCCGTTCTCGATGTTGCGCGCGGCGCCGAAGAAGCGCTTCGGCCGCTGCAATGCGTTGGCGTCAACACCGCCGGTCAGCACCTTGCCGGACGACGGCACCACGGTGTTGTAGGCGCGCGCCAAGCGGGTGATCGAGTCGAGCAGGATCACCACGTCACGGCCGTATTCGACCAGGCGCTTGGCCTTGGCGATCACCATCTCGGCGACCTGCACATGGCGCGTCGCCGGTTCGTCGAACGTTGAGGACACGACCTCGCCGTTCACCGAGCGCTTCATGTCCGTGACTTCTTCGGGTCGCTCGTCGATGAGCAACACGATCAGGTAGACGTCGGGGTGGTTGTGGCTGATCGAGTGCGCGATGGTCTGCAGCATCATCGTCTTGCCGGTGCGCGGCGGCGCGACAATCAGTCCGCGCTGGCCCATGCCGAGCGGGGTGATGAGGTCGAGAACGCGCGCGCTCGGATCGCCACCCGCCTTGTCGATCTCCAGCTTGAAGCGCTTCTCGGGGTAGAGCGGCGTCAGGTTGTCGAAGTTGACCTTGTGCCGGACCGTCTCGGTGTCCTCGAAGTTGATGCTCTTGACCCGCAGCAGCGCGAAGTAGCGTTCGCCTTCCTTCGGCGCGCGAATCTCACCCTCGACCGTGTCGCCGGTGCGCAGCGCGAAGCGCCGCACCTGGCTTGGGGACACATAGATGTCGTCCGGGCCCGCCAGGTAGTTCGATTCCGGCGAGCGCAAGAACCCGAAGCCGTCCTGCAAGATCTCCAGCACACCGACGCCGGTGATCTCGACGTTGTCTTCGGCCAGCTGCTTAAGGATCGCGAACATCATGTCCTGCGTCCGCAGCGAGTTGGCGTTTTCGACCTTGTGCGCCTCGGCAAACGCGAGGAGCTCGGTCGGCGACTTGCGCTTCAATTCTTGGAGGTTCATGGGCGTTCTGGGGTTCTGAGAAGCCTGGCGGCCGGGGGGTAGCGGGGGATTTGGCGGGTTCGGGCGAGGAGGCCTCGCCGCGACGGATTTCGAAACGGATGTGCCGTGGAGGCACCAGCGCAACGAAACTTGTGGGGAAGTGGGGGCGCCAAAGGTGCGCCCGAGGTGTTGACGGCTTCACCGTAATGCGAAGCCGCTGTCGAAGTCAAACCCGCGGAAGGCGCACAACGGCAGGATTGGTGCGTTGTCACAAGCGTGGCGCAGTCACACGTTCGTTAGAACGGCTTCACGATCACCATGCTGACGATGATGATGACCAGACCGGTCGGCACTTCGTTAATGGCGCGATAGAACTTGGCTGGCCGGGCGTTGCTGTCGGCGGCGAAGTCCTTGCGGCAACGCGACAAGAAGCCGTGCAGGCCGCTCATCGCTAGCACGCTGGCGGCTTTGACCCACGCCCAGCCTTCGCTCCAATCGATCACGCCGGGCGTCAGCACCAACATCAGGCCGAACAGCCAGGTGGCGATCATCGCCGGGTTAATGATGCCGCGCAGCAGGCGGCGCTCCATCACCTTGAAGGTCTCGGACTGCG
Source organism: Rhizobium sp. Q54 (assembly GCA_945889645.1). Classification (GTDB taxonomy): domain Bacteria; phylum Pseudomonadota; class Alphaproteobacteria; order UBA2966; family CAIVPW01; genus CAIVPW01. Next base: position 36,942 of record CAMDCA010000005.1, read on the forward strand.
GCGAGCCCTCCGTCGCGTCGGCGTGATAGACGAACAGACGCGGCAGATAGAACATCCCCGCCATCCACGCGATCACCGAGATGACGTGCAGCGCGGTGATCCATTCGCGCCAGGATGCCAAAAAGCTCATCGCGCGAAATTCATGCTGCCGCTCCTCCGCGTGCACAGACCGCCGACGGGCAGCGGTGGCCCGCATGGCGGGGGCAGGCGCCCAGGGTGCCGGCCAAGGCGGCCCGAACCAGGCCCGCCAGCCCGTTGATGAATTGGGGGTTGGTCGCCACCGTCGGGGCCCGCACGTAGGCGGGTACGCCGGCATGGGCCGCCGCCTCGCGCAGTTCGATGTCGAGCTCCACTAGGGTCTCCGAGTGCTCCGACACAAACGAAATCGGTGCCACCACGACAGGCACCCGATCGGCACCGGCCTTGGCGATCTCCGCGTCGATCGACGGGCCGATCCACGCCAGGCGGCCGACCCGGCTCTGGTAGCACAGGCGCCAAGACCCAGGCGCCAGGCCAAGCTCGGCGGCAATCGCCGCCGCAGTTGCGGCGGCATGGCCAGGGTAGGGATCGCCGGAATCCGCAATGCGCAGCGGCAGGCCGTGGGCTGAGAACAGCACGCGCGGGCTACCGTACCGGTTCGCTTCGTCCAGCGCCGGCCGGATGCAGTCGGCATAGGCGCGCAGGAACCACGGCTGGGTGCCGTAGCAGCCGACGGTGGTGACGCTGCTGCCCGTCAGCTGCTGCCATTCGGCCACGGAGGACGCGGTCGTGGTCGTCGAGTACTGCGGATACAGCGGCACCAGGACCGTACGGTCGGGTGCGAAGGCCCGCACCGCGGCTACAGTTTCGGCCGCGCGCGGGTGCCAATAGCGCATGGCGGCGAACGTGCGTACGTCGCCGGCATCGGACAGCGCCGTCGCCAGCGCGCGGGCCTGGGCGTCTGTCTGTTCGCGAATGGGGGATCGTCCGCCGATCTGGGCGTAGATCGCACGCGCGATGGGGGCTCGCCGGCGCGCGATCCATTCGGCCAGCAAAACCCGCACCGGCGTCGGCACCCGCAGAATCGCGGGGTCGCGGAACAGGTTGCGCAGGAACGGCAGCACCGCCTCGGGGCGATCGGGACCGCCGAGGTTGAACAGCACCACGGCGATGCGGCTATGGGCGCTCATCGGGCTCGGGTCCGCACGCGCTGCACCAGTTGGGCGACATGATCCGGCGGGGTGTCCTGCCGAATGCCATGGCCAAGGTTGAACACATGGGGTGCGCCCCGCATGGTTCCCAGGATGCGATCGACTTCTTCGTCCAAGGGCGGGCCGCCTTCGGCCAGCAGAATTGGATCCAGGTTGCCCTGCAGCGCCGTCTGCGCCGGTACTTGGCGGCGCACCCAGGCCAGCGGCGTGCCCTGGTCGATGCCGATCGCGCTGACGCCCGTCTCGGTGGCGAACCGGCGCAGCTGTGCGCCGCCGCCGCGCGGAAAGCCGATGATCGGCAAGCCAGGCACCGCGGCACGAACCCGTCGCACGATTTCGGCCACCGGTTCGATGCACAAACGGTGGAACAACCCCTCGGGTGCTGCTCCGGCCCAGCTATCGAATAGCTGAACGACTTCGGCCCCGGCGCGTGCCTGCGCGATCAAGTGACGCGCGGTCACGTCTACGAGCAGGCCCATCAGTTCGCCAAAGGTCTGCGGGTCACGCCACGCCCAGCGAATCAGGTTGGCATGATCCGTCCCGCCCTTGCCTTCGACCATATAGGCCGCAACGGTCCACGGTGCCCCGGCAAATCCGATCAAGGTGCAGGTCTTGGGCAACGCTGCGGCTAGCCCTCGCACCGCGTCGTAGACCGGCGCCAAACGATCTTCCAAGCCCTCTGGACGCAGCGCTGCAATGTCTTCGCGCGAGCGGACCGTACTCAGCACAGGGCCTTCGCCCTCGCGATACTCGAGCTGCATGCCCAAGGCATGCGGAATGACCAGGATGTCGGAAAACAGGATCGCTGCATCGAAGCCAAACCGGCGGATCGGTTGCAACGACACTTCTACTGCAAGGTCCGGCGCATAGCACAGGTCTAGGAAACTACCTGCCTGCGTGCGTACCGCTTTGTACTCGGCCAGATAGCGGCCTGCCTGACGCATCAACCAGATCGGTGGCGTTGCCAGCGCCTCGCCTGCCAGTACGCCTAGCAGGGCCTTGCGTGTCATCGGGCGAGTCTCGGAATGTCCGGCACCCTCTAAGATCATAGATGGGTAAGGAATGATGGTAGTGGTGATTGGAACATAGATATGCGGGAGTTCTTGTGCTCAGGAAGAGTGTGCACAGACGAGGTCGCGCAGGGACCGGTCCGCCGCCGTCGTTTTGTCACCTTTTGGCAAACTTGTCCCCGTTTCGCCTTGCACGTGGATGAAACGATCCAGCTGTCCGCAAGCATGGGGATGAGTTGGTGGCAAAGTGCGTCCATGACCACGCATGAGGGCGGAATGGTACTTATCCCGTGCTGGCTTGGGACAACTTTGGCCGGGACGCGATGAACACGTTGATTCTGGCCAGTGGCAGCCCGACGCGAGCGAAGATGCTGACCGCGGCCGGCGTGACATTCAGCACGATTGTGCCGCAGGTCGATGAGCTGATGTTGCGCGCGCAGGCCAAGGATGGAGCGGCAGCCGCGCGTGCGATCGCCGAACAGAAGGCGCTGGCCGTTTCGAAAACGCATTTAGATGCCTGGGTCATTGGCGCCGACCAAGTTCTCGAAGTCGGCACAACGCTGCTTGGTAAGCCGGGTACATGGGCCGAGGCACGATCCCAGCTGACGCTGCTGCGCGGCCGCACGCATCGCCTGGTGACTGCTGTGGCGGTGGCGCATGCGGGCGCGATCACATGGCATCACATGGAATCCCCCAGCCTGACGGCCCGAACGTTCACCGATGAGGCGCTAGACGACTACGTTGGTCGCGCCGGCGACGCAGTTCTTGGCAGTCCCGGCGCCTATCACTTCGAAGGCCTTGGGGCCTCCCTGTTCGACGAGGTCCAAGGAGACTATTTCTCGATCCTCGGACTTCCGCTGCTTCCGTTGCTGGCATATCTCCGCACTCAGGCCGTGATCTCCGCATGACCCTCACTGGTGCTGCTCGCCTGGCTGGCGTGATGGGCTGGCCCGTCGCGCACTCGTTGTCGCCCCGTCTGCATGGGTTTTGGCTGGCGCAGTACGGCATCGACGGCGCGTATGTTCCGCTTGCCGTGCGGCCGGAGAAGTTCGCCGAGGCACTGCGCGGCTTGGCCAAGCTTGGGTTCGCCGGCGCCAACGTCACCGTTCCGCACAAAGAAGCCGCGCTCGCCGCCATCGACGACGCGACCGCCGAGGCGCGTGCGCTCGGTGCGGTCAACACCATCGTCGTCGGTGCCGACGGCCGTTTGTCCGGCAGCAACACCGACGGCGGCGGATTCCTCGCCAACGTGCGCGACTTCTTCCCCGGCTGGTCGCCGGTCGGCAAGACGGTTGCGGTGCTGGGCGCGGGCGGTGCCGCTAAGGCCATCGCCTGGACCCTGTGCGCCGGCGGCGCCACGGTGCGGATCATCAACCGTACGCCGGGTCGCGCTGAGGAACTGGCGTACGCACTTGGACCGAAGGCGCAGGCCATTGCGTGGGACAAGTGCGGCGCCGCGATCGAAGACGTCGATTTGCTCGTCAATGCCACGACGCTCGGCATGAAGGGCCAGCCGATGCTCGAGATCGATCTAGGACCGTTGGCCGGCGATGCGATTGTCGCCGACGTCGTCTACGCACCGCTGCAAACCGACCTGCTGCAACGCGCCAAGGCGCGGGGCAATCCGACCCTGGACGGCATCGGCATGCTGCTGCACCAGGCGCGCCCTGGCTTCGCGGCGTGGTTCGGACGCGAGCCCGAGGTGACGCCGGAGTTGCGGAAGTTCGTGCTGGCAGGCCTGCAACGGTGAAGGTGCTCGGCATCACCGGGTCGGTGGGCATGGGTAAAACGACCGCCGCCAAAGCTTTCGCCCGCGCCGGCTATCCGGTGTTCGACGCCGATGCGGCCGTCCACGATCTGCTGGCCAACGACAAACAGACCATCGCCGCGGTGCGCCGCACATTTCCCGGCGCGATCGAGCGTGGCGCCATCGATCGCAAGGCGCTCGGTGCGCTTGTCTTCGCCAGCCCGGCGGCACTGGCTCGCCTCGAGAAAGTCCTGCACGCACGCGTGCGGGCCCGCCAGCGCCAGTTCGTCCGCGACGCTCGGCGCGGCGGTGCAACTCTTGCGGTGGTCGACGTGCCGTTGTTGTTCGAGACCGGCGGTGACAAGGAAGTCGACGCGGTGCTTGTCGTCAGCGCACCCGCGGCCGTGCAGCGCGCGCGTGTGCTGGCGCGGCGCGGCATGACTCCGGCGCGCTTCAAGGCGATGCGTGCGCGGCAGTGGAGCGATCGCGACAAGCGGCGGCACGCCACCTATGTTGTGGATACCGGCGCGGGACGCGCCATGATGGTGCGGCAGATCCGCGCCATCCTCGCTATTCTCGATCCGCAGTAGGCAGACGGAAAATCGTGCGCGAAGTCGTATTCGATACCGAGACCACCGGACTCGATCCGGGCAGCGGTCACCGCGTGGTCGAAGTCGGCTGCGTCGAGCTGGTCAACACCATCCCGACCGGCCGCGAGTTCCACAAGTACATCAACCCGCAGCGCTACATGCCGTCCGAGGCCCAGGCCGTCCACGGCCTGTCGGAGGAGTTCCTCAAGAAGCACCCGGTGTTCGCCGAGATCGCCGAGGATCTGGTGACGTTCCTCGACGGCGCGCGCCTCATCGCGCACAACGCTGATTTCGATATCGGCTTCCTCAATGCCGAGTTCGCGCGGCTCGACCGCCAGCCGATCGTCGCTGAGGTCATCGACACCGTGCGTCTGGCCCGCCGTCGGTTCCCCGGCGCACCGGCCAGCCTCGACGCGCTGCTCGATCGCTTCGGCATCGACAAGTCGGCGCGCACCAAGCACGGCGCGTTGCTCGACGCCCAACTGCTGGCCGAGGTGTACTTAGAGCTGATCGGCGGCCGTCAGCCCGAGATGGTGCTGGCCGTGGTCGCCACCGGGTCGGTCACGATCATCCGGCGCGAGCCGCGGCCGCCGCGGCCGCATGCGGCCAGCGCGCCGGAGCTGGCCGCCCACCAAATTTTCATCGCCTCGTTGAAGGAAGCGATCTGGCTGACGTGAGCTAGGCGGTTAGCGTCCGCGCTTCGGCGGCGCGGCGCGGCCTGCGGGTGCGGCACCAGCCGGTGAAGCCTGACTCGCCGGAGCCGGAGGTTGGGCGCCGACGCCGCGGTGCTGGCGCAACAGCCGGCCAAAATCGATCGGATCGAGCAGCAGTGGCGGGAAGCCACCGTCGCGCGTGGTGTCGGCAATGATGCGGCGCGCGAACGGGAACAACAGGCGCGGGCACTCGATCAGGCAGACGTTTTCCAGCCGGTCGCGCGGGATGTTCTCCAGCGCAAACAGTGCGGCATAGACCAGCTCGATGACGAAGACGTTGGCCTCGTTCTTCGCCGCCGTCGCATTCACATGCAGCGCAACCTCGTAGTGGTTGCCGCCCATGGGCCGCGCCTCGACGTCCACGTTGACCTGAATCTGCGGCGGTCCAGCGCTATCGGAGAGCGCGCGCGGCGCGCCCGGGTTTTCGAACGACAGGTCCTTGATGTACTGGACCCGCACCGTAACCCGTGGGTCCGTGCCCCCGGCCTCCGGCTTGGCTTCCGTTTCCGCCATGATCGAATCGCCCCCTGAAACGCTTGGCCGCCGAATTGTGCGAGCGTTCGCAATGACCTGCCGCACCATCGGGCGCGGCTTTCGGGCTGTCAAGCGCGCGACCGGTTCGGAAACGGCGGGCTACGGCCCTGGATCGCTGGACCCGGGGGGGTCCCGCCGCTAGTCTGTTAAAAAAGGCCTGCTGGGTCCGCGCGCCGCCTTGGCCGCGACCGTCCGTGGAACATAGCCGTGCAGTTTCTCGACATCATTCTTCTGGCCCTGCTTGCGGCCTTCGTTCTCTATCGCCTGGGCCGCGTGCTGGGGCGCCGGCCGGACGATTCGGGCACGCCGGTGTTCCGCCCGCCCGCGCCCGACGACAACGTCGTGTCGCTGCCGGGCCGCCTGCTGCAAGGCAAGCCGCCGCGCCGTCCAGCCGCACGCAAGACCGATGCCTCGGATGACGACGCATTGGTGGCTGCAGGTATCGCCGAGATTCGCATGCAGGACGCGTCGTTCGATGCGCAGGATTTCGCCGCTGGCGCCAAGGCTGCCTACGAGGACATCGTCACGGCATTCGCCCGCGGCGATCGCGACACACTGCGCCGCCTGTTGACCCGCGACGTGCTGGAAAACTTCTCACGCGCCATCGCCGAGCGCGAGCAGCGCGGCGAGACATTGGAGACCACGATCGTCGGTGTGCGTTCGGCCGACGTCACGGATGCGCGCATGTCGGGCCGCACCGCCGAAGTGACGGTGAAGTTCGTTAGCGACATTATCAATGTGGTGAAGAAGGTCCCGGCCACCGAGGAACTCGGGGCGCCGCCGGTCAAGGAAGTGATCGACGTCTGGACCTTCGTCCGCGACGCGCGCTCGAGCGACCCTAACTGGGCGCTCGCCGAGACCCATAGCCCTACCTAGCCACTGCCCCCGATCGTGCGCCGCCGGCGCCTGCTGACGCCGGAGGAGCTTCGCTTGTGGCGTCGGGCCATGGGCAAAGAGCCGCCCGATCCTCCGGCGCCGGTCCGTCTCGCGGCGCGCGCCCCGGGACCGGCCAAGTGGTCCGCGTCGCGCACGCCGAAACCGACTCTTCCCGGCGACATCGATCCTCATGACGCCAAGGCCATCCGCCGCGGCCGCATCGCGGTTGAGGCACGCGTCGACCTGCACGGCATGACCCAGACCAACGCGCACGCGGCACTGGTGCGCTTCCTGCGCCGCAGCGCGGCGGCCGGACTGCGCTGTGTGCTGGTGATCACTGGCAAAGGCAATGCCGGGCGGCGTGACGAGGACGAGAGCCCGTTCGCCGGTTTCGGCGCCGGCGTGCTGCGCTTGTCGCTGCCGCGCTGGCTCGAAGCGCCCGAGCTGGCGCCGCTGGTGATTGCGTCCGCGCCAGCCGCGCCGCGCCATGGCGGTACCGGCGCGCGCTACGTGCTGCTGCGTCGTCCGCGCAAAAGTAATTAGAAGGGGGCGCGCAGCGTTCTTCCGTCACGTCCTAACAGGCTGTTGAAAAAGTCAGCGGCGGAATGTTTGCGCGCAACAATAGAATCAGGACGGCCCCAGTCTTGAATCGATCTTGCGTGAATGGTGCATCTCGCGAATCAAAGTTGCGCACGACCATGGTCCAAAAACCTAGTTCAACAGCCTGCTAAAGGACGAACCGGCTGAGATCGGCGTTTTTCGCCAGTGCGCCGACCTGGGCGCGCACGTACGCCGCGTCGATGGTTGCGGTCTCGCCCGCACGGTCGCTGGCCGTGAAGCTGATCTCGTCCAGCAGCCGCTCCAGCACCGTGTGCAGCCGCCGCGCGCCGATGTTCTCGACGCCCGCGTTCACCTCGGCGGCCAAAGTAGCGATCTCGTCGATGGCGTCGTCGGTGAACTTCAGCGTCACCTGCTCGGTCGCCAGCAGCGCGATGTACTGCCGGATCAGACTGTTCTCCGGCTCGGTCAGGATGCGGCGGAAATCCTCGCGCGTCAGCGCCTGCAGCTCGACGCGGATCGGCAAGCGGCCCTGCAACTCCGGCAATAGGTCGCTCGGCTTCGACAAGTGGAACGCGCCCGAGGCGATGAACAAGATGTGGTCGGTCTTCACCGGCCCGTACTTGGTCGCCACCGTCGTGCCTTCGATCAGCGGCAGCAGGTCGCGCTGCACGCCTTCGCGCGACACACCTGCGCCGGAATATCCATGCTCGGAATCGCGCCCGACGATCTTGTCGATCTCGTCGATGAACACGATGCCGTTCTCCTGCACCGCGTCGATGGCGGCGCGGGTCGTCTTCTCCTGATCGACCAGCTTGTCGCCTTCCTCGGTCACCACCGCGCGCCACGCTTCGTCCACCGTGGTGCGGTGCTTGCGCGTGCGCTTGCCGAACGCTTTGCCCAGGATGTCGTTCAGGTTGATCATGCCGACCTGGCCGCCCGGCATGCCGGGAATGTCCATCGTCGGCATGCCTGCGCCGCCACCGGTGTCGGTCATGTCGATCTCGATCGGCTTGTCGGCCAGCTCGCCCTCGCGCAGGCGCTTGCGGAACGTCTGTCGCGTGCCCTCGGCCGCGTGTTGTCCGATCAGCGCGTCGAGGATGCGATCTTCGGCGGCTGCTTCGGCGCGCGCCGAGACCGCCGCGCGGCCCCTGTCGCGCTCCATGCCGATTGCCGTTTCGACCAGGTCGCGGATGATCTGCTCGACGTCGCGGCCGACGTAGCCGATCTCGGTGAACTTGGTCGCCTCGACCTTGATGAACGGTGCGTTGGCCAATCGCGCGAGACGGCGCGAGATCTCCGTCTTGCCGACGCCGGTCGGGCCGATCATCAGGATGTTTTTGGGGAGCACCTCGTCGCGCAGGTCAGCCGGCACGCGCTGGCGGCGCCAGCGGTTGCGCAGGGCAATCGCCACCGCGCGCTTGGCATCGCGCTGGCCGACGATGTAACGATCAAGCTCGGAGACGATTTCGCGCGGAGAAAAGTCCGCCATTGCCTACAGCGATTCCACGGTGACGTTGTTGTTGGTGTAGATGCAGATGTCGGCGGCGATCTTCAGGGCGCGGCGCGCGATCGCTTCTGCGTCCATGTCGGGCCGGTCGATCAGCGCACGCGCGGCGGCCAGCGCATAGTTGCCGCCGGAGCCAATGCCGATCAGCTGGTCATCCGGCTCCAGCACGTCGCCGGTGCCCGACAGCACCAGGCTGACGGTCTTGTCAGCCACCGCCATGATGGCTTCCAGGCGCCGCAGGTAGCGGTCGGTGCGCCAATCCTTGGCCAGTTCGACGCACGCCCGGGTCAGTTGCCCCGGATGCTTCTCCAGGCGCGCCTCCAGGCGCTCGAACAGCGTGAAGGCGTCAGCGGTGGCGCCGGCGAACCCGGCGATCACCGAGCCGTCTTTCAGACGCCGCACCTTGGTAGCGGTCGCCTTGACGATGGTGTCCTTCATGGTGACCTGGCCGTCACCGGCGATCACCACCTTACCGCCCTTGCGGACGGAAAGGATCGTCGTGCCCTGCCACAGGTTGCTGGTGGGATCGGCCATGCCGCCTCGGTTGGAGAAGTCCGGCGCAGCGCCGGAGGGTGGGTCCAACATGTGGGGAGGCATCCGCACCCGTCAAGGCGACGGGGTTCCCGCGCGGGAAGCCGGGGTGGCGCCCTTCCGGCCTTCCTGCTATAGGGGCCGGAATCACCGGCCCCAGGGGCTGCCCGCGCCTGCGGCAACCCCTTAGCCCGCCTGGAACTTCCGGCCCTCCAAAGGTCCCCGCCCATGCGCAAGGCCAGCGTCGAACGCAACACCAACGAGACCCGCATCAAGGTCGAGGTCAATCTCGACGGGTCCGGGGTCTACAAGGTCGCCACCGGCATCGGCTTCCTCGACCACATGCTGGAGCAGTTGTCGCGCCACTCGCTCATCGACATCACGCTGGAAGCCAAGGGCGACCTGCACATCGACGCCCACCACACCACCGAGGACAGCGGCATCGCCATCGGCCAGGCAGTGTACCAGGCGCTCGGCGATCGCCGCGGCATCCGCCGCTTCGCCTCCATCCACATGCCGATGGACGAGACGCTGACGCGCGTCTCGCTCGACGCAAGCGATCGTCCGTACCTGATCTGGAACGTCAAAGTTCCGACCCAGCGCCTCGGCGACCTCGACACCCAGCTGTTCAAGGAATTCTTCCAGGCGTTCGCGCAACACGCCGGCCTGACGCTGCACATCGAGAATCTGTACGGCGAGAACAGCCACCACATTGTCGAGTCGTGCTTCAAGGGCACGGCGCGCGCGTTGCGCGAAGCGTTCGAGATCGACGCGCGCAAGGCCGACGCTATTCCCAGCACCAAGGGTGTGCTTGCCGGCGCGTCCGCGCTCGCAGCGCGCGGCACCAAGGACGTCAAGTGACGCGCCTCTACGCCGTCTTCGAGCGCCGCACCACCAAGAAGCGCCCGTCGCGCAATCCCGACGACGCGTTCGAGCTGGTCAAGGAAGGCTTCTGCTGGCCGGCCCTGTTCTTCGGGCCCTTGTGGGCACTCGCCTCGCGCATGTGGGTGGTGTTCGCGCTGCTCGCCGCCGCCGTCATCGGCCTCGCCTTCTTGCCTGACTTTGTTGACGGCAGCGAAGATTTGGCGACAACGCTCTCTTGCCTACTGGCGCTGGTGCTCGGCTTCCTCGGTAACGACCTGCGGCAATGGTCACTAGCGCGCGGCGGCTATGAATTCACCGCCGTGGTCAGCGGCAGCGACCGCATCGACGCCGAGCGGCGCTTCTTTGCGGCGATGAACAACCCGATGTTCCGCTCCTAAGGCGCACTGCGTGGCGAAGAGTCTCGGACTGGCAATCGTCGACTACGGCTCCGGCAACCTGCGCTCCGCCAGCAAGGCGTTCGAGCGCGTGGCGCGCGAGCGTGGCTTCAGCGGCGAAATCCGCGTCACCGCCGATGCAGACCAGGTCGCCCACGCCGAGCGTGTCGTGCTACCCGGCGTCGGCGCGTTCGGCGACTGCCGCCGCGGCCTCGACGCGGTGCCCGGCATGGTCGCGGCACTCGACGAGGTAGTGCACCGCCGCGGCGTCCCGTTTCTCGGCATCTGTGTCGGCATGCAGTTGTTGGCCGAGCGCGGCTTCGAGCACGGCGAGCACGCCGGCCTCGGCTGGATCCCGGGCGACGTTGACGCCATCGAAGGTGACGGCCTCAAGGTTCCGCACATGGGCTGGAACGACCTGACGCTGGTCGCCACGCGCCATCCGGTGCTAGCCGGCATCCCGTCGGGCTCGCACGCCTACTTCGTGCACAGCTTTGCCGTGCAGGCGCGCGACAGCGGCGATGTGCTGGCGACAGTGAATTACGGAACCGATCTTGCCGCGGTGGTCGGCCGCGACAATATCGTCGGCACGCAGTTCCACCCCGAAAAGAGCCAGGCCGTCGGCCTCGGCCTGATCGGCAATTTCCTGGAGTGGCGACCGTGACGACCGCTGCCCATCCGCACCCTCAAAATTCGAGCGCCGTGACCACCCGCGTCGAGTGGCTGACCCACTTCGCCGGCACCGACCTGCAGGACCTGTGTGCCGCGACCGAGCAGGCGATTCTGGACGGCAACGGCTTCGGCTGGCTGAAGGCACCGCCGCGCGACAAGCTGGAGTCGTATTGGCGCGGTGTCCTCTTGGTGCCCGAGCGCGACCTTGTGGTGGCACGCTATGACGGCACCATCGTCGGCTCCGCCCAGCTGGTGCGGCCGCCCGCCAACAACGAGGCCCAGGCCTTCGCGGCGCAGGTGACGACGTTCTTCGTCGCCCCGTTCGCGCGCGGCCATGGCTTGGCCCACGGCCTGCTCGACGCCATCGACGTGCGCGCCGCCGAGCGCGGCTTCGAGGCCATTGAGCTCAACGTGCGCGACACGCAAAAGGCCGCCATCGCGTTGTACGAGAAGTGCGGCTACGTGCGCTGGGCCACTAAGAAGAAGTACGCCAAGGTCAACGCCGCCTTCGTCGTCGGCCACTACTACGCCAAAGAAGTCGTCCCGTCGCAATCGACCGCGACCGGCGCTGCAACGGATTCCGACTCAAAGGTCGCTCGTATGGCGCGCCGGCGGTGATTCTCTATCCGGCCATCGACCTGAAGGATGGCCATTGCGTCCGCCTGGTGCGCGGCGACATGGAGCAGGCGACCGTGTTCAACACGGACCCCGGCGCCCAGGCCCAGATCTTTGCCAGCCAGGGCTTCGCGTGGATTCATGTCGTTGACCTGAACGGCGCGTTCTCCGGCAAGCCGGTGAACGCTGCTGCCGTGGACTCCGTACTCGAGGCGACGCACCTAAAGATTCAGCTGGGCGGCGGCATCCGCACCCTCGCCGCGATCGAAGGCTGGCTCGACAAGGGCGTCGCCCGTGTCGTGCTCGGCACTGTGGCTCTGCGCGACCCGGCCCTGGTGCGCGACGCATGCACGCGCTGGCCCGGCAAGGTCGCGGTCGGTGTAGACGCGCGCGCCGGCCACGTCGCGGTCGAAGGCTGGGCGGAAAGCTCCGACATCACCGTGCTCGCGCTGGCGCGGCAATTCGACGACGCCGGCGTCGCCGCCATCATTCACACCGACATCGATCGTGACGGCGCCATGCGCGGCCTCAACGTCGAAGCGACGGTCGAACTCGCGCGCTCCATCTCCACGCCGGTGATCGCCAGCGGCGGCGTCTCCAGCATCGACGACCTGCGCCGCCTGAAATGGGCCCGCGCGCAGGGGCGCGCGCCCGGCATCGCCGGCGTCATCGCCGGCCGCGCGCTGTACGACGGCCGGGTCGATGCAACCGCGGCACTGGCGCTGCTGGCGGACTGACGTGCTCAAGCCGCGCATCATCCCGTGCCTCGACGTACATAACGGGCGCGTCGTGAAGGGCATCAACTTCGTCAACCTGCGCGATGCCGGCGATCCGGTCGAACAGGCGCGCGTCTACGACGCCCAAGGCGCCGACGAACTCTGCTTCCTCGACATCAGCGCCAGCCATGAACAGCGCGACACGCTGCTCGACGTCGTCTCGCGCACTGCCGAGGTGTGCTTCATGCCGCTCACCGTAGGGGGCGGCGTGCGCACCTCTGCTGACGTACGCACGCTGTTGCTGGCCGGCGCCGACAAGGTGTCGTTCAACACCGCCGCCGTCGCCAAGCCCGAAGTCGTCTCTGATGCGGCCGAGAAATTCGGCAGCCAATGCATCGTCGTCGCCATCGACGCGCGGCGCACCGGCGGCGACAAGTGGGAGGTCTTCACCCACGGCGGCCGCAAGGGCACCGGTCTCGACGCCATCGAGTGGGCCCAGCGCGTCGTCAGCCTTGGCGCCGGGGAGATTCTCCTCACCTCGATGGACCGCGACGGAACCCGCTCCGGCTACGACCTGGAGCTCACCCGCACCATCGCCGACAGCGTGCGCGTACCGGTGATCGCTTCCGGCGGCGTCGGCGGCGTCGCCCACCTGCTCGAAGGCATCCGCGACGGCCACGCCTCCGCCGTCCTGGCCGCCTCGATCTTCCACTTCGGCGAAATCGCCATCCCCGCCGCCAAGCAATACCTGGCGGCCCACGGCGTTCCGGTGCGCGTCTAACCCACGAACCACCACAATAAGAAGCCCTCCCCCGTCGCGCCGAAGGCGCGCTCCCCGCGTGACGCGGGGGAGGGTTGGGGTGGGGGGTCGCCCCGCACGGCGGGGGCTGAACACCTCCCGATCTCTATGCCCGGCCATCCACGCGCTGCCGAAATCATGCGAAACTGACCGCATGTCCTCGTCCATCCTCGACCGCATCTTCGCCACCATCCTGTCGCGCAAGACCGCGGACCCGGCGAAAAGCCACACCGCCGCGCTGTTCGCCAAAGGCCACGGCGCCGTCGCGCGCAAGGTCGGCGAAGAAGCCACCGAGACTGTGGTGGCGGCGATGGAAGGCAATCGTGCGGCGACCGTCAGCGAAAGCGCCGACCTGCTGTTTCACCTGATGGTGCTGTGGGCCGACCACGGCATCACGCCCGCCGACGTGTTCGCCGAGCTGGAACGCCGCGAAGGCACGTCCGGCGTCGCCGAAAAAGCATCCCGTCCCCGCTAGCCGAGAGTTCGCATGGCCTACGACGACAACAACGTGTTCGCCAAAATCCTGCGCGGCGAAATCCCCAGCAAGAAGGTCTACGAGGACACCCACGCCCTCGCCTTCTACGACATCCACCCGGCGCGCCCGGTGCATGTGCTGGTGATCCCCAAGGGCAAGTACGCCGACTTCACCGACTTCACGGCGCGCGCCTCGGCCGCCGAACAGACCGGTTTCAACAAGGCGGTCGTCGCCGCCGCGAAAGCGGCCGGCGTGATCGAGCCCGGCTACCGCCTAGTCGCCAACACCGGCGTCAACGGCGGCCAGGAGGTCCCGCACTTCCACGTGCACATCCTCGGCGGCGCCCACGTCGGCCCGATGGTGGCGCGCAGCTAGGCGCCCTTGACACGGGACGTATCGCGCTTAGATACCTAACGTGTCAGCAGCGAACCCCGCTCACCAGATTGTCATCTGCGTATTTCCCGCGTATTTAGGCGGGGGGACGCAACACCTGGCCGGCCATTCACCACAGAGTGTAGCGCGTTGCCGTCGGCGGCTAGGCCACCCCAAGGTGTCGCTGCATAAGCTCCGGCAACGGCCGCTCGGGGCGGGCGCCGAAGTGGCTGATGACTTCGGCCGCGGCGATGGCGCCCATGCGGCCGGCCGTCTCCAGGCTGCGTCCGCGCAGATAGCCGAACAGGAATCCGGCGGCGTACAGGTCGCCGGCCCCGGTGGTGTCCACCACCGGGGCGATGCGCTCGGCGGCGACCTTCGCCGTCTCCTGGCCCCGTACGATGACGGCGCCGTTCTCCGAGCGGGTCAAGGCGGCGACCTCGACGTGGGCGCGCACCATCGTCACCGCTTCCTCGAACTGCTTCACCTCGTACAGCGCGGTGATCTCTGCCTCGTTGGCGAACAGGATATCAACGCGCTGCTCGATCAGCTCGCGGAACTCGGCGCGCCAGCGGCTGACGCAGAACGAATCGGACAGCGAGAACGCGACCTTGGCGCCGTTGGCGCGCGCGATGTCGGACGCCTTGCGCAACGCCTCCTTGGCGTTGGGCCGGTCCCACAGATAACCTTCCAGGTACAGGACGCGGGTGTTGCTCAACAGCTTGGCGTCCACGTCGTTGGGGCCAAGCTCGATCGACGCGCCCAGGTACGTATTCATGGTGCGCTGCGCGTCCGGCGTCACCAGGATGTAGCAACGTCCCGTGCCGGGTCCGCTCTTGGCCATTGCCGTGGTGAACGCTACGCCACCGGATTTCAGGTCGTGGGCGTATACCGCGCCAAGCTGGTCGTCCTTCACCTTGCCGATGAAGCCGCACTTGGCGCCGAGCGACGCGAGCCCCGCAATCGTATTCGCCGCCGAACCGCCCGAGACTTCCACCGCCGGACCCATGTCGGCGTACAACGCCTCGGCCTGGGCGGTGTCGATCAGCGTCATCGCCCCCTTGGTCAGCTTGTGGCGCTGGATGAAGGCCTCGTCTGCATGGCACAGCACGTCGACGATGGCATTGCCGATGGCGACGACCTCGAACTGCTTCTCTGGCATGGAGCCCCCTGCCGGGCGCGCACGACGGTTCGTGGCGGCAACGGCGGGCGCAGTATAGAAAGCGTGTTCCGCGACACAAGGATGGCCGCATGACCCTGCTCGCCGCCTTCCGCCTTGCCCTTCAAGACCTGCGCGCGCCCGAGGCGCGGCGCGTGCTGTGGCGCTCGGTCGGCCTCAGCGTCGCGGTGTTCGGTGTCCTTGCCGTCGGCGTGCAGGCCGGCATCGGGGCCTTGACCGGCGATCAGGCTGGCTGGATTCGGACCCTGCTCGACATCCTCGGTGGCCTGGCCACGCTGGCGGTCGTGTGGATTGTGTTCCCCAGCGTCGCGACATTCTTCGCCGGCGCGATGCTCGACGGCCTGGTCGGCGGCGTCGAGCAGCGGCACTACCCGCGCCAGGACGCGACCGGATCGTCGTGGAGCGAAAGTCTCGCCGCCAGTGCGCGCTTCGCCTTGGTGGCTATCGCGCTCAACCTTGTTCTGTTGCCGATGTACATCGGCCTGCTGTTCGTGCCGCCGCTGGCGCCGGTGGCCTTCTTCTCGGTCAATGGCTATCTTCTCTGCCGCGAGTACTTCGAGCTCGTGGCCCTGCGCCACCTCGACCCGCGCGCCCTGGCCGCACTCCGCAAGCAACACGGTGGACGATTGTTTCTCGCTGGTGTGATCCTCGCGCTTCTGTTCGCCGTGCCGGTCGTCAACCTGTTCGCACCGGTGCTCGGCGCTGCCGCGATGGTGCACGTCTTTCACGGGCTCAAGCGATGATCGCGCGCGCGGGCGCACTGGGCGCACTGGGCGCGCTGCTGCTGCTGGGCGCGTGCGTCGTCGAGCCGTTGCCGGCGCCGGCGCCGCCGGTCGCCACGCTGCGGCCCGCCGCCCCGGTGCAGACCGCGCCGCAGGCTCCGGTCATCCCGGCGCCCGAACCCGCACCGGCTCCGCAGCAGGTCGCGGTCGCGCTTCCGCCGCCACCACCGGCCGTCGCTGTGCCCAAGCCGCCGCAGACTCTCAATCCACCGGACCTCATCGGCCGCGCCCGCACCGACGTCGTCGCGTTGCTCGGTGCGCCCGACACGGCGCGCACCGAGGCGCGCGCCGAAGTCCTGCTCTACCAGGGCACCAGCTGCACGTTGTTTGTGTTTGTCTATGAACCCGTCGGCGGTGGCGCCGCGCGTGCCGAGCACGTCGAGGTCGGACCGCGCACGCGCGATGTCAGCCGCGACCCCGCTTGCCTGACCGGACTTTTGCAGCGCGTCGCTGCGAACTAGGCGTCTGCTTGTCGCGCTGGCGGGACTTCACCGCCGGTTTGGCGCGCGGAGTCACGCTGGCCGGTGTCGGCGGGGTCTTGTCCTTGAACGCACAGAGCTCCGCCACGGGGCAGATCGGACACTTCGGCAGGCGCGCGACGCAGGTGTAGCGGCCGTGCAGAATGAGCCAGTGGTGCGCGCCCATCTTCCACTTGTCGGGCACGACCTCGTCCAGCGCCGCCTCGACCGCCATGACGTCCTTGCCGGGCGCCAGGCCGGTGCGGTTGGAGACGCGGAACACGTGCGTGTCCACCGCGATGGTCGGGTGGCCGAACAGCGTGTTCAGCACGACGTTGGCGGTCTTGCGTCCGGCGCCGGGCAGCTCCTGCAGCGCATCGCGATCCGCCGGCACCTCGCCGCCGTGGCGATCGACCAGCATCTGGCTCAGCGCCGCCAGGTTCTTGGCCTTGGTGCGGTACAAGCCGATGGTCTTGATGTACGGCAGGATTCCGGCGGGGCCGAGGTCCGCCATCTTGGCCGGCGTGTTGGCCGCCTTGAACAGGGCCGGCGTCGCCTTGTTGACCGAGGTGTCGGTGGCCTGGGCCGACAGCATCACGGCCGCCAACAGGGTGAACGGGCTGCTGTACCGTAGCTCCGTCTTGGGGTCGGGGTTGCGCGCCGCCAGGCGGGCGAAAAACTCATCGATTTGGGCAACGTTCATGCCCGGGTTTGTACTCCCTTTGTGATGCCGGAGCCCATTGCCGCCGCGCGTGGCGCGCGGCTAGCATTTGCCCATGGCGAAGCCCACCCTCAGCGACGAGCTTCTGTTCGATGCGGTTCTGCGGCCGCATCGCTCGCTCAGCAAGCCCGGATTCCTGATCCTGATGGGCTTCATCGCCGTGGTCAGCTTCGCCTCCGGCATGCTGTTCCTGCTGCAAGGCGCCTGGCCGGTGATGGGCTTCTTTGGCCTCGAGGTCGGGCTGGTCTACGTCGCCTTCAAGATGAACTACCGTGCCAGCAAGCTGTTCGAGACGGTGCAGCTCGACACTTCGCAACTGCTGGTGCGCCGCATCGACCCCAAGGGCCGCGCCGCCTCGTGGAGCTTCCAGCCGAACTGGCTGCGGGTGGCGATGGACGACCCGCCCGAGCACGAAAGCCAGTTGACCCTGACGACCCACGGCCGCTCGCTGACCATCGGCGCGTTCCTCACACCAGAGGAGCGCCTGCAGATCGCGCAGGAGTTGCGCGCCGCTCTGGCGCACTGGCGCCAGCAGCCCGTTACCTAGGCCCGTTACCTAGGAATGATTGCGCCGACGCTATCGCCGGCGGTGCCTAGCGCGCCGAGGACCTAATCCTTGAGGCCGAGCACGTCGGCCATGCCGTACATGCCGGGCGCCTTGCCCTTGACCCAGCGCGCGGCGGCGATGGCGCCTTCGGCGAAGATGTCGCGCGAGGTGGCGCGGTGGGTCAACTCGATGCGTTCGCGGTCGGACGTGAAGATGACGCTGTGGTCGCCGACCACCATGCCGCCGCGCAGCACCGCGTAGCCAATGTCGCCGCGCTTGCGGGCGCCCTCGCGCGAATTCATGACCGCGACGCGATCGTGCGTCTGGCCGCGGCCCTCGGCGATGGCGTTGCCGAGCGCCTTGGCGGTGCCGGACGGCGCGTCGATCTTGCGGCGGTGGTGCATCTCCAGCACTTCGGCATCGAACGACAGGTCGAGTGCGGCCGCGGCCTTGCGGGTCAGCGCCAACAACAGGTTCACGCCGACGCTCATGTTGGCGGAGCGCACGATGGCGGTGCGCTTGGCGGCGGTCAGCACGGCGCGATCTTCTTCGGCGCTGGCGCCCGTCGTGCCGACGACATAGGCGATGCGGGAGTCGGCTGCGAGCTTGGCGTGCTGCACCAGCGCCGCCGGCGTGGTGAAATCCAGCACGACCTCGCTGGCCGCAAACAGCGCCGCGGCATCGGCGACAATCGCCACGCCAAGCGCGCCGACACCGGACGGCTCACCGACATCGCGCCCGACCCATTCGCTCCCGGATCGCTCGGTGCCGCCGGCAACCTGGGTGCCTGGCGTCGCGGCAATAGCCCGCACCAGCGCCTGGCCCATGCGGCCGGCGCAGCCCAGCACACCAATCTTGAGGGGGGTTGCGGTCATCCCTTCAGGTCGTCCCAGAATTCCTTGAGCTTGTCCAGGAAGCCCTGGGACTCCGGACTGGTGGTGCGCGCCTCGCCCGCCTCGGCGAACTGGCGCAGCAGCTCTTCCTGCTTCTTGTTGAGGTTCATCGGCGTCTCGACCATGGCGTGGACCATCAGGTCGCCGGCGCCGTCATTCTGCCGCATCGACGGCATGCCCTTGCCCTTCAGGCGGAACTGCTTGCCTGACTGCGTGCCGGCCGTCACCGCGACCTTGGCACGGCCGCCATCGAGAGCCGGTACTTCGATGCTGCCGCCGAGCGCTGCGGTGGTCATCGGAATGGGCGCGCGCACGTGGAGGTTCTTGCCGTCGCGCTGGAACAGGCGATGCGCCGACACCGTCAGGAAGATGTACAGGTCGCCGGGTGGTCCGCCGCGGATGCCGGTCTCGCCCTCGCCGGCGAGGCGGATGCGCGTGCCGTCCTCGACACCCGACGGAATCTGCACGGAGAGATTCTTCTCTTTGCGCACGCGTCCGGTGCCGCCGCACGCGCGGCACGGGCTCTTGATGACCTGCCCGGCGCCGTTGCAGCCGGGGCAGGTGCGCTCGATGGTGAAGAAACCCTGTTGCGCGCGCACGCGGCCGACGCCGTTGCAGGTGGGGCACGCCGATGGGCGCGAGTCGCCTTCGGCGCCGGTGCCGCTGCACTTCTCGCACGACGCCGCGGTGGGCACGCGAATCTGGGTGGCGCGGCCGTGGAATGCGTCCTCGAGGGTGATTTCCAGATTGAAGCGCATGTCGGCGCCGCGCGTGCGGGCATTGCCAGCGCGCTGGCGGCCGCGAAACTCGCCGAACAAATCGTCGAACACATCGGCGAACGAGGTGCCGAAGCCCGCCGCGAATCCGGCGAACGGCCCACCCTGGCCGCCGCTGTTGATGCCGGCGTGACCGAAGCGGTCATAGGCGGCGCGCTTCTCCTCGTCGGAGAGGACGTCGTACGCCTCGTTGACCTCTTTGAATTTCTGCTCCGCATCCTTGTCCGGGTTGCGGTCCGGATGCAGCTCCTTCGCCAGGCGGCGATAGGCCTTTTTGAGGTCGTCGCTCGACGCACCGCGCTCGACGCCCAAGAGTTCGTAGAAGTCTTTCGCGGCCATGTCGGTCAAATCATTACCACAGGGCGGGGTGGCGTTCTCCACCCGGCCGGAACGTAGCTCCGCCCTGGCCGGCGGTCAGCCGGAACCAGGGCGGAGTGGCCAGGGTGGAGTGGACAGTCGCGTTTAGGATGCGGACTTGCGTCGATTCTCATCGACCTCTTCAAAGTCCGCATCGACCACGTTTTCCTCAGGCTTGGCGCCGGCCGCACCGGCGTCGCCGCCCGCTTCACCGCCCGGGCCGGCATCGCCGCCGCCGGCCTGCTGCTTGCGGTACATCGCCTCGCCGAGCTTCATCGAAGCCTGGGTCAGCACATCGGCCTTGGCCTTGATGGCGTCGGCATCGTCCTTGGTCAGCGCTTCCTTGAGCTCGGTGATGCCGCGCTCGATGGCCTGGCGGTCGGCATCCGTCACGTGCGCGCCGAACTCCTTCAAGTTCTTCTCGGTCGAGTTCACCAGCGCCTCGGCCTGGTTGCGCGCTTCGACGACTTGACGGCGCTTCTTGTCTTCGGCCGCGTTGGCTTCCGCTTCCTTCACCATCTTGCTGATGTCGGCCTCGGACAAACCGCCCGACGCCTGGATGCGGATCTGCTGTTCCTTGCCCGTGCCCTTGTCGCGCGCCGACACGTTGACGATGCCGTTGGCGTCGATGTCGAAGGTCACCTCGACCTGCGGCACGCCACGCGGCGCCGGCGGAATGCCGACGAGATCGAATTGCGCCAGCATCTTGTTGTCGGCCGCCATCTCGCGCTCGCCCTGGAAGACGCGGATGGTCACCGCGCTTTGTCCGTCTTCGGCGGTGGAAAACACCTGGCTCTTCTTGGTCGGGATGGTGGTGTTGCGCTCGATCAGGCGTGTGAACACGCCACCCAGAGTCTCGATGCCGAGCGACAGCGGCGTGACGTCCAACAGCAGCACGTCCTTGACGTCGCCCTTGAGCACGCCGGCCTGAATGGCGGCGCCGATCGCTACCACTTCGTCCGCGTTGACACCTTTGTGCGGCTCACGGCCGAAGAACGTCTTCACGCGATCGACGACCTTGGGCATGCGCGTCATGCCGCCGACCAGCACCACTTCCTGGATTTCGGCCGCGGAAAGGCCGGCGTCCTTCAACGCCGCCTTGCACGGGCCGACGGTACGCTCGATGAAGTCATCGACCAGCGCTTCCAGCTTGGCGCGCGTCAGCCGCAGCGTCAGATGCTTCGGACCCGACGCATCGGCGGTGATGAACGGCAGGTTGATTTCGGTCTGCGTCGCGCTGGAAAGCTCGATCTTCGCCTTCTCGGACGCTTCCTTCAGGCGCTGCAGCGCAAGCTTGTCCTTGCGCAGGTCGATGCCGTTCTCTTTCTTGAATTCGTCGGCCAGGTAGTCGACCAGGCGCATGTCGAAGTCTTCGCCGCCAAGGAACGTGTCGCCGTTCGTCGATTTCACTTCGAACACGCCGTCGCCGAGCTCGAGCACGGATACGTCGAACGTGCCGCCGCCCAAGTCGTACACGCCGATGGTGTGTGCCTTCGACTTGTCCAGGCCGTAGGCGAGTGCCGCCGCGGTCGGCTCGTTGATGATGCGCTTCACCTCAAGGCCGGCGATGCGGCCGGCGTCTTTGGTCGCCTGGCGCTGCGCGTCGTTGAAGTAAGCAGGGACCGTGATGACGGCCTCCGTCACCTTCTCGCCGAGATACGCCTCGGCGGTCTCCTTCATCTTGGTCAGGATGTAGGCGCTGATCTGGCTGGGCGAATACTTTTTGCCCGACACCTCGACCCACGCGTCACCGTTGTCGGCGCGTACGATCTTGTACGGCACCATCGACTGGTCTTTCTTGGTGACCGGATCGTCGTACTTGCGCCCGATCAGGCGCTTGATCGCAAACAGCGTGTTCTCGGGGTTGGTCACCGCCTGCCGCTTGGCAGCCTGGCCGACCAGGACTTCACCGTCGGGCGTGAACGCCACCATCGACGGTGTCGTCCGCATGCCCTCGGCGTTCTCGATGACCTTCGGGGTCTTGCCTTCCATGACGGCGACGCACGAATTCGTGGTGCCCAGGTCGATGCCGATCGTCTTACCCATTGCGTCCTCTTCTAGGTGGCAGGCCCGCGCGACCCGAATGGCGCCGTGGGGACCCCCGATGTGTGCTTAGGGCGATATATAGGAAGGGTGGTGCCGCGCCGCAACGGCCGTTGCACCGGGGAAAGACCCCAAAGGGGCGTCCGCGAGGCCGGTCCCAGGCTGTTGCGGCCCCCTCCGGCCGGGCCTCCTCAGTGCCGAATCTTGCGCAGTTTTCTGCCCGTCTCGGGGTCACGAGAGGCACACGAAAGTTTTACACCCGTACTTGCTGGAACCATGGTCCCGTCTGCGCGGCTTGCGGCGCCGTTGCCTCCAGGGGCGCCGCAAACCGCAATACGAGGCGCGCCGGGATGGAAATCAGCGCGCCCTAGCCGAAAGGGACTCGAACATGAAGAAGCTCACTATGGCGTTGGCAGGGGCGATTTTCGCACTGAGCGCGGGCGTCGCATCGGCCGCGCCGATGGTTCAGTACGTGATGACCGCAGCCGGCAACGTGATGGCCGACACCAAGGGCATGGTTCTCTACACCTACGACCGTGACATGCCGGCCGTGTCCACCTGCACCGGCGGCTGCTTGACCAACTGGCCGCTCTTCAAGGCGGCAGCGACCGACACCGCCGGCGGCGATTGGACGATCGTCACCCGCGCCGACAACGAGAAGGTGTGGGCCTACAAGGGCAAGCCCCTGTACTACTACGTGATGGACACCGCGCCGCGCGAGTCGAAGGGCGACCAGCCCACCGGCGTGTGGCACGCGATCCGTCAGGGTCAGTAGACCCCGACACCGCTGCGATACAGCACCGGCCGGGCCCGCAAGGGTCCGGCCGTTTGCTTTTGTATTAGTCGGGGGCCGGCGGCGGCGGGTTCGCCGGCGCCGCGCCGGCCTTGGCGATGCCGACCATGGCCGGACGCAGCAGGCGGCCGGCGATGACGAAGCCGGGCTGAATGACCTGCACCACAGTGCCGGCGTCCTTGCCGGTGTCCGGCACCTCGAACATCGCCTGGTGCAGGTTGGCGTCGAACTTCTGTCCCAGCGGCTCAACGATCTTCACGTTGAACTTCTCCAGCGTGCTGAGCAGCGAACGCTCGGTAAGCTCCACGCCTGCGACCAGCGCCTTGAGCTGCGCCGCGTCCGACTCGGCCGGTGCCTTGGCGCTATCCAGCGTGCGGCGCAGGTTGTCGGCGACCGCGACCACGTCGCGGGCGAAGTTGGTCACGGCGAATTTGGACGCTTCGTCGCGCTCGCGCTCGGCGCGGCGGCGCATGTTCTCCGCCTCGGCCAGTGCGCGCAGCAGCTTGTCCTTGAGCTCGGCAACCTGTTGCTCGGCGCTCGGGCCCGCTGGTTGCGCCGTCTCAGGCGCGGCGTCGCTTTCGTCGGGCGCCTGTGGTTCGCGCTCGTTCATAGACCTCGTTCCTTCTCGCTAGTTTAGCCGATGAGGCGGCCGACGACCTTTGCCGTGTAGTCCACCATCGGGATGATGCGGGCGTAGTTCAATCGTGCCGGGCCGATTACCCCGATCGCGCCGACGATGTGGTCGGGCGAGTCGCCGTACGGCGCGACGACCAGCGAGCATCCCGCCATGTCGAACAGCTTGTTCTCGGCGCCAATGTAGATGCGCACACCTTCGGCGCCATCGGCCAGTTCCAGCAGGCGCAGCACGTCCTCTTCCGAATCGAGCGTTTCGAACAGGCGCCGGACGCGCTCTAGATCGGCGATGGCGGTCACGTCATCGAGCAGGTGCCCCTGGCCGCGCACGATCAGCGCCCGTGGGCCGGTGCCGCCGCCCCAGGTCGCAAGCCCCGCCTCGACCACGCGCGCGGTGAGGTCGTCGAGCTCGGCGCGGCGCTCGTCGATCTCCTTGCGGATCTGGTCGCGGGCCTCGCCGAACGTGCGGCCGCTCAGGCGCGACTCGAGATAGTTGGACGCCTCGACCAGCGTCGATGGCCGCATGTCGCGCGGAATCTCGGCGATGCGGTTTTCCACCAGGCCGCCCTCGGTGACGAGGACGATCAGGGCACGACCGGGCGCCAGGCTAACGAACTCAATATGCTTGATGCGCGAGTCGCGCTTGTTCGGCGCCACCACGACGCCGGCGCAGCGCGACAGGCCCGACAGCATCTCCGATGCGTCGCGCAAGACGTCGCCCATGCTGCGGCCATCGGCGTTGCAGCGCGCCTCGATGGCAGCGCGCTCGTCGCTGCTGAGGGAGCCAAGCTCAAGCAACCCATCGACGAAAAAGCGCAACCCGGCTTCGGTCGGCAGGCGGCCGGCCGAGGTATGCGGGGCGTACAGAAGTCCTGCGCCTTCCAGCTCCGCCATGACGCTGCGGATCGAGGCAGGCGACAGGCGGATGTTCAATCGGCGCGCCAACGTATGGGAGCCGATCGGCTCGCCGGTCTCGACGTAGGCGTCGACGATGCGCCGGAAAATCTCGCGGCTGCGCTCGCTTAGCTCATGAATCATGAGGCAAAAATGTAGGTAGGCCGCCGCCCCACGTCAACGCGACCGCGGCCGTCGAGGCCGTGTAAGGGCTTTGTGGCTGGACGGTTCGGCGCCTCGGCGTGCTAAGACAGCCCGCGTTCCTGCCGTTTGTTCGCCTTCCCGCGCTGCCGAAAATAAAAGGAGTCCTGATGCGCCCGTCCGGCCGCCTGCCGAACCAAATGCGAGCGGTTTCTCTTGAACCGGGCGTTTCCAAGTACGCGGAGGGCTCGTGCATGGCCCGTTTCGGCGACACGCACGTGCTGTGCACGGCCACCGTTGAGGAAAAAGTGCCGCCGTTCCTGCGCAACACCGGGCGCGGGTGGATCACCGCCGAATACGGCATGCTGCCGCGCTCGACCGGCGAGCGCACCGAGCGCGAGGCCAGCAAGGGCAAGCAGAGCGGACGCACCCAGGAAATCCAGCGTCTGATTGGCCGATCCCTGCGCGCCGTGACCGACCTCGCCGCGCTGGGCGAGCGCCAGGTGCGCATCGACTGCGACGTCATCCAGGCCGACGGCGGCACGCGGACCGCCGCGATCACCGGCGCATTCGTGGCGCTGTCCGTGGCGTTCAAGGGTCTAGTGAAAGCGCATTCGATCCGCGCCATCCCGCTCGCCAGCAGCGTCGCGGCCATCTCCTGCGGCATCACGGCCGAGGGCCCGGTGCTCGATCTCGACTATGCCGAAGACGTGAAGGCCCATGCCGACGCCAATTTCGTCATGACGGCCGACGGCAAGCTCGTCGAAGTCCAGGGCACCGCCGAGGCGGCGCCGTTCTCGCGCGACGAGTTCACCCGCCTGCTCGACCTTGCGCAGGAAGGGATCGCCGAGTTGGTGCTGCTGCAGAACCGTGCGCTCGCCCTCTAAGCATCGCCGCCTGACCGGGACCGAATTGGTCCTGGCCACCCACAACGCCGGCAAGGTGCGCGAGATCCGGGAGCTTCTGGCGCCGTACCACCTGACCGTGACTGCGGCCGGCGATCTTGGCCTGCCGGAGCCGGACGAGACCGGCACGACGTTTATTGCCAATGCCGAATTGAAGGCACGCGCGGCGGCAACCGCCAGCGGCCTGCCGGCCCTCGCCGACGACTCCGGTCTGGTCGTGGATGCCTTGGGCGGTGCGCCGGGCATCTATTCGGCGCGCTGGGCCGGTCCCGCCAAGGACTTTGACGCCGCCATGGCGCGCGTGCAGCGCGAACTAGCAGCCGGAGGGATCGGGGCGCGGACCGCGCACTTCACCGCCGCCCTTGCCTTGGCGTGGCCCGACGGCCATGTCGAGACGTTCGAAGGCTACGTGCGCGGTACCGTGGTTTGGCCGCCGCGCGGGACCCGCGGCTTCGGCTACGATCCGATGTTCGTGCCAAAGGGCCAGGCCCAGTCGTTCGGTGAGCTCGATCCCGCGTTCAAGCATGCCATCAGTCACCGCGCCGATGCCTTTCGCCAGCTCGTCGCAGCCTGTCTTGCGCGCGAGTGACGCGCGCGCTGGGCACGCCTCCGGCGTGACGCCTCGGCCTGCTCCGAGTCGCGATCCTGGATTCGGGATCTACGTGCACTGGCCGTTCTGTCTGTCGAAGTGCCCATACTGCGACTTCAACAGTCACGTGCGCGGCAGCATCGACCACGATCGGTGGCGCGCCGCGTACAAGCGCGAGATCGCGTCGGCGGCAGCGCGCACCGGCAAACCGACGGTCACCAGCATTTTCTTCGGCGGCGGCACGCCATCCCTGATGGAATCCGCGACGGTGGCGACGGTGCTCGATGGCATCGCGGCGTCGTTCACGCTGGCGCCCGATGTCGAGATTACGCTCGAAGCCAATCCGACTTCGGCAGAGTCGGTGCGCTTCCGCGACTATCGCGCCGCCGGCGTGAACCGCTTGTCGCTCGGTATGCAGGCGCTCGACGACGCCTCGCTGAAGTTCCTGGGCCGCGAGCACTCGACAGCGCAGGCGCGCGCGGCACTCGCTGCCGGGTCCGCCGTGTTTGATCGCACGTCGTTCGACTTGATCTACGCGCGGCCGGGACAAAGCGTCGCCGATTGGCGCCGCGAACTCACCGAAGCGCTCGGATTCGGCACCGATCACTTGTCGGTCTACCAATTGACCATCGAGGAAGGCACGCGCTTCTACGACAAGGCGTTGGCGGGCGATCTGGTCGTGCCCGACGAAGATGTACAGGCAGACCTTTACGACATTACGCAGGAGCTGTGTGACGCGGCGGGGCTACCGGCCTACGAGATTTCCAACCACGCGCGCGCCGGCAGCGAGTGCCGCCACAACCTGACGTACTGGCGATCCGGCGATTGGGTCGGCATCGGACCCGGTGCGCACGGGCGCCTGACGCAAGCCGGCGGCCGTGTCGCGACCCGCGCCATTCGCAGTCCAGAGGGCTGGCTCTCTGCTGTAGAGACGGCGGGCTCGGGTGCCGAACCGGACGAGGCGCTCGATTCGGATGCCGCGCTGCGCGAGCGCGTGCTGATGGGCCTGCGCCTGAGCGAAGGACTGGATGCGACGGCGTTTCAATGCGCCGTCGGATTTCCGGTGCAGCAGGTGTTCGGGCCCGCGCTCGATGGCTTGGTCGCGGATGGGTTTGTCATCTGGGACGGAGATACAGTGCGCGCCACCGAGCGCGGCCGTCTGGTCCTCAACCGGGTGATCGCGACGCTGCTCGGCGACTAGTTGGTGACCGGCAGGAATGTTTGCGCGGCGGCGTCGATGACGCGCGGTCCGCGCGCCGTCACCTCCAGCACCGCCAGTCCGCGCTCTGCAACCCCGCTCGGCAGGAAGCGGAAGATGCCGTCGGTGCCGGCGAACCCGCTCGGCGACATCAGCGCGTTGCGGCTGAAGTCGGCGGCCCCTTCATTGCGCGCCAGCGCCGACGCCAGCGCGACGGCGTCGTACGCTTGGGTGGCGATGCGCGCGGCACGGTAGCCGTACAGCGCGGTGAAGCGTTCCATGAACGCGGCGGTGTTATCCGGAGGAGCCGCTGCGTACCAGCCGCCGACCAGGGATGGTTCTTGGCCCGACGTCGGGTCGTCCCACAGGCCGGTGCCAAGGAAGCGCACTTGGCGCGGATCAATGTCGAAGAACGGCAGCAGCGGCGCGATCTGGCGCAGCGCGGCGCCACCTTCGGCAATCAACAGGGCGTCGTAACCGGGCCCGCCCAGGGTATCGAGGCCGGCAAGCTGATTGAGCTGCCCACGCGCCTCGGCGTCGCCCTGGGCCTCCAGCACGCGGCGGCGTGCAAGCAGACGGTCGCGGCGCGCCTGATAGCGCGCCAGGCCGCGCACTTGCTCCATCACGTCTTGCGCCGTCGGCGGATAGAACGCGACGTCGGTCAGTTCGCCGCCGAGCTGGGCGGCGGCAAAGCGCAACTCTTGCACCACGGCCGTGCCGTACGGAGTCTCGGGCGCCAGGGCGGCGAAGCGCTTCAGGCCGCGCGATGCGGCGAACGCGGCGATGCGGTCCACTTGCTGTTGCGGCACGAAGCCCAACAGGAAGACTCCGTCGCCCGCCACCTGGATGTCGGTCGAAAACGCGACGATGGTGACGTTGCGGGCCCGAGCCAGCGGCGCGACGACTGCGACCTCGGCGCTGAACAGGGGCCCCAGGATCAACTCGGCGCCTTCCTGCAGCACGCCCGCCGCTGCGACGCGCGCGCCCTCTGGGGTGCCCTGGGTATCGCGCGGCATCAGCGTGACGCGGGCGTTGCCCGCCTCGTGCAGCGCCATCAGGGCGGCGTCGAGCATTGCCTGGCCGGTTGCCTGCTCGGGGCCGCTGAGCGGTAATAGAAGTGCGACGCGAATACTCGCGGTGGCCGGGCGAACCAGTTGGGGCGGCGGGGGAGTCAGGCGCGGGGCCTCGACCACGGCCGGTGGGGTGGGTACGACCGGCACAGTCTGACCCGGCGTCTGCCGTTGCGGCGCGGCCGGCCGCGGCGGCGTGATCTCGACCAGCGGCGCTGGTGCGGTCGTGGCGATCCCGCCTAGTCTAGGAACCGAACAGGCGGCTAGGCCGCACAGGACGAGCGCCGCGGCCAAGCCCGCGACCATTCGTACGGCCGAGCGGCGACTCATTCCCATCGGCCCCAATGACATCCTCTGTTGATCCCGAAGACGAAGCTAGCGATGCGCCGGTGCCGCCGCAACCGGACGACGGCGAGGCGCTCGCCCCGGCTCTTTATATCGTCGCCACGCCGATCGGTAATCTGCAGGACATCACGCTGCGCGCGCTCGACATGCTTCGGCGCGTTGACCTGATCGCCTGTGAGGACACCCGCGTCACGGCCAAGCTGCTCACGCGCCACGGCATTCATGCGCCGACGACGCCGTACCACGACGCCAATGCCGAGCGCGCCCGGCCGGCGCTGCTACGGCGCCTGCAAGGCGGGGCTGCCATCGCCCTGGTGTCCGACGCCGGAACGCCGCTGGTCTCCGATCCGGGCTTCAAGCTGGTGCGCGAGGCGATTGCCGCCGGGATTCGGGTCGTGCCCATTCCGGGAGCTTCCGCGGTTCTGACCGCCTTAATGGTTGCCGGGTTGCCGACCGACCGGTTCCTGTTTGTCGGCTTCCTTCCCTCCAGGCAGGGGCAACGCCTGCGTGCGCTGGAGGAGATGCGCGACGTTCGCGCCACCCTGGTGGTGCTCGAGGCACAGCAGCGCCTGGCCGAGAGTCTCGCCGACATGCAAACGGTCTTCGGGCCGCGCGAGGCGGTGATCGCCCGCGAACTGACGAAGCATTTCGAGGAGACGGTGCGCGGCAAGTTGGGCGAACTTGCGGCGCGCTATGAATCGGCGCCGCCCAAGGGCGAGATCGTCATCGTCATCGCGCCGCCCGCCGAGGCCGACCGGATCGCCGACGACGCCGAGGTCGATGTGCTTCTGAAGGATGCCCTGCAAGCCCACTCGCCATCGGACGCGGCGGCAGATGTCGCCCGCCGCACCGGGCGGACGCGCCGCGAGGTCTACGCGCGGGCGCTCGCTCTGCGCCAGAAGTGAGCCGGCTGGGCCGTCGCGCGGCCGAGCGCGGCGGGCGCATCGCCGAGACCAAGTGCGCCGTGTGGCTGATGCTGCATGGCTGGCGCATTGTCGCGCGCCGCTCGAAGCATCCGGTCGGCGAGGTCGACCTGGTGGCACGCCGCGGCCGCGTACTCGCCTTCATCGAGGTCAAGGCGCGGGGCAGCGTAAGCGCCGCGGCAGAGTCGATCTTGCCGCGCCAGCAGGAGCGCATCGCGCGTGCCGCCGCGGCGTTCCTGCAGACTCGCCCGCACCTGGCCGCCCTCGACCCGCGCTTCGATGTTATGCTCGTCGCACCGCGGCGCCTGCCGGTTCATATTCCGAACGCCTGGCATATACTGCGTTGAGGTTGCGCGGTTTCCGCGCCCGTTCGCAACGAGGCGGTCCCATCGCATGATTCAAACCCTAACCATCCGCGGCCTCGCCGCGATCACTTTGTGCGGCCTGCTGGTATCGACGGGCTGCGCGCCCCTCATCATCGGCGGCGCCGCGACGGCCGGTTTGGCCGTGGCGCAAGAGCGCACGATTGGCGATGCGATCGACGACACCGTCATCCAGGCGCGCGTCAAGGACAAGCTCCTACAGGCATCGAGCAATTTGTTCCTGCGGGTCAGCACCGAGGTCCTCGAAGGCCGCGTGCTGCTCACCGGCAGCGTCCCCACCGCGCAGGATCGCGTCGAGGCAGTGCGCCTGACGTGGACGGTTTCCGGCGTACGCGAAGTCCTGAACGAACTGCAGGTGACGGAGCGTGGCGGCCTCGCCGACACACTGGCCGACGCGCGCATCACCACCACGCTACGTTTCCAAATCATGGGCGATCGCAGCGTGAGCGACATCAACTACTCGATCGATACGGTCAACGGCATTGTCTACCTGATCGGCATCGCCCAGACCCAGGCGGAACTTGACCGGGTGCTGGGCTACGCACGCAACATCAGTGGCGTGAAACAGGTCGTCAGCCACGTCGTGCTGCGCAACGATCCGCGCCGCTAGGCGTTTCCCATGCCACTGCGTGTCGCCATCCAAATGGACCCGATTGAGTCCATCGACATCGGGGCCGACTCGACGTTCGTGCTCGGTCTGGAGGCGCAGGCGCGCGGCCACAGCCTGCTGCACTACCACCCGCGCAGCCTCGTGCTGTCCGAACGCAAGGTATCGGCGCGCGCGCGTCCGCTGGCCTTGCGCAACGAGCGCGGCAACCACTTCACCCTCGGTGCGCCGTCGATCGTGGACTTGAGCCACATGGACGTCGTGCTGATGCGGCAGGATCCGCCGTTCGACATGGCGTACATCACGGCGACGCACATTCTCGAGCACCTGCCGAAGAAGACGCTGGTGGTGAACGATCCGGTCAGCGTGCGCAACGCACCCGAGAAATTGTTTGTCACCCACTTCGATGGCGTCATGCCGCCGACGTTGATCACCTCCGACCGTGAACAGATCGCCGCGTTCCGTGCCACGCACCGTGACATCATCGTCAAGCCGCTGTACGGCAACGGCGGCGCCGGCGTGTTCCACGTCACGCCGGACGACGAGAACCTCGGCGCGCTGATGGAGATGTTCACCAGCCTCTATCGCGAGCCGATCATGGTGCAGCGCTACATCCCCGAGGTGCGGGTCGGCGACAAGCGCATCATCCTGATCGACGGCGAACCGGCGGGCGCCATCCTGCGCGTCCCGAGGTCTGCCGAGGCGCGCTCCAATCTGCACGCCGGCGGCACCGCGCGCGCGACGACCCTCGACAAGCGCGAGCGCGAACTGTGCGCCATCATCGGCCCGCGCCTGCGAGAGCTAGGTCTGGTGTTCGCCGGCATCGATGTGATCGGCGGGTTCCTGACCGAGATCAACGTCACCTCGCCCACCGGGCTGCAGGAAGTGAACCGCTTCGACGGCGTCCGCCTCGAAGCCCGCGTTTGGGATGCCATCGACCGCCGCCTGGCGGAGCGCCGCGCCGCCTAGGGGCGGGAAACGCCCGGCGCCACCGCTACCTGGGCGAGCAAATCGCGCGGGACAATCTCGCGTCTAGGTAGTATATTGGCCGTGCAGTGACCCTGCACGGACCGACCCCCAGCCCTCTGCCAGACTGGCGGTCCGTAGACCCCCAGTGCCGTGCTTCGGTGCGGCCTGAAACGCCCGCGTCCCGCTCGTCCGGCGGGGCGCGGGCATCCTTTTGAGGGTCCGGCGTCGGCCCTCAGTCGCGGGCGCGGTTCACCATCGGCAAATTGAACATCGGCGTGCCGAGCTTGCCCATCAACTGCGCCCACAGCAGTAGCCACGCTGCTTCGTTCGCCGGCGAGCCTCGCCAACGGCCGGCGCCCGCCAGAAGCGGGTCAAGGGACGTTCAGACCGCGCCGGGCAGAACGATGCGCGTGGTCAACCCGCCGCCGTCGCGGTCCTCGAACGTGATGTCGCCGCCGTGCCCGCGCGCCACTGAGCGCGCCACGGCGAGGCCCAGGCCCATGCCGCCGGTCTCGCGGCTGCGCGAACTTTCGATGCGATAGAACGGGGCGAACACGCGTTCGCGCAGTTCAGCCGGAATGCCGGGGCCGCGATCTTGAATCAGCACCAGGTGACCGTCGCCTTCGGGCGTCAGCGTCACCAGTGCCTCGCTACCGTAGCGCACCGAATTGTCGATCAGGTTGGCGAATGCGCGCCGCAGAGCCACCGGGCGGCCGTGCAGCACGGCGCGATCCGGGCCCTGGTAGCGCACGTTCTGTCCGGCATCGGCGTGATCGGCGCACAGACTCTGCAGCAGCGCGGCCAAGTCGAGACGCGCGCGCGGCTCCTGCACGGCCTCGTCGCGCGCGAACGCCAAAGTCGACTCCAGCATCTGCTGCATTTCGTCCAGGTCGTTGACGGCCTTGGCGCGCTGCTCGTTGTCGTCGATGAACTCGGCGCGCAGCTTGAGACGGGTCAGCGCCGTGCGCAGGTCGTGCGAAATAGCCGCCATCATCATGGTGCGATCGTCGACGTAACGGCGCAGGCGCTCCTGCATGCGATTAAAGGCGCGAATGGCCCGCCGGACCTCCGGGGAGCCATTCTCCGGCAGTGGCGGCGCATTGACGTCGGTGCCGAAGCGATCGGCCGCAAGCGCGAACTGGCCGACTGGCGCCGCAGTTCGGCGTACCAGCAGGAACGCGACCGACAGCACCAGGAACGCCAGCGCGCCCCACAGCCAGCCGCGCACCCACGGATCGCCCTCGGCGGGCTCCGGCCGCGCGTCGAACAACAGCCAGCCGCCGGTGACGGCGACCGCGACCAAGATGCCATCGCCGTCCGGTCCGCGCGTCGGCCAGATGCGGAACGGCCGATCGGCGAGGGGCGCCAGGCGCGGAACGACCTCCGCCGTCAGTCCTTCCGGCGGCGGCGGTTGCAGCGGCGGCGGCTGCGGTCGCAGGCTGACGGTAAAGTAGCGCGTGCTGACAAGGCGCGGAACGTCGCGCCGGCGCGGAACAGGCGCCGACTCGTACGTCTCAACGACGCTGATGACGCGCTGCGAAATCGTTTCGGCCTGCAGGGCGATCCGGCCGAGCGTCCGGTCGTAAATGTAGGTGACGAGCGGAATCGAACCGAACACGGCCAGTCCGACCAGCACGATGAGCATGACGCGGCCGGCGAGGCTTTGCACCCACTCGCGCCAGCCGCCCGCGTCACGCGACGGCGCCGCCGGAGCGACCGGCTCGTGCCGCGCCGGCAACTGCGGCAGGTCGGTCACGGCCTAGAGACTTCGGAGGCGAACATGTAGCCGCCGCCGCGAACCGTCTTGATGCGCACCGGTTCGCGCGGATCGTCCTCGATCTTGCGGCGCAGGCGGCTGATCTGGACGTCGATGCTGCGGTCGAATGGAACGGTGTCGCGCCCGCGGGTCAGGTCCAGCAGCTGATCGCGCGTCAACACACGCTGGGCGCGTTCGACCAACGCGAGCAACAGGTCGTATTCGCCGGACGTCAGCGGGACGAGTTCGCCGTCCGGGCGGAACAGTTCGCGCCGGTCGGTGTCTAGCTTCCAGCCTTCGAACACCAGCACGCCCTTGCGGCCTTCGGCGCTTGGCGTCGACTCGGCGCGGCGCATGACGGCGCGAATGCGCGCCAGCAACTCGCGCGGATTGAATGGTTTGGCGACGTAGTCGTCCGCACCCATCTCCAGGCCGATGATGCGATCGGTGTCCTCGCCGACCGCGGTCAGCATGATGACGGGCATCTGCGACGTCGACCGCACCCAGCGGCACAGCGCCAGGCCGTCCTCGCCCGGTAGCATGAGGTCGAGGACGATGAGCTCGAAGCGTCCCGCCTCCATCGCCTTGCGCATTTCACGGCCGTCGGCCGCCGCCGTCGCCCGGAAGCCGTGCTTGCGCAGGAATCGGGACAGGAGGTCACGGATTTCGCGGTCGTCATCGACGATCAGGATGTGCGGGCTAGTTTCCACCGCCTGAAATATAGCGGGAGGCGCGGGTTTTTCGGCCCCCAATGGTGACGAACGGTGTCAGGGGCGCTGTGCGGCAACGCCCTGTTACCAAAAGGGCCTCGCCGGAAACATACGGAAAGATGCGCGAAACGCGCGCGCAACAGGGGCGGCCTACAACCCGAGGGTGCGCGGCAACGTCGCCGTGACGGCTACGAATTCGAAGGAGAAACCCCATGAACCTCAAGACCCTCGCCCTTTCCGCCGCCCTGGTTACCGGCCTTGTTGCGCCCATGGCGCAGGCCATCATCGTGGTTCCGGCCGCCTATGCCACCGGGGTCGTGACCGCAGTCGACGCAGCCCGCGGCACCGTCACCGTGGACGGCATCGCCTACACGGCGACCCCCACCCGGCTGAACGACGTCACCACCGGCAGCCAGATCGGCGTCGCCTACCTCACGGTCGGCGGCAAGCTGACGGCCATCGCGATTGAGCCGGCGGCGACCGAGGCCGGCGACGAGATGGCCGAGTAGGTAGTACCGCATAGTCCTGTTTTGCTCCGAAGCGGGGCGCGCGATGAGCGCGCTCCGTTTCGTTGTGAAGGGTGCCATCCCGCCGTTGACGCCAGCGCGTCCGGAGAATTGTTACGGATCATTGCGGCCGCTGTTCCTGCAATGGACGGTAACCAAACGCTCCTTGCCGCGAAATCGCGCCGCAATACGCTCTCTCTACAAATTCAATCGCGCGGCCGGAGCCGTGTGATTGAGGACGCAAGGAGAGGCAAATGAATCGCAAGTACGTTTATGCCGGAGCAGCCGCCGCGGCATTCGCCCTGCCGCTGGTGCTGATGTCCCTGCCGACCGTGGCGCAGGAAACGGCGCCGCTGGTGCGGCAGGTCCCGATGGCCGACCACATGCAGGAGATGCTGCGCAACGGCGACATGCGCGGCATGATGGAGATGCTGCAGGCCCAAGCCCGCGGCGTCGATCCGCGCGCCCAGGGCCGCGGTCCCGTTCCGCCGCGTGTCGCTCCGCCGCAGGGCCGTCCCGGTCCGGCGCCGCAACTGCGTGAGCGTGCGCAGCTCGCGCCGCAGCGTCCGGCGGTCAATCCGCTGGAGCAGTACGACACCAACAAGGACGGCGCGACGACGCAGGCCGAAATCAACGACATGCGCGCCAACCGGCTGAAGCAGTTCGACAAGAACGCCGATACCAAGCTGACCATCGAGGAGTACACGGCGCTGTGGCTGGACGCCTATCGCCGCCAGATGGTCGACCAGTTCCAGAAACACGACGACGACGGCGACGGCCTGATTACCGTGGACGAGTTCAACGAGGACTTCGCCAATCTGGTGCGCCGCGGCGACATGAACGGCGACGGCAAGGTTGACGCGACTGACGTGCGCCGTCCGGCGCCGCCGGCCGCCGTCACGCCCGTCAACCCGACTGTGGCGCCCATGCCCACGCCGGCCAATCCGACCGCGCGCGGCATCTAGCGCGCGCGACCAATGGGCGCGAATTCCATCCCTTTCGCGCTCTAAAACCGAGGCTCCAGCCGCCGTCGCTCCCCCCCAAGGCGGCTGGGGCCTCGGGCCCCTTTCCAGATCCATTGCGGCCGCCGCGTCCGGACCTTTTGCGTGACGCCCCCCTGCCGCGCTGCCTACACTGCGGCCCGCCGCACGGCGGCGGGGGTCGGCCATGGTCGCGCGCATCAGTACGGTCGCCTTCCAGGGCATCGACGTTCTGCCTGTCGAGGTGCAGGTGCAGATCGCGTCGGGCTTGCCGGCGTTCACCATCGTCGGCCTGCCCGACAAAGCGGTCGGTGAAAGCCGCGAGCGCGTGCGCTCCGCCCTCACCGCCATCGGCCTGTCACTGCCGGCCAAGCGCATCACCATCAACTTGTCCCCGGCCGACGTTCTAAAAGAAGGCAGCCACTTTGACTTGCCGATCGCCCTCGGCCTTCTGGTAGCGATGGATGTGCTGCCGGCCGAGGACCTCGGCGGCTACGTCGTACTCGGTGAGCTCGGCCTCGACGGCTCGATCGCGCGCGTCGCCGGTGTGTTGCCGGCGGCCATCCACGCGTCGGCAGCCGGCAAGGGAATCATCTGTCCGGCGCCCGCCGGTGGCGAGGCAGCGTGGGCGGCCGACGTCAAGGTGCTGGCGCCGCGCAGCATCCTGGCGCTGGTGAATCACTTCAAAGGCACGCAAGTCTTGTCGCCGCCTGCGCCGCGCGTCGCCGATGCACCGGTACGCCGTCTCGATATCGCCGACATCAAAGGCCAGGAAGTCGCCAAGCGCGCGCTCGAAGTAGCGGCGGCCGGCGGCCACAACCTCTTGATGATCGGCCCGCCCGGTTCCGGCAAGTCGATGCTGGCGGCGCGCCTGCCGGGAATCCTTCCGCCGATGGACGCCGGCGAAACCCTCGAAGTCAGCATGATCCATTCGGTCGCCGGACTATTGTCCGACGGCGCGCTGACGCGCGCGCGGCCGTTCCGCGACCCGCATCATTCCGCTTCGATGGCGGCGATGGTCGGCGGCGGGATGCGCGCGCGGCCGGGCGAGGTCTCGCTGGCGCACGGCGGTGTTCTGTTTCTCGACGAGCTGCCGGAGTTCGGCCGCCAGGTGCTGGAGGCGCTGCGCCAACCGCTGGAGACCGGGCGTGTCTCCGTGGCACGCGCCAATGGCCACGTCACCTATCCGGCCCGCGTGATGTTCGTCGCGGCGATGAACCCGTGCAAGTGCGGCTACCTCGCCGATCCGAATCAGGGTTGCGGCCGCGCGCCCAAGTGCGGGCGCGAGTACCAGGCGAAGATTTCAGGGCCGCTGTTCGACCGCATCGACCTGCACGTTGACGTGCCTGCGGTGGACGTCGCCGACCTTGCGCTGCCGCCGCCATCTGAAGGATCGGCTGCGGTCGCTGCCCGCGTCGCGCGGGCCCGTTCGGTGCAGACGGAGCGGTATGCGGGGAGGGACGGCATTCGCACCAACGCCGAGGCGGATGGCGACCTGCTCACGCGCGTCGCCACCCCGGAGGCGGACGGCGCCAAGCTGCTCGCCGACGCGGCGCGCCAGATGTCGCTAACGGCGCGCGGCTACCACCGCGTCTTGCGTGTGGCGCGCACGCTCGCCGATCTTGACGGCGCTGCCGATGTGCGGCGTATCCACGTCGCCGAGGCTCTCAGCTATCGCCGCGTGGTGTTGGCGTCGTAGCCGGTTAACGCTTGGGCGGCTTCTTCTTGGGCGGGGGCAATCTGCCCGCAGTGATACGCACCAGGTCGCTCACCGACGAATTCGTTCCCGGCGGCAGTGATCTTGATGAAGAGGACCGCTGTTGCCTGTCGGGTTGCCATTGCCCATCAACCCTCAGCGGAGTTCAGACGTCGGAGTGTACAGGGCAGCCCGCATGTGGCGGATGCCATCAGCTACCGGCGCCTCGACCGTGTCGTAGGCGCCGGTAGATCTGCGGCGGGGCGGCGCGTGCCGCCCGTTAGATGTCGAACTGAACGGGACGTCCGGTTCGGGTGGCGATGTTTTTCATCTGGGCCTGGCGGCACAGGTCGTCGATGGTGATCCCATCCAGCTCACGCATGAGCATGTCGTGGGTGTTGAGCCACCAGGGGCGCAGTACGTGCTCGGCGATGTCGTTGGACGCCTCGCTCTCAAGCAGCGCAGTCGCCGGGCGCTTCGCCTCGTCGAGCAGGCGGACGATCTCGCCCACCGTCGTGTGGCGGCGGTCGCCGGCGAGCTGGTAGCCGCCGCGCGGGCCGCGCACGCCCTTGAGGACCCCGGCACGCACCAGCTTCTGCATCACCTGCTCAAGGTAGCGCAGCGGAACACCAAGGTTCTTGGTGATGTCCTGGGCTTGTGCCGGTTCTTCGCCGTGGTTGTAGGCAATGTCTACAACCGCTTCCAGTGCCAGAAGCATTCTTCTCGTCAGCTTAATCACACCAATCTTGCGAGCGGGCGTGGAACCTCCGATGCGGTAGCGGGCGTGTTGAGGGCCGCGCTTCCGAAGGAAGGGCCAGACCCCGCATCGCTCCCTGCTTGATCGTGGATGGCGAACGCCGCAACAGCGGCGGGCACCAGCAACGAGCGTCGCCCGAAGGCGTCGCCCAACAGTTGGCGCTGGGGTCTAGGCGACTTTCGGAGGGTGTGGATCGGGCGCGAGCGTGCGCCGATGCATGTGGTGGCCGTCAGCGACCAACCCCACCAGACGGCATGCAGGCCGTTCGGCGGCGCCGGCAGGACCGAGAGCATCGAACCAGCCCGCGTCATCGACGCCTGAATCGGAAACGTGTGGCGCCGCTCCGTCGCAGCGGTCGCCGGCAGCCGACGCCGCCACGGCCTCGACAACCACAACCGCCGTCACCGCGGCAATCGGGGTCGCAGCCGTAGGGGCGGGGCCATACGCCGCCAGCCAATCGGCATCGTCGCAGAACCAAGCGAAGTCGAATTGGCACGTCCCGTCGCAGACTTCCGCGACTGGGGTCTCCGCCCCAGAGGCAAGAGTCATGGCGGCGCTGGGAGACACCCAGGTCACAAGCATTGTCCCGGCGACCAGCAGCGCCAGCGACATCATTGCAGGGAGAACTTGCCGCAACACGATATACACCCTTACCACAGCCCAATTGGCGCGTCAGGCTCCCGTCGCTTACATGCCCCCGCCGCCCGCGCTATCTGGGGCGCGACCGAACGCCGCAACTGCATGTGGACGGAATCGGGACGGGTATGCGCAATCTCTAGTTCCCACGTGCCCACCGGTCGCGTTTCAGCCATCTGGTAGACAATGCAGACGGAACCCGACGACGCCGGTACGGCGGTTCTCTTGGTGGCGATTCTCCTCGGTGCGGTGGAGGGTCTGACCGAGTTCATTCCGGTGTCATCGACCGGCCACTTGATCCTGCTGGTCGATCTGCTCGGGTTCAACGGCCCGCCCGGCCATGTGTTCGAGATCGTCATTCAACTCGGTGCCATCCTGGCGATCTGCTGGGTCTACCGGCGCACATTCCTGACCGTGCTGCTCGGCCTGCCGAACAATCGCAACGCCCAGCGCTTTGCCGCCAACATCCTGATCGCGGTGGCGCCGGCGCTGGTGATCGGTGCGCTGGCGCACGACTTCATCAAGGAAGTGCTGTTCTCGCCGTGGGTCGTGTCAGTGATGCTGCTGGTGGGTGGCGTGGCGATCCTGTGGATCGAGCGCATCAAGCCGCCGCCGCGCATCGAGTCCACCGTCGATATCACGCCGCTGCTGGCGCTCAAGATCGGCCTGTTTCAGTTGGTGGCGATGGTGCCGGGCGTGTCGCGCTCGGGCGCCACCATTCTGGGTGCCGTGCTGCTCGGCGTCGGGCGCGCCACCGCAACTGAGTTCTCCTTCTTCCTCGCGGTGCCGACCATGGTCGCCGCCACGTCCTACGACCTCTTGAAGGGTTGGGACGAACTCGCCCTCCACGACGGGGTGGTGTTGGCGATCGGGTTCCTCAGTGCGTTCATTGCGGCGCTGTTCGTCGTCCGCCGTCTGGTCGCGTTTGTGTCGCAGCGTGGGTTCGCCCCCTTCGCCTGGTACCGCATCGCCCTCGGCAGCGTGATGCTGGTGATCCTCGTCGCGCGCTAGCGGCCCAATCCCTGGGGGGCCGCCGGATAGGCGTGGTGGGCTGCCTACCGGGGTTCTCAGACCGGCCGTGCGCGCGGCTTTCCGCCATGCAACATGGCGTTACAATAATTGGCCTTTGCGGACATTGTGGAGCAACCTTGTGCGCCTAATTCTTGGCTCCAGAAGCGCCTGGCCGTGGGCCCGGCTCAGTAAGCAAAGGCACCCTATGGGCAAGTCACTGATTCAGAGCGAAGGGATCTCAGCCAAGCGCCGGCTGGCCGGGGCGATCGGCATCGCGTTCCTGCTCGCCTCGCCGCTGGTGGCCAGCGCCGCCGGAATTCCGATCGACGAAGCGCGCGGCGGCATTCCGACGCTGGCGCCGATTCTTGAACTCAGCGCGCCGGGCGTCGTGAACATCGCCGTGTCCGGCACGTCGCAGGTGCGGACGCGCAACGGTGACGCACAGCAGCGCCGCGTCCAGGGCCAGGGCTCAGGCGTCATCGTCGATGCCGTCAACGGCTACGTGCTGACCAACAACCACGTCATCGAGAACGCCAACACGATCAGCGTGACGCTGTCTGACGGCCGCACCCTCGATGCCAAGCTGATCGGATCCGACCAGGCGACCGACATCGCGGTGCTCAAGGTCGCCGCCGACCGCCTGACCGCCGTTCCGTTCGGTGAGCCCGACAAGCTCAAGGTCGGCGACTTTGTCATCGCCATCGGCAACCCGTTCGGTCTTGGCCAGACGGTGACGTCCGGCATCATCAGCGCGCTCGGCCGTGTCGGCCTCAACATCGAGACCTACGAGGACTTCATCCAGACCGACGCCAGTATCAATCCGGGCAACTCCGGCGGCGCGCTCATCGACCTGCGCGGGCGCCTGATCGGCATCAACACGGCGATCCTCGGGCCGGGCGGCAACATCGGCATCGGCTTCGCGGTTCCGATCGACATCGCCCGCGCGGTGATGGACCAGCTAGTGAAGTACGGCGACATCAAGCGCGGCCGCCTCGGCGTCGAGATCGGCGACCTGCTGCCGGATCAGATCGCAAAGTTCGGCTCCACCGGCGCGACCATCAAGAGCGTGCTGGCCGGATCGGCGGCGGAGAAGGCGGGCCTGACGACCACGGATATCGTCGTCGGCTTCAACGGCGCCGGCATCCGCAGCGCCAACGACCTGCGCAACAAGGTGGCGCTGACCCGCGTTGGCAGCACCATCAACCTCGCGGTGATGCGCAACGGCCGCGCGCAGACCATCGACGTGAAGGTCACCGAAGCCGCCGTCACGCCGAACCTGTAACGCATACGCAGCAACTCAAAGCCGCCGCCGGCACATCGCCGACGGCGGCTTTGCTGCGTCCGACGCGTGAGCGAGGAGACGCTCGCGCTCTACCGGCGACGCGCGATCACCTTGATGCCCGGCTTCCAGGCGAAGGCGCGGTCGGCGATAGCGAAGCCGTGCCGCTCCAACAGTTGGGTTAGACTCTTTGGGCCGAAGTACAGGCAGTGTTCCGGCGGCTTGTAGGCGTCCCAGCGGGCCAAGTCGCGCGGGCGGCGCCAATGCGTGATGTCGGGTGTCGTCAGGTATAGGGCGCCGCCCGGGCGCACCACATGGGCGAGGGCGGCGGCGAATCGGTTGCAGTCCGGCGCGTGCTCGATGACCTCCGAGCAATACACCGCATCGAAGCGCTCGTCGGGACTGGCGGCGGCGAACTGCTCCAGCGTA
>CAMDCA010000006.1 GCA_945889645.1 Rhizobium sp. Q54
GTCCCTACTGCGCGTCGCCGCAGAACGAACCACCGAAAGCCTTTGGCAGCGAGTCGGACAGCTACTCGATCGCTTCACGCCAGCAGAGTGCGTCAACTACATCCACCACGCCGGATACGTCACAACGTGATCGCAAAATGCTCTAGCGCAACGCCAGCGCGCAAAACAAAACGGGGGCCGATGGGCCCCCGTTCCGTTTCGCAAGGAGTGCCGGCGATTACATCGAGTAGTACATGTCGAACTCGACCGGATGGGTGGTCATGCGGAAGCGCGTGACCTCTTCCATCTTCAGGTCGATGTAGGCGTCGATGAGGTCGTTCGAGAACACGCCGCCCTTGGTGAGGAAGGCGCGATCCTTGTCGAGGGCCTCGAGTGCCTGCTCGAGCGACGAGCACACCGTCGGGATCTTCGCGTCCTCTTCCGGCGGCAGGTCGTACAGGTT
This sequence comes from Rhizobium sp. Q54, assembly GCA_945889645.1. GTDB lineage: Bacteria > Pseudomonadota > Alphaproteobacteria > UBA2966 > CAIVPW01 > CAIVPW01. Next base: position 443 of record CAMDCA010000006.1, read on the forward strand.
CTTGTCGGCCGGGCCACCCGGGTGGATCTTGTTCATAACGCCGTCGAGGCCGGCCATCGTCATGGCGGCGAACGCCAGGTACGAGTTGCAGGTCGGATCCGGGAAGCGCACCTCGATGCGGCGCGCCTTCGGGCTGTCGACGTACGGGATGCGGATCGATGCCGAGCGGTTGCGCGCCGAGTAGGCGAGCTTCACCGGGGCTTCGAAGCCCGGAACCAGGCGCTTGTAGCTGTTGGTGCCCGGGTTGGTGATCGCGTTGAGCGCGCGCGCGTGCTTGATGATGCCGCCGATGTAGAACAGCGCGAACTCCGACATGCCGGCATAGCCTTCGCCGGCGAACAGGTTCTTGCCGCCCTTCCAGACCGACTGGTGGCAGTGCATGCCCGAGCCGTTGTCGCCGACGATCGGCTTCGGCATGAACGTCGCCGTCTTGCCGTGCTTCGCGGCCACCGAGGTGACGACGTACTTCAGGATCTGGGTCCAGTCGGCGCGGCGGGTGAGCGGGCCGAACTTGGTGCCGATCTCGTTCTGGCCGGCGCCGGCGACCTCGTGGTGGTGCACCTCGACCGGCACGCCCATCTTGGTGAGCATGGTGCACATCTCGGAGCGGATGTCCTGCTGGCTATCGACCGGCGGAACCGGGAAGTAGCCGCCCTTGACGGTCGGGCGGTGGGCCAGGTTGCCGTTCGGATAGTTGATGCCGGTGGACCAGGACGCCTCGTCCGAGTGGATCTTCACATGCGAACCCGACATGTCGACCGACCAGGTGACGCTGTCGAAGATGAAGAACTCAGGCTCCGGACCGAAGTAGATCACGTCGCCGATGCCCGACGACTTCACGTAGGCCTCGCAGCGCTTGGCCAGCGAGCGCGGATCGCGGTCATAGGCCTGGCCGGTGCCCGGCTCCAACACGTCGCACGTGATGTTGAGCGTCGGCACCTCGCGGAACGGGTCCATCACCGCGGTCTCGGGGTCCGGCATGAGCAGCATGTCGGAGGCCTCGATGCCCTTCCAGCCGGCGATCGACGAGCCGTCGAATGCGTGGCCGGAGGTGAACTTGGTGTCGTCGAACGCGAAGTGCGGCACGGAAACATGCTGTTCCTTGCCCTTCGTGTCGGTGAAACGAAGGTCGACGTACTCGACCTTGTTGTCCGTGATCATCTTCAGGACGTCTTTGCCGCTGGCCATGGGCTCCTTCTCTCCTCCTCAGATTTCTTGAATTGGTCGTGACGGTCCGCGGGGCGCCTAGATGGCGTCCCGGCCGCGCTCGCCCGTGCGAATGCGGATCACGTCTTCGACCGTCGTAATGAAGATCTTGCCGTCGCCGATCTTGCCCGTGTGTGCGGCTTGTTGAATCGCCTCGATGGCGCGCTCCACTTGGGAATCCTCGAGGACGACCTCGATCTTGACCTTGGGTAGGAAGTCCACGACGTACTCGGCGCCGCGGTACAACTCGGTATGACCCTTTTGGCGGCCGAAACCTTTGGCCTCCAGTACGGTAATGCCCTTGAGACCCACCTCGTTGAGGGCCTCCTTCACCTCATCAAGCTTGAACGGCTTGATGATGGCTTCGATCTTTTTCATTCAAATGCCCCCACACGACGGCGCGCGTACCAGGCCCACACAGCCCACCCGATCTGGGGATCGCTGAGGCACGACGAACCAATCCCGCATCTCGTCCCCCCGGCGAGGCGTTGCCGCGCGAAGTTCTCAGGGGCCGCGAGCAGGCGGCCGTTTCGTGCCACATCGGCGCCCAACCGGCAACTGCCCATAGCAGAGGCCGTGCCATTCCTACGCGCAGCCAAAAAGACAGTAAATCCGCGCCTCTCCGGCGAGGTAGCCAAGAATGGGGGCAGCGATGAGCCCGGTTTTTGGGCAGTGGTCAGCGCAAAAAAGGGGCACTTTCGCGACGGGCGCGACATCGCCGCAGATGAACCGGAGTGCGGGCGGTTGCTGCGACCGCCAAGGAGGCTCTGCGGCGGTGTCCTTGCACCGAGGCAAAGGGGCGGCTAAAGCGCGCAGCGCGCAATGCGGATGGGCGGAAGGGTCGCTTTGGATGTGGCAGGATTGGGTGATTGCGGCGTGCCAGTGGGGCTTCGCCGTAGCGCTGTTGCCGACGGTGTTCGGCAAGGAGAAGCCTGAGGTCAGCACCGCGCTGGTCACCGCTGCCCTGGCCGCGGTCGTGGCAGCCACGTTTGCCACCATTCCACTGCTGTGGGCGGCGCTGGCCACCGCCAGCACATCGGTCATCTGGTTCGTGATCACGGCCCAGTCGTGGCGCCGCCGCCGCAAGGCGGCATAGGGCAGGGCAGTCCACCGGCTTGACCGCCCCCACCCCGGGCGATACATGACCCCGACCTTGCGGCGAGTGTAGCTCAGTTGGTCAGAGCACCGGATTGTGGATCCGGGGGTCGCGGGTTCGAACCCCGTCACTCGCCCCAATTTTCCAAGACCGTCGGACGACCCGTGTGCGCTCCTGGTTTCTGCTGCGCCCTGGCATTACCGTGGGGCCGGTACCTAGAGTTCCTGCCGCAGGGGGCCGGATGGGAGGCGACGCTGTTGCCGCGCGATTCTGTCCGCGCGGAGGATCTGCGTCTCAACCGAGTTCACGGCTGCCAGGTGCGCCGATCCGCGCGGAAATGATTCCGTGAGCACACCACCGCCGACCGGCGCGCCGCGCCAACCCGACCCAGGTGCGCTGCCGGAGGCGGCGGAAACGCTGCTCGATGTGTTGGATTGGCACGTCGAACAGCATCCCGAGCGCGTCCACGTCCGCTTTCTCGCTGGCGAGGACGACGTCCAGGACATGAGCTACGCGGCCCTGCGGCGCGCGTCGGACGAAGTTGCGGCCGGCCTGCGCCAACGCGGCGTCACCCGTGGGAAGAAGGTCGGCATCATGCTGCCGACGTCGCTCGACTTCTTTCACGCGTTCTTCGGCATCCTGATTGCCGGTGGGGTACCGGTGCCAATCTATCCGCCGGCGCGCCGCGAGCAGATCGAGCAGCTGTTGCGCCGGCAGGCGTCGGTGCTCGACAACGCCGAGGCGGTCGTGCTCATCACCGTGCCCGAGGCGCAGACGGCGGCGCGCTTCCTGCGTGCCAAGGCGCGCCAACTGTCCGCCGTCGCGACCGTACCCGAACTGCGCGCGGCGCCCGCGACGCCGCGTGGCGACGGGCCGGTGCGCGAGGACCTGGCGTTCCTGCAGTACACGTCGGGCAGCACTGGTGCGCCGAAGGGTGTGATGCTGACGCACGCGAACCTGCTCGCCAACGTGCGTGCGCTTGGGATTCCGTGCGGGTGGGATGGCGAGCGCGACGTGTTCGTCAGCTGGCTGCCGCTCTACCACGACATGGGACTGATCGGCGCCTGGCTCGGCTCGCTGTATCATGGCTCGCTGCTGGTGCTGATGTCGCCGCTGCGATTCCTCACGCGCCCCGAGCGCTGGTTGTGGGCGATCGACAAGCATCGCGGCACCATCACGGCGGCACCCAACTTTGCCTACGAGTTGTGCCGCCTGCGCATCAAGGAGCAGGACCTGCGCGGGCTCGACCTGTCGTCGATGCGCGTGATGGCCAACGGCGCCGAACCGGTGCTGCCCGCGACGCTGCGCAGCTTCCAGGCGCGCTTTGCGCCGTACGGATTGGCGCCGACCGCGCAACGGCCGGTGTACGGGTTGGCGGAGAATTCCGTCGGGTTGACCTTGTCCTCGCTCACGCGCCCGCCGCGGATTGATCGCATCCGGCGCGACTTGTTCACCCAGACCGGTTCGGCACAGCCGGCGGAGTCTGACGACGCGACGGCGCTGGAGTTCGTTGCCTGCGGATCGTTGCTAGCCGGCCACCAGATCCGCGTCGTCGATGCGCAAAGCGTGCCGGTGCCGGATCGTCAGTCCGGCGCCATCCAGTTCCGCGGCCCGTCCGCCACCCAGGGCTACTACCGCAACGCCGAAGCGACTCGCGCGCTGTTCGATGGCGACTGGGTGCGCACGGGCGATCGCGGCTACCAGACCGACGGCGACCTCTTCATCGCTGGCCGCGAAAAGGACATCATCATCCGCGCCGGTCGCAACCTGCACGCGCCGGAGATCGAGGCGGCGGCCAGCAGCGTAAGCGGCATCCGCAGCGGTTGCGTCGCGGCATTCGGCATGACCGGACCGGGCGGCACCGAACAGGTCGTCGTGCTGGCGGAAACCCGCGAGACGCTTCCCACCTCCATGAGCGCACTGCGCGATGCGGTGCGGCGCGCCATCATTGCGGCAATCGGCGAGCCGCCCGACGAGATCGTGCTGGTGCCGCCGCACGTGGTGCTCAAGACGTCGAGCGGCAAGGTGCGCCGCAGCGACACCCGTGGCCTGTACGAGCGCGGTGAACACTTGCGCTCACGTCCGCCGCCGTGGGTTCAGGTGGTCCGGCTTGCGCTGGCCGCGGTGCGCGCCGAGGCGCGCGCGCTGTTCGGCCGACTGGGGCGCCGCTAGGGCGCCACTGGCGCGGTGCGGAGCGTGGGCCACTGGCGCGGCTCCTTGCGCGGCACCAGGATCGGATTGCCGAAACCGTCGTGCTGCTGCTGCGGAACCGCGAGGCCCGGTTCGAGGAATCTCTGTCCCATATAGGTCGGACGCAGCTGCGGCGGCGAGCAAGCCGCCAGCCCAGCGAGCGCCGTGAGCAGGAGAAGTGTGCCAGTCAAACGCATCGCCCTATTGTGCACGGAAGCGCGCCAGGGAGTAGGGGGTGCTATCCACCGCCGGTGCGCGCCCGCCGATATAGTCCGCGGTCATCCGCGCTGTTGCCGCCGCCAGGGTCCAGCCAAGCGATCCGTGCCCGGTGTTGAAGAACAGCCCCTTCGGCGCGCGCGGGTCGGGCCCGACGATGGGCGGACCGTCCGGCGTCATCGGCCGCAGCCCGGTCCAAGGATTTGCGTGCTCGGGGCGGATGCCGTCGAGCGGACCCGGAAAGAGATCGCGCGCTGCATCGAGGATCGGCCGCACGCGGCGCAGGTCAAGGCGCTGGTCGAATCCGGCGAACTCGGCTGTGCCGGCAACGCGCACGGCGCTGCCGAAGCGGGCGAGCACGATCTTGCGGTCTTCATCGAGGATGCCGATGTGCGGCAACCGCGATTCGCTTTCGCTCATCGGCACGGTGATCGAGTAGCCCTTCACCGGATAGAGCGGCAGCGCCAAGCCGAGCGGCGCGGCGATCGCGCGACTCTCGTTGGCGAGCGCCAGAACGATCGCGTCGCCCGCAATGCGACCTACGGATGTCTGAACGCCCGTGACGCGCCCATCACTGTGCTCGATGGCCTGGATCGTCGTGTCGTAGCGAAACGTGACTCCACCCGCGACGCACGCCGCCGCAAGGCCCGTGGTGAAGGCAGCCGCATTGCCGGTGCCGCCATCGCGCGAGAAGAGTCCTCCGGCAATCTGCCCACGACCGCGGGAGTCGGCCAACGCCGGCTCGATCCGCACGCATTCCGCGGCCGAGACGACCTGGTCGTGCACCAAGTCTGCGCGGGCGAGGGAGTCGGACTCGTCCACCGCCTGCCGCAAGGACTCCGCCGTACGACAGACCGCGAGCAACCCGGCCGGCCGGTGATCGAACGCAACGCCGCTCGCCGCGACGATTTCCTGCATCGCCGCGCGGCTGTAGTGCGCCAGACGCAACAGCGCCTCGTTGTTGGCGCGATAGCGCGCAGGCGTGCAATTGGCGAGATAGCGCAGGCCCCAGCGCCATAGCATCGGATCCCAGCGCAGCAGGGGCATGCGGAACGGCGCATCGGCGCGGCCGATCCACTTCGCCAGGTAGCCCGGCACCATCGGACTCGCCCACGAGCGGACTTCACTCGCGGACAGATGTCCGCCATTGGCGAAACTGGTCTCCAGCCCAGGGCCCGGACGACGATCGATGACGGTGACGCACGCGCCACTCTCCGCCAGCACGAAAGCGGTGGTTACGCCGACAACTCCGGCACCGAGGACGAGGACGTGCATGGCGGGCAACTTAGGCGCGACTGTCACTTCCGCCACGCACACCTACGCCGCTTGTAGCGAGCGATGCCGGTGCCGCCGCCTGCGGGTGCGGCGGCCCCGACGGTGCGTTCCGACAGCAGACTAGAGGCTACAGCGCCTCGGGTCCCGACTCACCCGTGCGGATGCGCACGGCCTGGGCGACTTCGGAGATGAAGATCTTCCCGTCGCCGATCTGGCCGGTGTGGGCGGCGTCGCGGATGGCGTCCACGGTGCGGTCCATGGCGTTGTCGTCGACCACGACCTCGATCTTCACCTTGGGGCGAAAGTCGACGACGTACTCGGCGCCGCGATAGATCTCGGTATGGCCTTTCTGGCGGCCGAAGCCCTTTACCTCGGTCACGGTCATGCCTTGCACGCCGGCGGACGTCAGGGCCTCGCGCACTTCGTCGAGCTTGTGCGGCTTGATGATCGCGGTGATGAGCTTCATGACGCCTCCTAGCGCGTGCCGGCCCCGTCCTTGCACGGTCCCGCCCTACAGATCATAGGCTCGCTCGCCGTGGGCCGTAATGTCGAGGCCTTCGAATTCTTCTTCCTTGGGAACCCGTAGGCCGACGAGGGCAGAAGTGATCTTGGCGATGATCCAGGTGGCGACGCCGGACCAGGCCGCGACCGCCAGGACGCCGGTCAGCTGAACGCCGAAGTGGCTGGCCATGGTCATGCCCTCGGCAAAACCGAGGCCCTGGAAGGTGGGGGAGGCCAGAACGGCCGTCAGCAACACGCCAAGCATGCCGCCGATGCCGTGCACCGCGAACACGTCGAGCGAGTCGTCGATGCGCAGGTGCTGCTTCACGTACTGGGTGACGAAGTAGCAGACGGCCGCCGCGGCGATGCCGATGAGGAAGCCGCCCATCGGACCGATGAAGCCGGATGCCGGCGTGACGGTGGCGAGGCCGGCGATGGTGCCGGTGACGATGCCGACCACGCTGGCCTTGCCGTGGCGCAGCCATTCGATCGCCATCCACACCAGCGAGGCGCTGGCGGCAGCGAGGTGGGTAGCGGTCATAGCCATGCCGGCCCCCTGACCGGCCGACAGCGCGCTACCGGCGTTGAAGCCGAACCAGCCGACCCACAGCATGCCGGCACCCATGACGGCGAGACCCGGCATGTGCGGCGGCTTGATATCCTGCGGGAATCCAAGGCGGCTGCGCAGAACGAGGGCGAAGACCAACGCCGAAACGCCGGCGGTGGTGTGGACGACGAGGCCACCGGCGAAATCGCGCACGCCCATCTCGAACAGCCAGCCGCCCGGCGCCCACACCCAGTGGGTGACGGGGAAGTAGACGATCAGCAGCCAGAGCGTGTTGAACACCAACACGCCGGCGAACTTGATGCGCTCGACGTACGCCCCGACGATCAGCGTCGGCGTGATGATGGCGAACGTCATTTGGTACATGAAGAACACGGTCTCGGGGATGGTGCCCGACACCGATTCGTTGTTGACGCCGCTGAGGAATGCCTTGTCGAGGCTGCCGATCCAGCCGTTGCCTTCGCCGAACGCCAGGCTGTAGCCGACGGCGAACCACAGCACCGACGCGACACAGGCGATGGCGACGACGTGCATCAGCACGGACATGACGTTCCGCGCGTGCACGAGCCCGCCGTAGAACAGCGCCAAGCCGGGCAGGGTCATGAACAGGACCAGCGCGGTCGAAGTCAGCATCCAAGCCGTGTCGCCGCCGCTGATCTCCTGCGCCTGGGCGATGCCGGGCAGGAGGAGCAAGGCGAGGGCGGTGCCAAGGGTGGCCGGAGCGGCCTGCCCAATGCGATGGCACAACGACGTGGACTCAAGGCGGTTGCTGGACATGCGCTCTCCCCAAGGGCTCGATTCGGGCCGCGATTTGGGCCAAGGCTGGCTCAGGGAGCAACGTCGCAACGCACGCCGCGGCGCGGAACCTGCCCCCCAAGGCGTCCGCGCCGATGTCCGCATGTAACCACGCTGCCGCGAAAAGCGCCAGAGATTCACATTTCCGAGGCATAAGTGCCTAACATTTAGGCTATGCGGATCGGTATAGCGCGGAAGTGCAACGATCCCTAAATGGAAGCCAGCCGCCGCCCGCCATTCCGGAGCCACCGCCCCGATGACTCGTCCGACGCCGAAGGCGGTCTATCGCCGCCTTGCCGACCGCAACACCGTGCGCGTCGCCGTCACGGGGCTGCGCCGCTGCGGCAAGACGGTGTTCACTACCTCGTTCGTGCACAACCTGATGAGCGCCGGGCAGTGGCCGGACCTGCTGCCGTTCCTCAAGGTCGCAGCGCGCGGCGACCTGATCGCCGCCGAGGCATTTCCGCTGCCCGGCATGCCGGCGTTTCCGTTCGACGACAGCTTGGCGGCGATCACAGGTGCGCGGCACGACTGGCCGGCGGCGACGGACCAGTTGTGCGGGCTGCGCCTTGCCGTGCGCTATCGCTCGCGCCGTCCGCTGGCCCGGCTGCGCGGCACGCGCGTACTCAACATCGACTTGATCGACTATCCGGGCGAATGGCTGCTCGACTTGCCGCTGCTAGCCAAGGAGTTCGCGGCGTGGTCGGCGGAGACGTTGGCGCTGACCGCCAGCGGCCCTCGCACGGCGTTCTTCGCCGAGTGGCGCGCGTTCCTCGATGGACTCGATCCTGCGGCGCCCAGCGACGCGGGTGTGATGAAGCGTGCGGCGACGCTCTATGCGGCGGCGCTGCGCAAGGCGGGAGCGCCGGAGGCCGGACTGACTCTAAACCAGCCGGCACGCATCCTGCGGCCCGGCACGCTGGCGCCGGACGATGCGCTGCTGGCGCTGTCGCCGCTGCGGGTGTCCACCGAGGCTCCTGCGCCGGGTTCCCTTTTTGCTGCGATGGCGGCGCGCTATGACGCCTACCGCGAGCGCGTCGTGGCGCCGTTCTATCGCGACCACTTCTGCTATTTCGACGCGCAGATCGTGCTGGTCGATCTGCTGGGGGCCTTGAAGGCGGGGCAGGCGGCATTCGACGATATGCGGGCCGCCATCGCCGCGATCCTGCAGAGCTTCGACTACAGCCGCTCCGGCGTCCGCGCCTGGTTGGACGGCGCGTTGACCGAGCGCGTGCTGTTCGCCGCCACCAAGGCGGACCACGTCTCAAGCAACCAGCATCCCAATCTGCGTCGCCTCCTAGAGGAGGTCGTGGCACGCGAGGCCAACCGCATCCGCTTCCGCGGCGTCGAGACCCGTGCGGTGGCGCTGTCCTCGGTGCGCTGCACCGACGACGTGCTCGGCGAGGTGCAGGGACAGACCCTCAGCATGGTGCGCGGCCTTCCCGCCGGCCGCTCCAGCGAGACGGCGCTGTTCCCGGGCGAGATCCCGGCCCATTTCCCGGGTCCGCAGGACTGGCGCGAGGGGCGCTTCCGTTTCCTCGACTTCCAGCCGGCCCACGTCAGCGGAGCGCGCGGCCTGCCGCACATCGGGCTTGACGAAGCGATGCAGGAACTGGTGGGGACGCGCCTGCGATGAGCGATCCGCGCAAACCCATCGAGGTGGATGCCGGGTCGGTGCGTTCTGTTGGAACGCCGCCGCCGCCGTCGGTCGCGCCGCTGGAATTGGCGGCGACGGTCACCCGGCCGGCGCCGCCCGTCCAGGGTCCGATCGTCCTCCTGCCGCCGCCGCGCCACCTATTGGCCAAGACCTTCGGCGTCAGCCTGGGTTTGTTCGCGGTGGGTGCGGTCGGCCTGCAGCTATGGGAATTCGTCCTCGGCGCGTGGGCGCGCAACACGGCAGTCGGCACGTCGGTGGGCGTCATGCTGGGCATCGCGGCTGCCAGTGGCGCCTCTATTTTGTTGCGCGAATTCATTGGCTTCCAGCGTGAAATGCGTAAGTTACGCGAGGTCGATGCGTTGTCGCGGGAAGCGGCCGAACTGCTGGCCGGGAAGGGGCATGGGCGCGCGTTGCGCCTGGCGGCGCGGATCGTCGATCCGCTGCGCCAACGGGCCGAGCTGGCCGACGCCATCGAGCACTTCCGGCGTGCCGCGACGACGGCGCACTCCGATGCGCAGGTCCTCGACCTGCTGGCCGACGCCGTGGTGCGCCCGCTCGACCGGCTGGCGTACCAGGCGGTGTCGCGCGCCTCGCGCGACGCGGGTCTTGGCGTGACGATGAGTCCGTTCGGGCTGCTCGACGCCGGCATTGTCGTGTGGCGCGGCCTGCGCATGGTGCGCGAGGTCGCGGCCGTCTACGGCTTCCGGCCGGGCGTTTTCGCCCGCTGGGGCCTAGTGCGACGAATTCTCTACACGGCTGCCACCCAGGGCGCCGCCGACTTCGTTGCCGACGCACTGCTCAGCCATGTTGGTGCGCGGCTGGCCGGGTTGCTGTCGGCGCGGGTGGGCGAGGGTGTCCTGAGCGGCATGCGCATGGCACGGCTCGGCATCATCACCATGGCGGCGTGCCGGCCGCTGCCATTCCAGGAGCAGGACAAAGTCTCCATCGCCCGGCTCGGCACCGAGGTGGCGAGCGCGCTCGGGAGCACCGAGCCGCGCTCCTAAGGTAGGCTGCACCAAGCATGCAGCAAGGCCCCGAAATCCTGCCCGAAATACTGAGCGTCGAACAGCACGCCGCGGCGGATCGCCTCGCCGTTGCGGCCGGCGTGCCCCTCGGCCAGCTCATGGAGGCGGCCGGCCAGGCGGTTGCCGACGCCATCGTGGCGCGCTGGAGTCCGCGGCCCACCCTCGTGCTGTGCGGACCCGGCAACAACGGCGGCGACGGCTTTGTGGCGGCGCGCCATCTGCGTGCGGCGGGTTGGCCGGTGCGGGTCGCGGCGCTGGGCGAATCAAGAAGCGAGTCGGCTGCGGCGCGCGCGGGCTGGGTGGGGCCGATCGAGACCTTTGCGCCGCCGGTGCTCGGCGGGGCCGAACTCGTCATCGATGCCTTGTTCGGGGCGGGGTTGTCCCGGCCGCTGGAAGGCTTCGCGGCAGAGACCCTGCGGGCCGTCGCGGCCCAAAAGGTTCCGGTGGTGGCGGTGGATGTTCCGAGCGGCGTTTCGGGCGACGGCGGGACCGCGGATCCCGCGACGCCCGCGGCGGTCCTCACCGTCACCTTCTTTCGCAAGAAACCAGCGCATCTTCTTTATCCAGCAAGAAAGTTATGTGGCGAGGTTGTCGTCGCCAGTATCGGAACGCCTAGCTCGGCGATGGCCCAGCTCGGCGTGACGACCTGGGAGAACAGCCCGGCGATCTGGCGCCTGCCGGGCCTCGCCGTCGAGGGCCACAAGTACCAGCGCGGCCATGTCTTGGTGTTGAGCGGTGGCGCGACCAGCTCCGGCGCCGCCCGGCTGGCGGCGGAGGGTGCGCTGCGTGCCGGCGCCGGCCTTGTCACCGTGGGTGGCTCTGCCGACGCGCTCCGCGTTCACGCCGAGCACGTCACCGAGGTGCTGCTCGAACCCATCGAAAGCCCGGCGGACGTCGCCAAGGCGCTGGGTGAGCGGCACCGCAATGTCGTGGTCGTCGGTCCCGGCAACGGAGTCTCGCAGGGCACTCGGGCCAATGTTCTGGCCGCCCTGCGCGCGGGTGCCGCATGCGTGCTGGATGCAGATGCGCTGACGTCGTTCGCCTCCGAACGAGAGACGCTATTCGCGGCGCTGCGGCTGGGGTGCGTGCTGACGCCACACGACGGCGAGTTCGCGCGCCTGTTTCCTGCCGCGTCGGTGTTACCGGACCGGCTGTCGCGGGCTCGCGCCGCGGCGGCCGAGGCGCGGGTGGTCGTTCTGCTGAAGGGCCCGGACACCGTCATCGCGCACCCCGATGGCCGCGCCATCATCAACGCCAACGCGCCGGCGACGCTGGCCACGGCCGGCAGCGGCGACGTGCTGGCCGGGTTCATCGCCGGTCTGCGGGCCCAGGGGATGGGCGCGTTCCTGGCCGCCGCGGCGGGGGCCTGGCTGCATGGGGAGGCGGCGCGGCGCTTTGGGCCGGGTCTGATTGCTTCGGATATCCATCGGACCCTGCCGGCGGTCTTGGCTGACCTCCAGGACCGGGGTGGTGCTGGGCCGGCCTCCGACTAGGGTCGTCGAAGAGACCGTGGCCCCGCTTCAGCTTGCGGCGGTTGCGGGAAGCGCGGGCTTTGCTCCCCTCGGAGTGAACGTCGTCCTCTATCTATCGGGGGCAACGCCAGAATTCACGTTCGAGTGCGGCGTGCGGGCCGCATCCGTATCCCCACCGCGGCACTGTCCGCGGCATCCGGACGCCGGGCGGAGGGGTGGTGCGCAGCACCCATTGGGGGCCGTACGCAGAGGGTGCAAGCAGCACGGCCGAGCCATCGCGGGGGTCAACCGGGAGTTCTACGGGCACTGGAGCGACGATCCGGATGAGCTGCGCACCGACCTCTACTATCCGCTGCGGTGAGCCGGCCGATCCCCGCCGAACGGCCAGAGGCCGAGGGCGAATCCCCTGTGGTAACCCACCAACTGTGATAAGAAGGCGCCCTTCGTTTCTCGGCGGGCGACCTGTGTCGCGATGCGGTCCGTAGCCCGTCGAGTGCAAGCTGGACGCGGCTGTGGTGGAATTGGCAGACACGCATGCCTTAGGAGCATGTGCCCTTCGGGCTTGGGGGTTCGAGTCCCTCCAGCCGCACCAACTTGCCCCCGGACCAAAACGTGCCAGGCCTAACGACACGAGATTCCAGCAACCCTTCTTACTGAGCGAGCAATGCAGGTAACGGAAACCAATGCCGAGGGTCTTCGGCGCGAGTTGAAGATCGTCATCGATGCGCGCGACCTGACCGACCGCATGGCGGCACGGCTCGATCGCCTCAGCAGCACCATGCAGATGCCCGGCTTCCGCCGCGGCCGGGTGCCGAAGACTCTGCTTAAGCAGCGCTACGGCAAGGCGTTGATGGGCGAAGTGCTGGAGGAGACGGTTTCAACGTCGAGCCAGGCCGCAATCGCCGAGCGCTCGCTCCGGCTCGCCTCGCAGCCGCGCGTTGAGATCAAGGAATTCAACGAAGGCAAAGACCTCGAATACACGCTCGCGTTCGAGGTCATGCCGGAGTTCGATGTCGGCGATCTCGCCAAGTTGCAGATCGAGCGCCTGGTCGCCGAGCCCGGCGACAAGGACATCGGCGACGCCATCGACCGCCTGACCAGCGCCCAGCGCAAGTTCGGCCCGGCGGCGGACGGCTACGAGGCCAAGAAGGGCGACCTGCTGACCATGGACTTCGTCGGCACCGTCGACGGCGTCGAGTTCGACGGCGGCAAGGCCGAGGGCGCGCGCGTTGAGCTGGGCCAGAACCAGTTCATCCCGGGCTTCGAAGACCAGCTCATTGGCGCCAAGGTCAATGAACCCCGCACCCTCACAGTGACTTTCCCGAGCGACTACAGCGTGCGCTTCCTCGCCGGCCGCGAGGCGACGTTCAGCGTCACCGTGAAGACCATCGCCATCCCCGAAGACGCCAAGATGGACGACGACCTCGCCAAGGCCCTGGGCCTGGAGAACGTCGATGCCGTGCGGGCGGCGGTGAAGGAGCAGCTGGCGAAGGACTTCGGCGCCGTCTCGCGCCGCCGCATGAAGCGCGCAGTGCTCGACAAGCTTGCCGACATGCACGGCTTCGACGTGCCGCCGGGACTGGTGGAGGCCGAATTCGGCGCCATCTGGGGCGAGGTCGATGCGGCGCGCAAGCGCGGCCAGCATGAGCCGGGCGACGAGAACAAGTCCGAGGACGAACTCAAGGAGCAGTACCGCACGCTGGCGACGCGCCGCGTTCGCTTGGGCCTGGTCCTTGCAGAGGTCAGCCGCCGTAACAATATCGCGGTGAATTCCGAGGAGATCGAGCGCTCGATCAGCCAGCAGGCGATGCGCTTCCCCGGCCAGGAGAAGTCGATCTACGCCTACTTCCGCAACAATCCGCAGGCGGTCGAAACCCTGCGCGGTCCGATTCTCGAGGACAAGGTCATCGACTTCATCATCGAGATGGCCAAGGTCACCGACCGCACGGTGACCACCGAGGACCTGATGGACGAAAGCGACGAGGCGATCGGCGCCGAGTCGGCAGAGTCCGACAAGGGCGAAGGCAAGGCCAAGAAGAAGGCCAAGGCCAAGAAAGACGAGTAGCGGCCGCTAGCCGGGGCCTTTTCTAAAGCCCGCGTTTCTTACCAGGGGAGTCGACCAAACCCATGACGGATCACTACACGCGCATGCAGAACCTGGTGCCCATGGTGGTCGAGCAGACCAACCGCGGCGAGCGTGCGTACGACATCTATTCGCGCCTCCTGAAGGAGCGAATCATCTTTATCTCGGGCCCGATCGACGACGTGACGTCGAGCCTGGTGAACGCGCAGCTGTTGTTCCTGGAAGCGGAGAACCCGTCCAAGGACATCGCGATGTACATCAACTCGCCGGGCGGTATCGTCTCGTCCGGCCTGGCGATCTACGACACGATGCAATACATCCGGCCCAAGATATCGACCCTGTGCTTCGGCCAGGCGGCGTCGATGGGGTCGCTGCTGCTCGCCGCCGGCGCCGCCGGCCTGCGCTTCGCGCTGCCGAACGCCCGCATCATGGTCCACCAGCCCTCCGGCGGGTACTCGGGCCAGGCGTCGGACATCGAAATTCAGGCGCGCGAGATCCTCGCGCTGCGCGAGCGCCTGAATAGGATCTACGCCAAGCACACCGGTCAGACCCTGGAGCGCATCGAGAAGAGCCTCGACCGCGACACGTTCATGACGGCCGAGGCGGCCAAGGAATTCGGCATCATCGACGAGATCCAGGCGCAGCGTCCGCGCCCCGAAGATGATGCCAAATCCGTAGAGAAGCTGCGGGTGAAGGGCGATTAGCGTGGTCCCGGGTGGACAAGCGCTCAGTCGCAATTAACTCTTTCTTCACCATGATCGCGGTACGGTGACATCCGAAATACGCTGGGTGTCAGTTCCTGCTACGGCCTTTTTCGTGCCTGCCTCCGCTTCGTGGGGGCTTGCCAAGGGGGTTTGTAGTCAGGAAGCTCCGCGGATAACATCTAGGAGTAAGGAAGGCCGCGATCCACAAGATCCGGTCTCAAGCAGGCTCCCATGACCAAGTCCGGCGACTCTAAGAACACGCTCTATTGCTCGTTCTGCGGCAAGAGCCAACACGAGGTCCGCAAGCTCATTGCGGGCCCGACCGTGTTCATCTGCGATGAGTGCGTCGAGCTCTGCATGGACATCATCCGCGAGGAGCACAAGAGTGCCCTCGTCAAGACTTCGGATGGGGTTCCGACGCCAGAGGACATCTGCGGCGTCCTCAACGACTACGTAATCGGCCAGGACTACGCCAAGCGCGTGCTCTCGGTCGCGGTGCACAACCACTACAAGCGGTTGTCGCACAGCGCCAAGTCGAACGACGTCGAACTCGCCAAGTCGAACATCCTGCTGGTCGGCCCGACGGGCTCCGGCAAGACGCTGTTGGCGCAGACGCTGGCGCGCATCCTCGATGTGCCGTTCACGATGGCCGACGCGACGACGCTGACCGACGCCGGTTACGTCGGCGAGGACGTCGAGAACATCATTCTCAAACTGCTGCAGGCGGCCGACTACAACGTCGAGCGCGCGCAGCGCGGCATCGTCTACATCGACGAGGTCGACAAGATCAGCCGCAAGTCCGACAACCCGTCGATCACGCGCGACGTGTCGGGCGAAGGCGTGCAGCAGGCGCTGTTGAAGATCATGGAAGGCACGATTGCCTCCGTGCCGCCGCAGGGCGGGCGCAAGCATCCGCAGCAGGAGTTCCTGCAGGTCGATACGACCAACATCCTGTTCATCTGCGGCGGTGCCTTTGCCGGCCTCGAGCGCCTGATCTCGGCGCGCAGCCAGGGCACCTCGATCGGCTTCGGCGCCGACGTTCGCTCGCCGGATGATCGCAAGACGGGCGAGGTGCTCAAGCACCTCGAGCCCGAGGATCTGCTCAAGTTCGGCCTGATCCCGGAATTCATCGGCCGTCTGCCGGTGGTGGCGACGCTGGAGGACCTGGACCAGAAGGCCCTCGTGGACATCCTGGTGCGTCCGAAGAACGCGCTGGTGAAGCAGTACCAGCGCCTGTTCGAGATGGAGTCGGTCAAGCTGACGTTCTCGGACGACGCGCTGACGTCCATTGCCCGCAAGGCGATGGGCCGCAAGTCCGGCGCCCGCGGCTTGCGTTCGATCATGGAAGCCATTCTGTTGGACACCATGTTCGAACTGCCGAGCCTCGACGGCGTGGAAGAGGTGGTCGTCAATTCCGAGGTGGTCGAAGGACGGGCGCAGCCGCTGCGCATCTACTCCGAACGCCGCGAAGACAGCGCGACCGCTTCTTAGTCGGTCGGCAACAGAACGGCGCGCGAGCGCCTAGGACCAAGCAGCCCAGGACCAAGCAGACTGTGCAGCCAAAGCATTTGAAGAGCCGAAGCGGAACCCCGCTTCGGCTCTTCTGCTTTTCGCTTAACCATACCGGCGGTGCGACCAGTGTGACGCGGCGTCCACAGCGTACCTGTCCATTGTGACAACTACCCTTGATTCGGCTGTGTTCGCTTGCCACATCGTGTGGCAACAGGCACCCTGCGGAACTACCGCGGGTGCGTTCCGCTCGACGCCCCATCTGTGCGTCGCTGCATCCCGCTCCAGGCTTCCTGGAGCTCTTAGTGAGGCGCCATGACAGAAGCTCCGAAGACCCAGTCCTACCCGGTCCTCCCGCTCAGGGACATCGTGGTCTTCCCCCACATGATCGTCCCGCTGTTCGTCGGCCGCGAAAAGTCGGTGCGAGCGTTGGAAGAAGTCATGCGGGACGACAAGCAGATTCTGCTCGTCGCGCAGAAGAACGCCGCCGATGACGATCCTGTGCCGGACGACATTCATCGCGTCGGCACGATCGGCTCGGTGCTGCAGTTGCTGAAGCTGCCCGACAACACCGTGAAGGTGTTGGTCGAGGGCGGCCAGCGCGCGCGCATCCACTCGTTTGACGACTCGAAGGACTACTTCCGCGCCGAAGCCGAAGTGATCGACGAGCTCAAGGGCGATCCGCGCGAGATCGAGGCGCTGGCACGCTCGCTGTACTCGCAGTTCGAGCAGTACGTGAAGCTCAACAAGAAGATTCCGCCCGAGGTGCTGGTGTCGCTCAACCAGATCGACGATCCGTCGAAGCTGGCCGATACCGTTGCCTCGCACCTCACGACCAAGGTGGCCGAGAAGCAGGAGCTGCTCGAGATCGCCAACGTGATGGAGCGGCTGGAGCGCGCCTACGCCCTGATGGAGGGCGAAATCGGCGTCATGCAGGTGGAGAAGCGCATCCGCAACCGCGTCAAGCGGCAGATGGAGAAGACGCAGCGCGAGTACTACCTGAACGAACAGATGAAGGCGATCCAGCGCGAGTTGGGCGAGGGCGAGGATGGCCGCGACGAGCTGTCCGAGCTCGAGAACCGCATCAAGAAAACTCGCCTCTCGAAGGAAGCCCGCGAGAAGGCCACCGGCGAGCTGAAGAAGCTGCGCAACATGAGCCCGATGTCGGCCGAAGCCACGGTGGTGCGCAACTACCTGGATTGGATTCTGTCTCTCCCATGGGGCAAGAAAAGCCGCATCAAGACCGACATCAACAAGGCGGAGGCGATCCTCGACGAGGATCATTTCGGCTTGGACAAGGTCAAGGAGCGCATCCTTGAGTACCTGGCGGTGCAGACGCGCACCAAGCACCTCAAGGGTCCGATCTTGTGCCTGGTCGGCGCCCCCGGCGTCGGCAAGACCTCGCTTGGCAAGTCGATCGCCCGCGCGACCGGCCGTAACTTCGTGCGCATGTCGCTCGGCGGCGTGCGCGACGAGGCCGAGATCCGCGGTCACCGGCGCACCTACATCGGTTCGCTGCCGGGCAAGATCATCCAGTCGATGAAGAAGGCTAAGACGACCAATCCGCTGATCATTCTGGACGAGATCGACAAGCTCGGCGCCGACTTCCGTGGCGATCCGTCGTCCGCGTTGCTCGAGGTCCTCGACCCCGAGCAGAACTCGGCGTTCAACGACCACTACCTCGAACTCGATTACGACCTGTCCGACGTGATGTTCATCACCACGGCCAACACGCTGCGCATTCCGCCGGCGCTGCTGGACCGTATGGAGGTGATCCGCATCTCCGGCTACACCGAGGACGAGAAGGTCGAGATCGCCAAGCGCCACTTGATCCCGAAAGTGATCGAGGCCCACGGCCTGAAAAAGGAAGAGTGGAGCATCTCGGACTCGGCGCTGCGGGACGTGATCCGCTTCTACACGCGCGAGGCCGGCGTCCGGAACCTCGAGCGCGAGATCGCGGGCCTGGTGCGCAAGGCGACCAAGGAAATCGTCAAGAAGGGCACCAAGAAGATCAACGTGACCGGCCGCAACCTCGACAAGTACGGCGGCGTGCAGCGCTTCCGCTACGGCGAGACCGAGCTCGAGGACATGGTGGGTGTCGTCACCGGTCTGGCCTGGACCGAAGTCGGCGGCGAGTTGCTGACCATCGAATCGGTGATGGTGCCCGGCAAGGGCAAGATGCAGATCACCGGCAAGCTCGGTGATGTGATGCAGGAATCGGTGCAGGCGGCGACCTCGTTCGTGCGCGCCCGTGCGACCGAATTCGGGGTCAAGCCGACGCTGTTCGAGAAGCGCGACATCCACGTGCACGTGCCCGAGGGTGCGACGCCCAAGGACGGCCCGTCGGCCGGCGTCGCGATGGCCATCTCGATCGTCTCGGTGCTGACCGGCATTCCGGTGCGCAAGGATATCGCCATGACCGGCGAGATCACGCTGCGCGGCCGCGTGTTGCCGATCGGCGGCCTGAAGGAGAAGCTGCTGGCGGCGCTGCGCGGTGGGCTGAAGACCGTCATGTTCCCCAAGGACAACGAGAAGGACTTGGCCGAAATCCCGGACAACGTGAAGCGGGGCATGGAGTTGGTCCCGATCGCGACCGTGGACGAAGCACTCAAGCGGGCGCTCATCCGTCCGCTGGTGCCGATCACGTGGGTCGAAGAGGACACCGACGCCAAGCCTCGTTCTGACAACAAAGATGGAGACCGAGACGCCGTTACGACACATTGATGCAGGGTCGCAACAGGGGTCTGAAAACGACAGAAGGGGCGGGTTTTACTTAGAAATCCCGCCCCTTTTCCCTTTGACGGCCGTATCAGGGGCGCACTAGACTTTGCGCCGCCGTCCGATCCTGGATCATTTTGACAACATTTTCTGCTGACCGCAGAGGGGGCTCAATCGTGAACAAGAACGATCTTGTGGCAGACGTTGCGCGTACGACGAACCTTTCCAAAACGGATGCCGCCAAGGCCGTCGAACGCGTCTTCGAGTCGATCACCACGTCCCTGTCGAAGGGCAATGAGGTCAGGCTGGTAGGGTTCGGCACATTCACCGTCGCCAAGCGCGCAGCATCCGAGGGCCGTAATCCCCGGACCGGCGAGAAGATCCAGATCCCGGCGACTAAGCAGCCGAAGTTCAAGGCCGGCAAAGCCCTCAAGGACGCCGTCAACTAGACGCGCCAAGGCTTTTCCCGAGATTGCTGGATCGGCCGCCCTATTAGGGCGGCCGATCTTGCTTTTGGGGGCCGTTTGCGGCTCGGACAGGCCGCAAGCCAAGCGATGCTGCGGGCCGAAGGGCAGGCGTGCTATCGGTTCCGTGGGCGATTAGCTCAGCGGTAGAGCATCTCGTTTACACCGAGAGGGTCGGGGGTTCGAACCCCTCATCGCCCACCACTTGACTACACATATCTCAGCGGTTATACGTAGATCAATAGCTTATAGGTTATTGGTCCCGATGCCGAACCCCCACGAAGTGCTCTTCAGCGCGCTGGCCGATCCGACGCGCCGGGCCCTCTTTGAACGGCTGTGCCGCGAAGGGGAGCAGACGGTCGGGGCATTGACCGAGCAGGCAGGGGTCTCGCAGCCGGCTGTCTCAAAGCACCTCGGCGTCCTGAAACGTGCCGGGCTGGTGCGCGACCGCCACGCCGGCCGTCAGACGCACTACTGCGCGCAAATCGGCGCCTTGGCGCCGCTGCTCGACTGGACCAGCCAGATGGCCGGGTTCTGGGAATCGCGCTTCGACCACCTCGAAGACCTGCTCAAGAGGATGGATCAATGAGCAAAGCCGTGACCCCGAGGCTCGCGACCGAGGAGAGGGCGGACGACTCTGCCTCCCGGCGGATCGACGGACGCATCATGGAGCTTGGTGACTGGCGCGGCGAGATGCTCGCGCGCATCCGTGCGCTCATCTACAAGGCGGACCCCGACGTGGTCGAGGAGTGGAAGTGGCGCGGCGTTCCGGTGTTCGCGCATGACGGAATCCTCTGCACCGGCGAGACCTACAAGAGCGTCGTGAAGATGACTTTCTTCAAGGGCGCCTCGTTGGACGATCCAACCGGCATGTTCAATTCCAGCCTCGACGGCAACGCCCGGCGCGCCATCGATTTTCAGGAAGGCGAGAAGATCGATGAGAAGGCGCTGAAGGCCCTCATTTGCGCCGCCGTCGCATTGAACACCGCGGGTTCCGCCACTCGTCCTGTCCGCTCTCGCAAGAAAGCCCCCTGACCAAGCTTGCGACCGAAGCGCGCTCCGTCGTCGTCGAACGCGACATTTCTTTTCCGCTGGAGAAGATCTGGCGCGCCCTCACGCAGCCACACCTGATCGAGGAGTGGCTGATGAAGCATGACTTCAATCCGGTGGTGAACCACAAGTTCACGCTGCGCGGTGACTGGGGTTCGGTGGACTGCCAGGTGCGGGCGGTCGAGACGAACAAGACGCTGTCTTACACGTGGGACGCGATGGGTCTCGTGAGTGTCGTCAGCCGGACTCTGACCCCGACGAGCCAAGGCACCCACCTGCGCATGGAGCAGGCCGGCTTCCGGCCGGATCAGGAGCAGGCCTATCAGGGCGCCAAATACGGCTGGCAGAAGTTCTTTGCCGCCCTGGAAAAGGCAGTGGCGCAACCCGCCTAGCCGGCAAGGCCAAGCCCCGGCCACACGTCGCGCACGCCGTCGGCCATGAACTGGATCGACATGGCGGCGAGCAGGATGCCCATCACGCGGCTGACCACGTTCACGCCGGTGAGGCCGATCGCCTTCATGATCCGGTTGGCGACCAGGAAGCACAGAAAGGTCGCCATCAAGACCAGCGCCATCAAGCCAAGGATGCCGGCCTGCAGCAGCAGGTCGCCCTTGGCGGCGCTGACGTGCAGCACCATCGAGGTCATGGCGCCCGGCCCGGCGATCAGCGGGATGGCGAGCGGGAACACCGAGACGTCCTCGCGCACACCGGTCTCGGCGTCCTCGGGCGGCGTTGTGGCGCGCAGGCCCGACTGGCGCGCCGTCACCATGTCGATGGCCAGCAGCAGCAGGAGCACGCCGCCGGCGATGCGGAAGGCGGGCAGGGAGATGCCCAGCGCGCGCAGCACCGGCTCGCCGACCAGGCCGAAGCCGAGCAGTACACCGCCGGCGATGACCACGCCGCGCAGCGCCACGCGGCGGCGCTCGGCCGGTGGCAGGTGGTGGGTCAGCGCCGCGAACACCGGCGCCATGCCGGGCGGGTCGATGACCACCAGGAACGTGATGAGGGCGGCGAACAGGGAACCGGACATGGGGTGCAAGGCTTATAGCGCGGTGCGCCCGGCGGCGCGACGCGCGACCTGCGCGCGCACCCGCCAAAGAAGGTGCGGGGCCCGCTTGACCCTGGGGGTGGGGTCCTTTACACCCCCGGGCACTGGCATTGGGGGCGTAGCTCAGTTGGTTAGAGCGCCGGCCTGTCACGCCGGAGGTCGCGGGTTCGAGTCCCGTCGCTCCCGCCAGTATTTCCAAACCGAGACGTGGCCGCAGACATCCACTGTGATGCTGTGGTCGCGCGCGCCTCAACCAAGGGCGCGCCGCTTGCATGCATAGCGCGAAAGCGAGGCGGGCGGCCGATCCTCCACCGCCCGCGCGGTACAACTGCCGCGCGTAGGGGCAGCGTGCCGCGGCAATCGCATCCTTGCCGGGCGTTGAAACGCCTCTATACTTTGTTGTGTGTCCTGACGGGTTTGCGACAGGATGCTGCGTCAACCGGGGGGGTTGGCGCACTATTTTCTCGGGCGAGCCGCGACAATGCAGGCGTTATTGGCGGAATATCTGCCGATTCTGGTCTTTATGGCCATCGCCGCCGGTTTGGGATTGGTGATCGTCGGCGGCTCTTGGCTGGCCGGCCACCAGAAGCCCGACGTCGAGAAGCTGTCGCCGTACGAGTGCGGCTTCGACACATTCTCCGACGCCCGCCACGAATTCGATGTGCGCTTCTACCTCGTCGCGCTGCTTTTCATCATTTTCGACATCGAGGTCGCCTTCTTGTTCCCGTGGGCGGTTAGCCTCGGCAACATCGGCATGTTCGGCTTCTGGTCGATGGTCGTGTTCCTCGGCGTGCTGACCGTCGGCTTCATCTATGAGTGGAAAAAGGGCGCGCTCGAATGGGAGTGATCGCTCCCACCCCTGGCTCGCTGACCACCCGCACGGCTGAGGGCGATGACGCCTTTGCGGGCATGGCGGCGGACCTGTCCGATCGCGGCTTCCTCGTCACCAAGGTTGACGACGTCGTCAACTGGGCGCGCACCGGCTCGCTGTGGTGGATGACGTTCGGCCTTGCGTGCTGCGCGGTCGAGATGATGCATGCGTCGATGCCGCGCTACGACCTGGAGCGCTTCGGCATCATCCCGCGCGCCAGCCCGCGCCAGTCCGACCTGATGATCGTCGCCGGCACGCTGACCAACAAAATGGCCCCGGCGCTGCGCAAGGTTTACGACCAGATGGCCGAGCCGCGCTGGGTCATCTCTATGGGCAGCTGCGCCAACGGCGGCGGCTACTACCACTACTCGTACTCGGTGGTGCGCGGCTGCGACCGCATTGTGCCGGTCGATATCTACGTTCCGGGCTGCCCGCCGACCGCCGAAGCGCTGGTCTACGGCATCCTGCAGTTGCAAAAGAAGATCCGGAGGACCGGGACCATCGCCCGCTAGCGCGGGTGGGTGGGGCCAGGGTTCGGACTGCGATGGACAACGACGCAGCCCTCCGAGAGTTGTCGGACGCAGTCACCGCCGGGGTGCCCGGCGTCGTGACGGCATCCAAGATCGCCGTCGGCCAACTGACTCTGTCGTGTGAAGCGGCCGATCTGACTCGCGTTCTGACGTTCCTGCGCGACAACGCCACGGCGCCGTTCCAGCAGTTCGTCGACTTGGCCGCGGTGGACTGGCCGAGCCGGGTGCGCCGCTTTGACGTCGTCTACAACTTGCTGTCGCTGACGCGGAACCTGCGCGCGCGCGTGAAGGTCGAGACCGACGAGTCGACTCCGGTCCCATCGGTGATCGATGTCTACCGCGCGGCCGGTTGGTACGAGCGCGAGGCGTGGGACTTGTACGGCGTGCTGTTCTCCGGCCATCCGGACCTGCGCCGCATCCTGACCGACTACGGCTTCGAGGGTCATCCGCTGCGGAAGGACTTTCCGCTCACCGGCTACGTCGAGGTGCGCTACGACGCCGAACAGAAGCGCGTCGTGTACGAGCCCGTGTCGCTGACACAAGAGTTCCGCACCTTCGACTTCCTCAGCCCGTGGGAAGGTGCGCAGTACATTCTTCCTGGCGATGAGAAGGCGCGTGCTGCGGACGCAGCAAAGCAGAATCCTGCAGCAGCGCCTGCCGCGCCGCCCAAGGCGAACTGAGCCATGGGCGAAACCCAGATCGCCAATTACACGATCAACTTCGGGCCGCAGCATCCGGCCGCGCACGGCGTGCTGCGCCTGGTGATGGAGCTCGACGGTGAGGTCGTGGCGCGGGCCGATCCGCACATCGGGCTGCTGCATCGCGGCACCGAGAAGCTGATCGAGCACAAGACTTACGCCCAGGCGATCCCGTACTTCGATCGCCTCGATTACGTGTCGATGATGTGCCAGGAGCACGCCTTCGTGCTTGCAGCCGAGAAGCTGCTCGGCCTGCAGGTGCCGCTGCGCGGCCAGTACATCCGCGTGCTGTTCAGCGAGATCACGCGCATCCTCAACCATCTGCTCAACGTGACGACCCAGGGCATGGACGTCGGCGCCATCACGCCGACGCTGTGGGGCTTCGAGGAGCGCGAGAAGCTCATGGAGTTCTACGAGCGCGTGTCGGGCGCTCGCATGCACGCCAACTATTTCCGCGTCGGCGGCGTCCACCAGGACATGCCGGACGGACTGGCGGAAGACATCATGGCCTTCACGGCGACCTTCCCGAGGGCGCTGGACGATATTGAGGCGCTACTGACGGAGAATCGCATCTTCAAGCAGCGCAACGTCGACATCGGCATCATCAGCGCCAAGGACGCCATCGACTGGGGCTTCACCGGCGTGATGCTGCGCGGCTCGGGCGTCGCCTGGGACCTGCGCAAGTCGCAGCCGTACGAAGTCTACGACCGCATGAGCTTTGACATTCCGGTCGGCAAGCATGGCGACTGCTACGACCGCTACGTGTGCCGCATTGAAGAGATGCGCCAGAGCGTCGGCATCATCCAGCAGTGCCTGCGCGAAATGCCGGCCGGCCCGGTGATCGCCGACGACCACAAGATCGTGCCGCCGCGCCGCAGCGAGATGAAGGCGACCATGGAGTCGCTGATCCATCACTTCAAGCTGTTCACCGAAGGTCACCGCGTGCCGGCCGGCGAGGTCTATGCCGCGGTCGAGGCGCCGAAGGGCGAGTTCGGCGTGTTCCTGGTGTCCGACGGCGAGAACCGCCCGTACCGCTGCAAGATCCGCGCGCCGGGCTTTGCGCACTTGCAGGCGCTGGAATTCATGACGCGCGGCCACATGCTGGCCGACGCAGTCGCCATCATCGGCACGTTGGACATCGTGTTCGGCGAGATCGATCGATGAGCGCAAAAGTCGAAGCCTTTACGTTCTCCGCCGAGAACGTCGCCAAGGCGAAGGTGATCGTCGCCAAATATCCGTCCGGCAAGCACCAGAGCGCGCTGCTTCCGCTGCTCGACCTGGCGCAGCGCCAGCACGGCGGCTGGCTGCCGCGCGCGGCGATGGATCATGTCGCGGCGTTTTTGGGGTTGGCGCCGATCCGCGTGTACGAAGTCGCCACCTTTTACACGATGTACAACTTGAAGCCGGTGGGCACCCATCACGTCCAGGTGTGCACGACGACGCCCTGCTGGCTGCGCGGCTCCGACCAGGTGGTCGATGCGTGCCGCAAGCGCCTCGGCGTTGACGTCGGTGAGACGACTCCGGATGGCAAGTTCACGCTGAGCGAAGTCGAGTGCCTCGCCGCCTGCGTCAACGCGCCGGTGGCGTGGATCGGCGACGATTTCTATGAGGATCTCGACGGCGCTTCGATGACCAAGCTGCTCGATGACATCGCCGCCGGCAAGCAGCCGAAGCCGGGCCCGCAAGTGAAGCGCCAGACTTCGGCGCCGATCAGCGGCGCCAAGACGCTGACAAAGAATTCCTGATGCTGGCCGACAGCGATCGCATCTTCACCAACCTGTACGGCACCGGCGATTGGCGCCTGGCGGGGGCGCGCGCGCGCGGCGACTGGTCGGGCACCAAGGACCTGATTGCCAAGGGCGAGGACTGGATCATCGACGAGATGAAGCAGTCCGGCTTGCGCGGCCGCGGCGGCGCCGGCTTTCCGACCGGCATGAAGTGGTCCTTCATGCCGAAGAAGTCCGACGGGCGTCCGCAGTTCCTGGTCGTCAATGCCGACGAAGGCGAGCCCGGCACGTGCAAAGACCGCGACATGATGCGCCACGATCCGCACAAGCTGCTCGAAGGCTGCTTGCTCGCCGGCTTCGCCATGCGCTGCCAGGCTGCCTACATTTACATCCGCGGCGAATTGATCCGCGAAGCCGAGGTCCTGCAAGCGGCAATCGACGAAGCATATGACGCCGGGCTGATCGGTAAGAACGCGTGCGGCTCGGGCTACGACTTCGACATCTTCGTGCACCGTGGCGCCGGCGCGTACATCTGCGGCGAAGAGATGGCGCTCATCGAGAGCCTCGAAGGCAAGCCCGGCAAGCCGCGCCTGAAGCCGCCGTTCCCGGCAGCATCGGGCGTGTGGGGCTGCCCGACGACGGTCAACAACGTCGAGACCATCGCGGTGGCGCCGGCCATCCTGCGCCGCGGCGCCAAGTGGTTTGCTTCGTTCGGCCGCCCGAACAACACTGGCACCAAGGTATTCTGCATCTCGGGCCACGTGAACGCGCCGTGCAACGTCGAAGAGTCGATGAGCATTCCGATGCGCGAGCTGATCGAGAAACACGCCGGCGGCGTGCGCGGCGGCTGGGACAACCTGCTGGCGGTGATCCCCGGTGGGTCATCCACGCCGCTGATCCCCAAGTCCGTGTGCGACACGGTGCTCATGGACTTCGACGCGCTGCGCGACGTGAAGTCGGGCCTCGGCACCGCCGCAGTCATCGTCATGGACAAGTCCACCGACCTCATCAAGGCGATCGCGCGCCTGGCCAAGTTCTACATGCACGAGAGCTGCGGCCAGTGCACACCGTGCCGCGAGGGCACCGGCTGGCTGTGGCGCATGCTGGAACGCATGGCGCGCGGCGATGCCAAAGTCGAGGAGATCGACCTGCTGCTCGACGTCGCCAACGAGATCGACGGCCACACCATCTGCGCGTTGGGTGACGCGGCGGCGTGGCCGATCCAGGGGTTGATCCGGCACTTCCGGCCGATGATCGAAGAGCGCATCTTGCCCAAGCGGCTCAGACCGCTGCCAAACGCGGCGGAATAGGCGGAGCGGGGGAGGGACGCGATGCCGAAGCTGACAATCGACGGAACCGAACTTACGGTACCTGCGGGCACCACAGTGCTGCAGGCGTGCGAGCAGCTCGGCATCGAGGTTCCGCGTTTCTGCTATCACGACCGCCTGCAGATCGCCGGCAACTGCCGCATGTGCCTGGTCGAGATGGAGAAGTCTCCCAAGCCGATCGCCAGCTGCGCCATGCCGGTCAACGAAGGCATGGTGATCCGCACCAACACGCCGAAGGTGAAGAAGGCGCGTCAGGGCGTGATGGAGTTCCTGCTCATCAACCATCCGCTCGACTGCCCTATCTGCGACCAGGGCGGCGAGTGCGACCTGCAGGACCAGGCGATGGGCTACGGCATGGACCGCAGCCGCTACGACGAACACAAGCGCGCGGTGCCGGACAAAGACCTTGGTCCGCTGATCTCGACCCACATGACGCGCTGCATCCACTGCACGCGCTGCATCCGTTTCGCCACAGACATTGCCGGCGTCGAGGAGATGGGTGCGCTTGGCCGCGGCGAGCACATGGAGATCGGCACCTACGTCGAGAAGGCGATCACGTCCGAGATGTCGGGCAACATGATCGATCTGTGCCCGGTCGGCGCGCTGAACTCGAAGCCGTACGCTTACACCGCGCGCACCTGGGAACTGGTGCGCACCGAGACGATCGACGTCCTCGACGCGGTCGGCAGCAACATCAACGTGCAGGCGCGCGGCCGCGAGGTGATGCGCGTGCTCCCACGCCTGAACGAGGACATCAACGAGGAGTGGATCTCCGACAAGACCCGCTTCGCCTATGATGGCCTGCGCCGCGGGCGCCTCGATCAGCCCTACGTGCGCACCAACGGCAAGCTGCAGCCTGCTTCCTGGAAGGAAGCGTTGACCGCCGTGGCCGCGCGCATGACGTCGCTCGGCGGCCACAGCATGGCGGCAATTGCCGGCGATCAGGCGTGCGTCGAATCCATGGCCGCGCTCAAGGACCTGTTCCGCGAGTCGGGCTCGCCGCATATCGATTGCCGCCAGGACGGCGCCAAGCTCGATGCGGCGGTGCGCGCCAGCTACCTGTTCAACACCACCATCGCCGGCATCGAAGAAGCCGACGTTTGCCTGTTGGTCGGCACCAATCCGCGTTGGGAAGCGGCGCTGGTCAACGCGCGCCTGCGCAAGCGCTACCTGCGCGGCGGCTTCCGCGTGTTCTCGATCGGCCCGCGCCTCGACCTGACGTTCCTGGTGGAGAACCTCGGCAGCGGCCCCGAGACGCTGGGCGCCATCGCCGGCGGCGGGCATCCGTTCGTCGAGACCCTCGCCGGCGCCAAGCGGCCAATGATGATCGTCGGCCAAGGCGCGCTGGCGCGCGCGGATGGCGCCGCAATTCTTGCCGCCGCGTGGCGCGTCGCCGTCACCTGTCGCATGGTGCGCGAAGGGTGGAACGGCTTCAACGTGCTGCACACCGCGGCGGCGCGCGTCGGCGGCCTCGACATCGGCTTTGTACCGGGTGCGGAGGGCGGCCTCGACGTCAACGGCATCCTCGACGGCGCGACCGCCGGCAAGATCGGATTGGTCTACCTGCTCGGTGCCGACGAGATCGACATGAAGCGCCTCGGCTCGGCGTTCGTCGTCTACCAGGGCCACCACGGCGACACCGGCGCGCATCGTGCCGATGTCATCCTGCCCGGCGCTGCCTACACCGAGAAGGCCGCGACCTACGTCAATACCGAAGGCCGCGTGCAGCAGACGCGCCGCGTTGTGTTTCCGCCGGGCGAGGCCCGCGAGGATTGGGCCATCGTACGGGCGCTGGGCGAAGCGGTCGGCGTCCGCCTGCCGTACGACACCGTTGCCGAGTTGCGCCATCGCTTGGAAGCGGAACACCCGCACCTGGGCAAGCGCGATACGGTTCCGCGCGCGCCGTGGAGCAGCTTCGGCACCGAAGGCCGCATGGACACGGCGCCGTTCGTCAGCCCGATCGACGACTACTACATGACCGACGCCATCTGCCGCGCCTCGGAAACCATGGCCGAATGCAGCGCGTTGTTCGTGGCCAACATCCAAGGCGCGACCGGCACGCATGGGTGAGTTCTGGTCCGGTTACGCCATCCCCGGCATCTGGATCGTTACCAAGATCCTGGCGCTGCTGATTCCGTTGCTGCTCTCGGTCGCTTACCTGACGTGGTTCGAGCGCAAGGTGATGGCCGCGATGCAACTGCGCATGGGCCCGAACGTGGTCGGCCCGTGGGGCCTGTGGCAGCCGTTCGCCGACGCCATCAAGATGGTCGTCAAAGAGACCATCATCCCGACCAAGGCAAATCCGGGCGTCTTCCTGCTGGCGCCGATGCTGACCTTCGGCCTGGCGGTGATCGCCTGGGCGGTGATGCCAGTCGGCGACGGGCTGGTGATCTCCAACCTCAACGTCGGCGTCCTCTACCTGTTCGCGATCTCGTCGCTCGGGGTCTACGGCGTCGTCATGGCCGGCTGGGCATCGAACTCGCGCTATGCATTCCTCGGCGCGCTGCGCAGTGCGGCACAGATGGTGAGCTACGAAGTCTCGATGGGCTTCGTCATCATCTCGGTGCTGCTATGCGTCGGCTCGCTGAACCTGTCCGACATCGTCCGCGCCCAGGAGACCGTGTGGTTCGTCTTCCCGTTGCTGCCGATGGCGGTGGTGTTCTTCATTTCGGCGCTGGCCGAGACCAATCGCCACCCGTTCGACCTGCCGGAAGCCGAATCGGAACTGGTCGCCGGCCATCTGGTCGAGTACTCGGCCATGACCTTCGGCCTGTTCTTCCTCGGCGAATACGCCAACATGATCCTAATGAGCGGCATGACGACAGTGCTGTTCCTCGGCGGTTGGCTGCCGCCGATCGACATCGCGCCGTTCAACTGGATTCCGGGGCCGATTTGGTTCGCCCTCAAGATTGCCGCGCTGCTGTTCGTGTTCGTCTGGGTCCGCGCCACCTTCCCGCGCTATCGCTACGACCAGCTGATGCGGCTGGGGTGGAAGGTCTTCCTGCCGCTCTCACTCCTGTGGGTCGTGCTGACCGCGGGCGTATTGGTGGCATTCGGCTGGGCGCCGGGAGCTTAGGTCCATGAGCGCACTGGTCAATGTCGTCCGTTCGATGTTCCTGTTGGAGCTGCTCTCTGGCATGGGGTTGACGTTCCGCTACATGTTCCGGCCGCGTAAGACGCTCAACTACCCGCACGAAAAAGGTCCGTTGAGCCCGCGCTTCCGCGGTGAGCATGCGTTGCGCCGCTATCCCAACGGCGAGGAACGCTGCATCGCCTGCAAGCTGTGCGAGGCGGTGTGTCCGGCGCTGGCCATCACCATCGAGTCCGAGCCGCGCGACGACGGCAGCCGCCGCACCACGCGCTACGACATCGACATGACCAAGTGCATCTATTGCGGACTGTGCCAGGAGGCATGCCCGGTCGACGCCATCGTCGAGGGCCCGAACTTCGAGTTTGCCACCGAGACGCGCGAAGAGCTGTACTACGACAAGAACAAGCTAATGGCGAACGGCGACCGCTGGGAGGCCGAGATCGCGGCCAACCTCGCCGCCGACGCGAAGTACCGCTAGGCGCCCCCCGGATGCTGATCCAGTTCATCGCCTTCTATGTGTTCGCGGCCGTGTGCGTCGGCTCCGCGCTGATGGTGATTGCCGCACGCAATCCCGTGCACTCGGTGCTGTTCCTGATCCTGACGTTCTTCAACGCCGCCGGCATCTTTGTTCTGGCCGGCGCCGAGTTCCTCGCCATGACCCTGGTGATCGTTTACGTCGGCGCGGTGGCGGTGCTGTTCCTGTTCGTCGTCATGATGCTCGACATCAACTTCGTGCGCCTGCGCCAAGGCTTCATGCAGTACCTGCCGATCGGCGCCACCGTCGGCGCGTTGTTGCTGGTCGAGTTGCTGCTGGTGATCGGCATCGTCGTCGATTCGCCCGACGCCGGCGGCCTCGGCGGCGCGCCCATGCCGCCGGTCGAGCGCCAGAGCAACACGCATGCGCTCGGTGCGTTGCTCTACACGCGCTACATGTACCTGTTCCAGGCGGCGGGCATGGTCCTGCTGGTCGCCATGATCGGCGCCATCGTGCTGACATATCGCGTACGCACCGGCGTTCGGAAGCAGAGCATCGCGGCCCAGGTCGGGCGCCATCGCGCGGACGCGGTGGAGATGAAGAAGGTCGCCACGGGCACCGGAGTCACCCTCTGATGGCCACCGTCATTCCGCTCGGCCACTTCCTGACGGTTGCGGCGATCCTGTTCACGCTCGGCGTGCTCGGGATCTTCCTCAACCGCAAGAACGTCATCATCATCCTGATGTCGATTGAGCTGATGCTGCTTGCCGTCAACCTCAACCTGGTGGCGTTCTCGGCCCACCTCAACGACATGGTCGGGCAGGTGTTCGCCATGTTCGTGCTCACGGTGGCCGCCGCCGAGGCAGCCATCGGCCTCGCCATCCTGGTCGTGTACTTCCGCAACCGCGGCACTGTCGCGGTCGAAGACATCAGCCTGATGAAGGGCTGATCCGATGCTGTACGGACTGATCGTCTTCCTGCCGCTCGTCGGCGCCGCAGTCGCGGGCATTTTCGGCCACTGGCTGGGCAACCGCGGCTCGCAGATGGTGACCACCGGCCTGGTGACCGCCGCGGCCCTGCTGTCGCTGGCGGCGTTCTGGTTCGTCGCCCTGCAAGGCCAGGTTGCCGTGGTCGAGGTGCTGCCGTGGATTTCTTCGGGCGGACTGGAGGCCAACTGGACCGTGCGCGTCGACCAGCTCACGGCGGTGATGCTGGTGGTGGTCACCAGCGTGTCGGCCGTCGTGCATTGGTACTCGATCGGCTACATGCACAACGATCCCCACAACCCGCGGTTCTTCGCTTACCTGTCGCTGTTCACCTTTGCGATGCTGGCGCTGGTGACCGCGGACAACTTCCTGCAGATGTTCTTCGGCTGGGAAGGCGTCGGCCTGTGCTCGTACCTGCTGATCGGCTTCTGGTACGAAAAGCCGTCGGCCAACGCTGCGGCAATCAAGGCGTTCATCGTCAACCGGGTCGGCGACTTTGGCTTCGCGCTCGGCATCTGCGGCGTGTTCTTTGTCTTTCAGACGATCTCGTTCGAAGAAGTGTTCCAGGCGGTGCCGCGCTTCGTCGACACCGACATCGAGTTCCTCGGCGGCCACTTCGACACGCTGACCGCGCTGACGATGCTGCTGTTCGTCGGCGCCATGGGTAAGTCGGCCCAGATCGGCTTGCACACCTGGCTGCCGGACGCGATGGAAGGCCCGACGCCAGTGTCCGCCCTCATCCACGCCGCCACCATGGTGACGGCCGGCGTGTTCATGGTGGCGCGTCTTTCGCCGATGTTCGAGTACGCCGAGTTCACCCTGATGGTCGTCACCATCGTCGGCGCGCTTACCGCCATCATGGCGGCGACCATCGGGCTGGTGCAGAACGACATCAAACGCGTGATCGCGTATTCGACCTGCAGCCAGCTCGGCTACATGTTCTTCGCTTGCGGCGTGTCGGCGTACTCCGCCGGCATCTTCCACCTCTTCACCCACGCCTTCTTCAAGGCACTTCTGTTCCTCGGTGCCGGTTCTGTCATTCACGCCTTCTCGGGCGAGCAGGACATGCGGCGCATGGGCGGCGTGTGGAGCATGATTCCGCTGACCTACGCGCTGATGTGGATCGGTAGCCTGGCGCTGGCGGGCATGCCGCTGTTCGCCGGCTTCTATTCCAAGGACGTGATCCTCGAAGCGGCGTGGGGCGCGCACAGCGGGGCGGGGCAGCTAGCCTTCGTCCTCGGCATCGTCGCCGCCGCGCTGACCGCGTTCTACTCCTGGCGCCTCTTGTTCCTGACGTTCCACGGCAAGAGCCGCGCCGACCACGACGTGTTGCACCATGTGCATGAATCGCCGCCGGTGATGACCGTTCCGCTGATGGTCTTGGCCGTCGGTGCGGTGTTCGCCGGCATGATCTTCGCGCCGTACTTCGTCGGCGAGGACCCTAGCTTTTGGGGTGAATCGATCTTCGTCCTCGAAGGGCATACGGCACTGGAGAACGCCCACCACGCTCCGCTGTGGGTCAAGCTGGCGCCGACCGTCGTCGCCGTTCTCGGCATCGCCACGGCGTGGTGGATGTACGTGAAGCGACCGGAAATCCCGGCCCGCCTCGCCGCCGCGAACGGCCTGCTGTATCGCTTTTTCTTGAACAAGTGGTACTTCGACGAGCTTTACGACATCCTCTTCGTGCGCGCGGCCAAGGCCATCGGGACGTTCTTCTGGCACCGCGGCGATGAGCGCACGATCGACCGCTTCGGCCCGAACGGCGTCGCGGCGCGGGTGATGGACATCGCGCGGCGCGCAACGCGCCTACAGACCGGCTACGTCTACCACTACGCGTTCGTGATGCTGGCAGGGCTCGTTCTGTTTGTGTCTTGGTACCTCGTGTCGGCAGGGCTGTAGGCATGGACTGGCCGATTCTTTCGACCCTGACCTTCCTGCCGCTCGTCGGCGCCGTGTTCATTCTGATCGCGCGCGGCGACGCCGAGGTCGTTGCACGCAATGCGCGCAACATCGCGTTGTGGACCAGCGGCATCGTGTTCCTCGCCTCGCTGGCGCTGTGGATCAACTTCGACGTCGAACAGGGCGGCTTCCAGTTCGAGGAAACCGCGCCGTGGATCGCCGAGGGGATCGGCTACCACATGGGCATCGACGGAATGTCGATGCCGTTCATCCTGCTCACCACCCTGCTGACGCCGATCTGCGTATTGGCAAGCTGGACGTCCATCCACAGCCAGGTGCGCGAGTACATGATCGCGTTCCTGGTGCTGGAAACGATGATGATCGGGGTGTTCTCCGCCCTCGATTTCGTCCTGTTCTATCTGTTCTTCGAAGGCGGCCTGATCCCGATGTTCCTGATCATCGGCATCTGGGGCTCGGACAACCGCGTCTACGCCACCTTCAAGTTCTTCCTCTACACGCTGCTCGGCTCGGTTCTGATGCTGCTTGGCATCTTGTGGCTGTACTTCCAGTTCGGCACCACCGACCTGACGGAGTTGGCGCGCGCCGGCATCGACCCGTACTGGCAGCAGTTGCTGTGGCTCGGATTCTTTGCCGCCTTTGCCGTGAAGATCCCCATGTGGCCGGTCCACACCTGGCTGCCGGACGCCCACGTGCAGGCGCCGACGGCGGGCTCGGTCATCTTGGCCGCTGTCATGTTGAAGATCGGCGCCTACGGCTTCCTGCGAATTTCGATTCCGATTCTGCCCGACGCCACGGTCACCTTCACGCCGCTGGTCTACACAATGAGCGTCATCGCCATCGTCTACACGTCGCTGGTGGCGTTGATGCAGGAGGACATGAAGAAGCTCATTGCGTACTCGTCGATCGCGCACATGGGCTTCGTCACCATCGGCCTGTTCACCTTCACGCCCTCCGGCATTGAGGGCGCGCTGATGGTCATGCTGAGCCACGGTCTTGTGTCGGCCGCGCTCTTCTTGTGCGTCGGCGTGGTCTACGACCGCATGCACACGCGCCTGATTGCCGAGTACGGCGGCCTGGTGAATCGCATGCCGCTCTATGCGGCGGCGTTCCTGGTCTTCACTCTGGCCAACGTCGGCCTGCCGGGGACCAGCGGCTTTGTCGGCGAATTCCTCGTGCTGGTCGGCGCGTTCCAGGACACCACCTTGGTGGCGACGCTGGCCGCGACGAGCGTCATTCTCAGCGCCGCCTATGCGCTGTGGCTGTTCCGCCGCGTCGTGTTCGGGGCGCTGACCAAGGCCGAGCTCAAGGACATCCTCGATCTCAACCGCCGCGAGGTGGCGATGCTGTTGCCGCTCGTCGCCCTGATCATCCTGTTCGGTGTATGGCCGATGCCGTTGCTGGACCTGTTCCACGCCCCGGTCGAGAACCTGATCGAGCAGCACGAGCTGGCGCTGAACGGCCTGCGCGGCGTCGGCGCCACTCTGGCGGCACAGTAGGGGCCGGCAATGATGGCGTTCCCCGATATCGCTCCGGCCGCTGCCGAACTGTGGATGGCCATCGGCGCCATGGCGCTGCTGGTGTACGGCGTCCTGCGCGGCGATGGCTCGACCCGCGCCGTGGTGTGGATGGCGGTGGCGACGCTGCTGTTTGCCGCCTGGCTGGTATGGAGCCACGCCGAATTTGCCGCCGTGACGTTCTCGGGCCTGTACATTGCCGACCGCTTCGGCGCTTTCGCCAAGATTCTCGTGCTGGTCGGGTCGGCCCTCACGCTGATCCTGGCGCTTGACTACCTGGAGCGCGAGAAGCTGGAACGGCCGGAGTTCCCGGTGCTGGTCGTCACCGCCTGCCTCGGCATGATGGTGATGATCTCGGCCAGCGACCTCCTGTCGCTCTACGTCGGCCTCGAACTGCAGAGTCTGTCGCTCTACGTGCTCGCCGCGTTCCAGCGCGACTCGGTCAAGTCGACCGAATCGGGCCTCAAGTACTTCGTCCTCGGCGCGCTCGCCTCCGGCATCCTGCTCTATGGCGCCAGCCTGGTGTACGGCGTCACTGGGGTAACCGGTTTCTCCGCCATCGCCACCGCGCTCGGGGGCCAGGAGCGCTCGGTCGGCATCCTGTTCGGCCTGGCGTTCGTCGCAGCCGGCCTCGCCTTCAAGGTCGCGGCTGTGCCGTTCCACATGTGGACGCCCGACGTGTACGAGGGCGCGCCCACGCCCGTTACCGCATTCTTCTCGCTGGCGCCCAAAGTCGCCGCGCTGGCACTGTTCATCCGCGTCATGACCGGGCCGTTCGGCGGCATCGGCGACGACTGGGTCGGCATCATCAGCCTGCTGTCGGCGCTGTCGATGCTGCTCGGTTCGTTCGCCGCGATCGGCCAGCGCAACATCAAGCGCCTGATGGCCTACAGCTCCATCGGCCACGTCGGCTACGCGCTGATGGGCCTGGCCGCCAATTCCACCGGCGGCGTACGCGGCATCCTGGTCTATCTCGCCATCTACTTCGGCATGAACCTCGGCGCGTGGGGGGTCATCCTCAGCATGCGGCGCGCCGACGGCAAGCTGGTCGAGGACATCAACGACCTCGCCGGCCTGGCGCGCGAGCGCCCGCTGATGGCGGCGGCGATGGCGGTGTTCATGTTCTCGCTGGCCGGCATCCCGCCGCTGGCCGGGTTTTTCGCCAAGTTCTATGTGTTCTTTGCCGCGATCGATGCTGGTCTGTACCTGCTGGCGATGATCGGCGTGCTGGCGACGGTGGTGGGCTCGTACTACTACCTGCGCATCATCAAGATCATGTACTTCGACGAACCGGCGCCTGGGTTCGTGCCGCTCAACGGCACCACCGGCGTGGTGGTTGCGGCCGCCGCAGTGTTCACCTTGCTGTTCTTCCTGTTCCCGGCGCCGCTGGTGGGCGAGGCGGGTCTCGCCGCCGTCGCCCTATTCCCATGACGGGCGCCGGCCGGCCGACCGTGGCCGTGCCGGATGGCTTCACCCTCGTCGCCCTGGACGAGGTCGGCTCGACCAACGAAGAAGCACTGAAACTGGCCACCGCGGGGGCCGCCACCGGCACCGTCGTGTGGGCCGAACGCCAGAGCAAAGGCCGCGGCCGCCGCGGTCGAGCCTGGGATTCACCGGCCGGCAATCTATATTGCTCCATCGTATTGCGGCCCCAACGTGCGCCACCGGCCCAGGTTTCGTTCGCCGCCGCGGTCGCGCTTGCCGAGGCGGTCGAGTCCCAGGGGCGGCCGGTCCAACTCAAGTGGCCCAATGACGTGCTGATTGCAGGCGCCAAGGTCGCGGGAATTCTGCTCGAAGGCACCAGTTCCGCGCTGGTGCTGGGTACCGGCGTGAACATCGAGTCGGCGCCGCCGGTCGGTACCTCGCTACGCGCCCACAACATCGGAGCCTCTGTCGCCACGATGCTGCAGTCGTACCTCAAGGCATTGAAGTCCTGGCTGGCGCGCTGGGAGCGCGACGGCTTCGCGCCCGTGCGCGACGCGTGGCTGCAGCGCGCCATCGGAGTCGGCCAGTCCATCGAGGTGCGCCTGCCGGCCGAAACGCTCCCCGGGACGTTCGACGGTCTCGACGCCGACGGAGTCCTTCTGCTCGGCACCCCAGGCGGCGTTCGCCGCATTGCCGCCGGCGACGTGTTCCTGGTGCGTGCCTAGATGCTGCTCGCCATCGACGCCGGCAACACCAACGTCGTCTTCGGCGTGTTCGATGGCGACAAGAAGCTCTGCCAGTGGCGCGCCGCCACCCGGCCCGACCGCACGGCCGACGAATACGCGGTGCTTCTGACCCAATGGCTGGCGAACCAAGGCCTGAAGGTGTCGGCGATCACCGACGTGGCGATCGCTTCGGTGGTACCTACCATCCTGCGCGATCTGCGCCAGCTGGCGGAACGGACCTTCGGCCACAAACCGCTGGTCATCGGCGACGACGGCGTGGTCCTCGGTCTCGAGGTCCGCATCGATCGCCCGGCCGAGGCAGGGTCCGACCGCCTGTGCGACGCCGTTGCGGCGCACGCGACCTACGGCGGACCGCTGATCGTGATCGACTTCGGCACGGCGACGACCTTCAATGTCGTCGACGACAAGGGGAACTACCGCGGCGGCGCCATCGCCCCCGGGATCAATTTGAGTCTCGAAGCCTTGCACCAAGCGACTGCTAAGCTGCCGCGCATCGCCGTCGAGCAACCGGCGCGCGCCATCGGGCGCGACACCATCTCGGCGATGCAGTCCGGCATCTACTGGGGCTACATCGGGCTGATCGAGGGACTGACGCGCCGCCTGGCCAAGGAATTCGGCGGCAAGACCAAGATGAAGATCATCGCCACCGGCGGCCTGGCGCCATTGTTCGCCAACGGCACCCAAGTCGTGGACCATGTCGACACCGACCTGACGTTGCGCGGGCTGGTGGAAATCCATCGCCGCAACCGCTCCGGCAGCCGCAAGGCGCCGCGGAAAGCAAAGGCCAAAGCCAACCGATGAATCCAAACGAATTGCATTTCGTTCCGCTCGGCGGCGTCGGCGAGTTCGGCGGCAACCTGGCCTTGTACGGCTACAACGGCCGCTGGATCATGCTGGACTGCGGTCTGGCGTTCGCCGACGAAACCCAGCCGGGCGTCGAACTGCTGGTGCCCGATCCGGCGTTCATAGCCGCGCAGCGCGACAAGCTCGATGCCATCATCCTGACCCACGCGCACGAGGATCACCTCGGCGCCGTGCAGTACCTATGGCCGCAGCTGCGCTGCCCCGTCTACGCCACTCCGTTCGCCGCCGCCATCCTGCGCAACAAGCTGGAGGAGAGCGGTCTCGCGCGTGAGGTGCCGGTGAAGGTCGTGCCCATCGGCGGCAGCGTCACCATCGGTGACTTCACCGTCACCTACATCGGCGTCACGCACTCGATTCTCGAAGCGCATTCGGTCGCCATCCGTACGCCGGCCGGCACGGTCGTCCATTCCGGCGACTGGAAACTCGATCCCGATCCGCGCGTCGGCCGCCTGACGGACGAAGCGTCGCTCAAGGCGCTGGGCGACTCCGGCGTCATGGCGCTGATGGGCGACTCGACCAATGCAATGTCCAAGGGCCACTCCGGCTCCGAAGGCACCCTGCTGCCGAGCCTGACGAACTTGATCGGCGAGGCCACCGGCGCCGTGGCCGTGGGGCTGTTCGCCTCCAACGCCGCGCGCATCGAGACGATCTGCCAAGCCGCTGCCGCCAACGACCGCGTCATCGTCATGGCCGGCCGCTCGCTATGGCGCACGGTCTCGGCGGCGCGCGAATGCGGCTACCTGCGCGACTTGCCGACACTTCTGGAAGAAGACGAGGCCGACCGCATCCCGCGCGAGCACCTGCTGTATCTCGTCACCGGCTGCCAGGGTGAGCAGCGCGCGGTGCTTGGCCGCGTCGCCTTCGGCGAGCACCGCAACATCAAGCTTGGCCGCGGCGACACAGCCATCTTTTCGTCCAAGGTGATCCCGGGCAACGAGCGCGCCATCGGCCGCGTCGTCAACCGCTTCATCCGCGCCGGCGTGAAAGTCATCAGCGAGCGCGACCATCTTGTGCACGTGTCCGGGCATCCCAACCGCGACGAACTCAAGCAGATGATGGCGTGGCTGCGGCCCAAGCTGGTCGTGCCGGTGCACGGCGAGCAGCGTCTGCTCGAAGCGCACGCGGAGCTCGCGCGCTCCGAAGGCTTCGAAGCGATGGTGGTCAACGACGGTGACCGTGTGCGCTTCACCGCTGGCCAAGCCAAGGTGATCGACAAGATCGATACCGGCCGCCTGGCGGTGACCGGGACAGCGCCCGTGCCGCTCGACGCCGCAGCCATCCAAGCGCGCCGCCGCATGATGTTCAACGGCGCTGCCACGCTCGTTGTAGTCCTCGATGACAATGGCGAGCCCGCCTCACCGGCGCGCCTGCTGCTGCGCGGCATCGATCTTCCGGACGGCGTCGCGGAGACGATGCGCAAGATCGCCGAGGCGCGCATCCGCGACCTGCCGCGCGCCCGCCGCCGCGACGACGAAGAGGTGAACCTCGCGGTGCGCCAAGGCCTGCGCGCCGAGATGCGCACCTACACCAGCCAGCGTCCGGCGATCGACGTCGAGATCGTGCGGCTGCCCGCAGCGGGCGCCGATGTTGAACCGCGCAGCCGGGGAGCCGCCTGATGCCGTGGATTAGCTACATCGCCATCTTCTTCGTCGTGTGGTTCATCGTGCTGTTCGTGACGCTGCCGTTCGGCGTACGGCAGGTCGAGAGCCCGGAGGCCGGGCACGACACCGGTGCGCCCCACGCCCCGCTCATGTGGTGGAAGGCCGGCGCCTCGACCATCATGGCGCTGATCTTCACGACTTTGATCTGGGCCGCGTTCCACTATGACTGGCTCGACCTCCATTCATAGGGACATGCGCGTCCGCGGCACCGCAGCGATTGCGGTGGTGCTCCTGTGCGGCGCCGGAGCGGCGCAGGCGCAGACTCCACAAGCCGACCCCATCGCCACCTGCCGCACCATCGTCGCCGCCGCAGATCGCGCTGCCGCACAACCGGGACCACCCACGGTCGCTGGAGCCGACTACGTTCCCGGCGTCGATGTGCGCGGCAATCCGGTAGCGCCGGCCGACCTCATTGCGCAGCAAAATTTCCTGCCAGCCGAAATCGTCCTGCCGGTGCAACCGGACGTGTTCGCGTTCCTCGGCCGCACGCCGCCGCGCGGACTGGAAGGCCTACGGGCTCAGGTAGGCGAACTGCGTGTGCGGCTCGCCGACGGCCACGTGACGTTCAATGGCCAACCCCTCGGCGCCGCGAATGCAGACCTGATCGCCGCGTGTAGGGAGTTGCTCGCCAAGCAACCGTGAACGCTCCCGGCAACGGCGGACACGGCAAGAAATCCTCTCGCGCTGTCGTGATGAAGGGCGAGGGAGTCGTCTAGTACGACCGCGCGATCAGGATTTCTTCGACCGCCGGCTTGCCGGTGAAGACGCACGTGCCGGGATCACCGCGTTGATCCAGCGGCGCATTGCGGATCGTCAGCGCCAACTCCTTCAACTGCGCCGACACCTTGTCGAGTTCGGCGCCCGTCGGCCTGGACCACGCGGTTCGCACCCAGCCCTTGAACTCCTTGTCGTCGTCGGCGCCGAAGTAAGCGGCGATGTCGTTCCAGGTGCGCAGGTCGGTGCGAATGCTGTCGCACAGCCGGTGTGCCGCCTGGTCGAACAGCGACTTCTGGATTTCTTCCAGCAGCGAGCCCGCCTTGCCGACGAATGCGGCGCGGCTCAGCGTCTGCATCTTGGCCTTGCCGCCCGGGGGGCCGTCATACATCTGGTCGCGGCGCAGGAACGTAACGTTGCCGCCGGCCGCATCGCGCGGGCCGATCTCGATGATGATCGGGGCGCCGCGGCGCACCCAGTCCCAGCGCTTTTCCACTGCTTTGGTCGGCTTGCGGTCGATGAACGCGCGGATCGGCGCGCCGAGCGCCATGAGTGCATTCAGGTCGCGCGCCAGTCCGTCGGTGAACGCCGACACCTCGGCGTCCTCCGGCTTGTCGCGCAGGATGGGCAGCAGCACGATCTGGTGCGGCGCGATGGCGGGCGGCAGGCGCAGGCCGTCGTCGTCGCCATGGTTCATGATGACGCCACCGATCAGGCGCGTGGACACGCCCCAGCTGGTGGTGTGGCACAACGCGGTGCCGCCTTCGGCCGTCTGGTAGCGGATGTTCTGCGCCTCGGCGAAGTGGGTGCCCAGGTAGTGTGACGTGCCGGCCTGCAGGGCTTTGCCGTCCTGCATCATGGCCTCGATCGAATACGTGTTGTCGGCGCCGGGGAAGCGCTCGTTGGCGGTCTTCTCGCCGGGTACCACCGGCATCGCCAGGACGTTCTCGGCAAACTCGCGATAGATTTCCAGCATCTGGCGCGTCTCGCGCATGGCGTCGGCTTTGTCGGCGTGCGCCGTATGCCCTTCTTGCCACAGGAATTCGGTGGTGCGCAGGAACAGGCGCGGCCGCATCTCCCAGCGCACCACGTTGGCCCACTGGTTCAGCAGCATCGGCAGATCGCGATAGCTCTGGATCCAGCGCTGGAACGCGTCGCCGATGATGGTCTCGGAGGTCGGCCGCACGATCAGCGGCTCCTCCAGCTTGGCGTCGGGGTCCGGCTGCAACTTGCCGTCGATGGTCTTCAGGCGATGGTGCGTCACCACCGCCATCTCCTTGGCGAAGCCCTCGACGTGCTCGGCCTCCTTGGCCAGGAAGCTCATCGGAATCAACAGGGGGAAGTAGCAGTTCTGGTGCCCGGTCTCCTTGAAGCGCCGATCGAGCTGTTGCTGGATGCGCTCCCACACGCCCCAACCCCACGGCTTGATGATCATGCAGCCGCGCACGGGGGAGGTCTCCGCCATGTCGGCCAGGCGGACGACCGCCTGGTACCACTCTGCGAAGTTCTCGCTGCGCGTAATGGGTAGTGCGTTGGGCATGTGCAAATCCTCGTCGTGCCGCAGCTTTCTGGCCGTATAGTCCGGCCACGGCTGGGTCGGTATACGGCTGGGTCGGTATATAGGCGGGGCGACGGATGTTCAACGCGCTGGAATGGGGCATCGCCACGCGCTACCTGCGGGCCCGGCGCGAAGGCTTCATCTCGGTCATCGCCTGGCTGTCGCTCATCGGCATCGCGCTCGGCGTCGCCACCCTCATCATCGTCATGTCGGTGATGAACGGATTCCGCGCCGAGCTGGTCGAACGCATCCTCGGCATCGGCGGCCACATCGTGGTGCGCGCCGCCACCGGCGCCATCCCCAACTATGACGAGGAAATCGCCCGCCTGCGCCAAGTGCCAGGTGTTGTGCGCGCTTTGCCCATCATCGAAGGCCAGGTGATGGCCATGTCGTCGGCCGGCACCGCCAGTGGCGCATTGATCCGCGGCATCCGCGTCGCCGATCTGCGCCAGATGCCGCTGGTCTCGGCGGGTATCGTCGCCGGTTCGCTGGACGGCTTTGCGGCGGGCGACGGGATCGTCATGGGCGACCGCTTGGCGCGCAACCTCGGCGTTCGCGTCGGCGACTCGATCACCTTCGTCGCACCCGAGACGACGCCGACCCCGGTCGGCAACTTGCCGCGCATGAAGGCCTACAGGATCGCCGCGACCTTCGACATCGGCATGTACGAATACGACTCGGCCATGGCGTTTGTGCCGCTTGAGGCCGCGCAGATATTCTTCCGCCTCACCGATCGCGTCTCGGCCATCGAGCTAGTGGTGATCGACCCCGAGCAGCCGGACGCGCAACGCCTGGCCGTCATGCGCACGGTGCCGAACCTGCGCGTGTTCGATTGGCGCGACTCCAACACCCAGTTCTTCAATGCCCTGGAGGTTGAGCGCAACGTGATGTTCCTCATCCTCACGCTCATCATCCTGGTGGCGGCGCTGAACGTCATCTCCGGCCTCATCATGCTGGTGAAGGAAAAGCGCGGTGCCATCGCCATCATGCGCACCATGGGTGCGTCGCGCGGGATGATCCTGCGCATCTTTTTCATCGCCGGGGCGTCGGTCGGGGTGATCGGCACTGTCCTGGGTGTCGCCCTTGGCCTGACGTTCGCGCTGAACATCGAGACGCTGCGCCAATGGATCGAAGGCGCGACCGGCGCGAAACTGTTCGCCGCCGAGATCTACTTCTTGTCCACGCTGCCAGCCAAGGTCGAGTTCAACGAGGTGGCGCTGGTCACCGGCATGGCGCTGGTGCTGTCGTTCCTGGCGACCCTCTATCCGTCCTGGCGCGCCGCCCGCACCGATCCCGTCGAGGTCCTGCGCAGTGAGTAAGTCGGTCACGGTCTCCGCCGGCACAGAGTCGGCGGTGAGTGAGTCTGCCGAGTCGGCGCTGCTCCTGGAGCACGTCAACCGTAGCTATCGCGAAGGGCCGCGCCGGCTAGACATCCTAAAGGATGTGTCGCTGATGGTGCGGCCGGGCGAAATCGTCGCCCTGGTCGGACCCAGCGGCTCCGGCAAGACGACCCTGCTGCAGGTAGCCGGTCTGCTCGATCGCCCCGACTCGGGCGAGGTGTGGGTCGCCGGCGCACGCTGCTCGAACATGGGGGATGCCGAGCGCACGCGCATGCGCCGCGACCGCATCGGCTTCATCTACCAGTTCCACCACCTACTGCCCGAATTCAACGCACTGGAGAACGTCGCGCTGCCGCAGCGGATCGCCGGTAAGACGCGCGTGCAGGCCGAAGGCCACGCCATCGATCTGCTCGGCGTCCTCGGGCTGGCCGAACGTCTGCGGCATCGCCCCGGTGAGCTCTCCGGCGGCGAGCGTCAGCGCGTCGCCATCGCTCGCGCGGTTGCCAACGGCGCGGGCCTACTGCTCGGTGACGAGCCCACCGGCAACCTCGACCACCGCACCGCGGAACAGGTTTTCGCCTCCATGCTCGCCCTGGTGCGCGGCAAACGCGTTGCCGCGTTGATCGCCACCCACAACTTGGAACTGGCAGAGCGGATGGACCGAATCCTGACCATCCAGGACGGCGTTTTGAGCGAGCAATAGGCCGAGCAGTGGGGGTTTCCCACACCCTAGCCCACAGCTTCTAGCGCCGTTCTTGAATTGTTCATGGCCCCACCTGTGTGGGGTCGTGGAATCATCCGCCGTGACCCACGCCGACTTCGTCCATCTCCGCGTTCACACCGCCTACTCGCTGTCCGAAGGTGCCATCCCGGTCGAGGACGCGGTGAAGCTCGCCAAGCAGCACCGCATGCCGGCGCTGGCGATCACCGATCGCGGCAACCTGTTC
Source organism: Rhizobium sp. Q54 (assembly GCA_945889645.1). GTDB lineage: Bacteria > Pseudomonadota > Alphaproteobacteria > UBA2966 > CAIVPW01 > CAIVPW01. The sequence continues at coordinate 44,412 of CAMDCA010000006.1, forward strand.
GGTGCGCTGGAGTTCGCGCTCGACGCGTCCAAGGCCGGCGTGCAGCCGATCATCGGCTGCGAGTTGGGTCTGGCGCGCGAAGGCGACGTGCAGCCGGCGCAGCGCATGCCCGAGCCCGACCGCATTGTCCTGCTGTCGCAGAACGAAAAGGGCTACCGCAACCTGATGGCGCTCTCGAGCGCCGCGTATCTGGAGACCGAGCCGTCCGAGACGGCGCATGTTTCGTGGGACAAGCTTGCGGCCCATGCCGAGGGACTCATCGCGCTGACTGGCGGTGTTGCGGGACCCGTCGGGCGTCTGCTGTTGGAGCGGCGTGAAGCACAGGCAGCCGAAGCGCTCGACCGCCTCGCCGGCATTTTCCCCGGCCGCCTGTACGTCGAATTGCAACGCCACGGGCTGGAGCCCGAGGAGCGCATCGAGGCGGCGCTGATCGATCTCGCCTACGCGCGCGACTTGCCGCTGCTCGCCACCAACGAACCGTACTTCGCCGACGTGGGGATGTACGAGGCGCACGACGCGCTGCTGTGCATCGCCGACGGCGCCTACGTCAGCGAGCCCAACCGGCGCCGCATGACGCCTGAGCATCGCTTCAAGTCGGCCGCCGAGATGCGCGAGTTGTTCGCCGATCTGCCCGAGGCGATCGACAACACGCTCATCGTCGCGCGCCGCTGCGCCTACATGCCGCCGAAGCGCGATCCGATCCTGCCGCGCTTCCCGCTGCCCGAAGGGCAGACCGAAGCCGACCTGTTGCGTGCCCAGTCCCACGCCGGGCTGAGCGTGCGCATCGCCGCCAAGCCGGAGACGGAGCAGGGGGCCTACCGCGAGCGCCTCGACTACGAGCTCGGCGTCATCATCAAGATGGGCTTCGCCGGCTACTTCTTGTTGGTGGCGGACTTCATCCGCTTCTCCAGGGAGAACGACATCCCGGTCGGCCCCGGCCGAGGCTCGGGAGCCGGTTCGGTAGTGGCGTGGGCGTTGAAGATCACCGACCTCGACCCGCTGCAGTTCGGCCTGCTGTTCGAGCGATTCCTCAATCCGCATCGTATTTCGATGCCGGACTTCGATATCGACTTCTGTCAAGAGCGCCGCGACGAGGTCATCGCCTACGTCCGGCGCACCTACGGCGTCGATCGCGTCGCGCAGATCATCACCTTCGGTTCGTTGATGGCGCGCGCCGCCCTGCGCGACGTCGGCCGCGTGCTGGAGTTGCCGTACGGCCAGGTCGATCGCATCTGCAAGATGGTGCCGTACAACCCGGCCAACCCGGTATCGCTGGCCCAGGCGATCGACGGCGAGCCGCGCCTGCAGGCCGAGCGTGACGGCGACGAGCGCGTCGCCAAGATGCTCGACATCGCGCAGAAGCTCGAAGGCCTCTACCGCCACGCTTCGACCCACGCCGCCGGCGTGGTGATCGGCGACCGGCCGCTGATCGAGCTGGTGCCGCTCTATCGCGATCCGCGCTCGTCGATGCCGGCGACGCAGTTCTCGATGAAGTACGTCGAGGCGGCCGGTCTGGTGAAGATCGACTTCCTCGGCCTCAAGACTCTCGACGTCATCGACAAGACGGTGAAGATCCTGCGCTCGCGCAAGGTCACCGTTGACATCGGCGCACTGCCGCTGGATGACGCCGCCACCTACGCGATGCTGACGCGCGGCGAGACGATGGGGGTGTTCCAGCTCGAATCCGAGGGCATGAAGAACCTGACGCGCGAAGTGCGCCCGTCGGGCATCGAGGACATCATCGCCATCGTCGCCCTCTATCGGCCCGGCCCGATGGAGAACATTCCGAAGTACGTCGCGTGCAAGCACGGCCGCGAGGAGCCGGAGAAGCTGCACGAGTTGATCGAGCCCGTCGTCAAGGACACCTACGGCGTCGTCATCTACCAGGAGCAGGTGATGCAGATCGCCCAGGCGTTCGCCGGCTTCAACATGGCGGAGGCCGACAACCTGCGCCGCGCCATGGGCAAGAAGATCAAGGCCGAGATGGACGCGATGAAGGATCGCTTCATCCAGGGCGCCATGGCCAAGGGTGTCGCGCCCGACAAGGCCAAGCATGTGTTCGAGCTGGTGGACAAGTTCGCCGGCTACGGCTTCAACAAGGCGCACTCGGCGGGATACGCGCTGATCGCGTACCAGACCGCGTACCTGAAGGCGCACCATCCGGTCGAGTTCATCGCCGCGTCGATGACCATCGATCTCGGCAACACCGACAAGCTCGGTGCCTTCCGCCAGGAAGCCAAGCGCATGGGCATCGCCGTGCTGCCGCCCGACATCAATCGCTCGCAGACCGAGTTCTCGGTCGAAGACTTGGCGGAGGGCAAGCCGGCGATCCGCTATGCGCTGGCCGCCGTGCGCAACGTCGGCGCCCAGGCTATGGCGGCGGTGGTCATCGAGCGCACACGGCGCGGTGCCTTCAAAGGACTCTCCGACTTCGCCCAGCGGCTCGATCCCAAGAGCGCCAACAAGCGCCAGGTCGAGAACCTCGCGCTCGCCGGTGCGTTCGACACCCTTGAGCCGAACCGCGCCCGCGTGCACGGCGTCGTCGAAACGATGCTGCGCCATGCCAACGCCGCGACCGTGGAGCGCGAGGCGGGACAGGCCAACCTGTTTGCGGCGGGCCTGCCGGGCGCCGAGCGCACCTTCGACGTGCCCAAGGCCGAGGCGTGGAACACGATGGAGACCTTGAAGCGCGAACGCGAAGCGCTCGGGCTGTACCTGTCCGCGCATCCGCTCGAAGCGTACGCCGGCGTCCTCGCCGCCAAGCGCGTCACCGCCGGCGCCGACATTCCGGCCACGCTGGCGGGCGGCGCGACCCTGCTGCAACTCGCCGGCACCGTCGAACGCCGCACCGAGCGCCGCTCCGCCCGCGGCAACCGCTTCGCCCACGTCGCCTTCTCGGATCCCAGCGGCGACTTCGAGGTGACGTTCTTCTCCGAGGTCCTGACCGCGGCCAAGCAATTGCTGGAACCCGGCTCGTCCGTCATGGTCACCGCCGAGGCGAGCACGGTGAACGACACGGTCCGCCTGACCGCGCAAGGCATCCAATCCCTCGACGAGGTTGCTTCTCGCCATGCCGCGAGCCTGCGGGTCTGGCTGGACGGCCCCGAGCCGGTGGCCGACCTCTGCCGCATCCTCGGCCAGGGCAACGGAGGGCGCGCTGAGGTGGCGATTGTGATCCGCCACGCCCTGGCCGGCCGCGAGACCGAGATCGCTTTGCCGGGCAAATTTGCCCTGACTCCCGCCGTCCGCGAGGCCATCGCCCGCACCCCCGGCGTCGCCGAACTGCGCGAGACCTAGGCGGGGGAGCGGAAAGGAGGCCCGCAGGCCTCTTTTTGCCAGGCTGCGCTTGCCTTTGGGGCCCTCCAGAGGCTATTAACCCGGCCGGACGCCCATGAGGGCGTCACAACCCGCACGCAGGATCGCGGTTTGCCCAAGGGCGCCTATGGCACCCCTGGGCCGCCGTTCCGGTGTCCGGTCGGGCCCACCAACTGGGCCCACCCCGGACCACTCCTGCGGAGGCATAACCGGAGCAAGGATCATGGCACTACCCGATTTCACGATGCGTCAGCTGTTGGAAGCTGGCGTGCATTTCGGCCACCGCACCTATCGGTGGAACCCGAAGATGGCGCAGTACCTGTACGGCGCCCGCAACGGCATTCACATCATCGATCTGCAACAGACGGTGCCGATGCTGCACCGCGGTCTGCAGGCCGTGCGCGACGTCGCCGCGGCCGGTGGCCGTGTTCTGTTCGTCGGCACCAAGCGCCAGGCCCAGGAGCCGATCGCCGACGCCGCGCGTCGCGCCGGTCAGCACTTCGTGCACCACCGCTGGCTGGGCGGCATGCTCACCAACTGGAAGACCATCTCGGTCTCGATCAGCCGCCTCAAGGCGCTCGACGCCAAGGCGGAGCAGAGCGAGCAGGGCGGCCTGACCAAAAAGGAGCGCCTGCAGCTCGAGCGCGAGCGCGAGAAGCTGGAGCGTTCGCTCGGCGGCATTAAGGACATGGGCGGCCTACCGAACATCATGTTCATCATCGACACCAACAAAGAAGAGATCGCCATCGACGAGGCGCGCCGCCTGAACATCCCGGTGGTCGCCATCCTCGATTCGAACTCGAATCCGGCCGGCATCACCTACGGCATTCCGGGCAACGATGACGCCTCGCGCGCCATCAACCTGTACTGCGAGCTGATGGCGCAGGCGGTGCTCGACGGCATCCGCGCCGAGATGGCCGAGTCCGGCGAAGTCGGTGGAGCCACCGAGGCTCCGGCTGGCGAGGGCGCGCCCGGCGGCGAGGAGCCGCGGCGCAACAAGGGTCGTCGTGGCGGCGGACGCCGTGAGGGTGGCCGCAAGCCAGAAGAAGTGGCGGCAGCGACTCCGGACGCCCAGTAAGGCAGCCGGAGCGTCCGCTCCGATCCACGCAACGCCTCGACAAGAAAGGATTTCACCGTGAGCGACATCGACGCCGCCAAGGTCAAGGAACTGCGCGAGCGTACTGGCGCAGGCATGATGGACTGCAAGCGCGCGCTGATCGAAGCGAAGGGCGACATGGAGAAGGCCACCGACTGGCTGCGCAGCAAGGGTCTTGCTGCCGCCGCCAAGAAGGCCGGCCGTGTCGCCGCTGACGGGCTCGTCGCGGTCGCGGTGAAGGGCACCCAGGGCGTCGCGGTCGAGGTCAACTCGGAAACCGACTTTGTCGCCCGCAACGACAAGTTCCAGGAGCTGGTGCGCGCGGTCGCCCAGGTCGCGCTGGCCAACAACGGCGACTACGACAAGACCGCCGCCGGCACGATCGCCGGCATGCAGGTTTCGGTGAAGGACCGCGTCGTCGCGGCCGTCGCGACCATCGGCGAGAACATCCAGTTCCGCCGTTCGGCCGGCCTGTCGGTCAAGAACGGCGTCGTCGTGCCGTACGTCCACAACGCGGTGGCGCCCGAGCTTGGCAAGATCGCGGTGCTGCTGGCGCTTGAATCGACCGGCGATGCCGGCAGGCTGATGGCGCTCGGCAAGCAAATTGCCATGCACATCGCCGCCGCCAATCCGCAGGCGTTGACGCCCGAGACCCTCAACAAGGATCTCGTCGCGCGCGAGCGCGCGGTGTTCGAGGAGCAGGCCAAGGCGTCGGGCAAGCCGGCCGAGATCATCGCCAAGATGGTGGAGGGCCGCGTGCGCAAGTACTACGCCGAGGTTGTGCTGCTGGAGCAGGTGTTCGTCGTCGATGGCGAGACGAAAGTCTCGAAGGTCGTCGAAGACGCCGCCAAGACCGTCGGCGCGCCGGTGAAGATCACCGGGTTCGTGCGCTACGCGCTCGGCGAAGGCATCGACAAGAAGCAGGAAGGCTTCGCGGCCGAGGTGGCAGCCGCCACCAAGCACTAGCCACAGCCCGCGGGAGGCGGACGATGCCCAGCACCGCGAAGCCTGCGCAACGCTACCGCCGCGTGCTGCTGAAGCTGTCGGGCGAGGCTCTCGCCGGCAGCGCTCCGTTCGGCATCGACTATTCGGTGGTCGGGCGCATCGCCCACGACATCAAAGAGGTGCACGCCTCCAAGGTCCAGGTGTGCGTCGTGGTCGGCGGCGGCAACATCGTGCGCGGCTCGGCCGCGGCGAAGTCGGGCATGGACCGCGCCGGCGCCGACTATATGGGCATGCTGGCGACCGTCATCAACGCGCTCGCCATGCAAAGCACACTCGAACAGCAGGGCGTTCCCGCCCGCGTGCTGTCGGCCATTCCGATGGCGACCGTGTGCGAGCCCTACATCCGGCGCCGCGCCATCCGCCATCTGGAGAAGGGCCGCGTTGTGGTGTTCGCCGGCGGTACCGGCAGCCCGTTCTTCACCACCGATTCGGCGGCGGCGTTGCGCGCCACCGAGATGAATTGCGACGCGTTGTTCAAGGGCACGCAGGTTGACGGCGTCTACTCGGCGGACCCGCGCACGGACAAGGCGGCGCACAGATATGATACCCTGAGCTACATGGATGTTTTGTCCAAGGACCTGAAGGTCATGGACGCTGCGGCGGTGTCGCTGGCGCGCGAGAATCGCATTCCCATTCTGGTCTTCTCCATCCACGAGCAGGGTGCGTTCGCCGACGTGGTCGCCGGCCGCGGCACCTGGACGACGATCGCCGAGACGAGTTGAGACCGCAGAGGGGCGGAAAGTCATGGCCAAGTTCGATTTCGATGACATCAAGCGCCGGATGAACGCGGCGATGGACGATCTCAAGAAGGAATTCACCGGGCTGCGCACCGGACGCGCGTCGGCGAGCCTGCTCGATCCGGTGATGGTCATGGCCTACGGCAACCTGGCGCCGCTCAAGACCGTCGCCAACATCAGCGTGCCCGAGGCGCGCATGCTGACCGTGCAGGTGTGGGACCGCTCGATGATCGCCGCGGTCGAGAAGGGCATCCGCCACGCCGAGCTCGGCCTCAACCCGGTGGTCGAGGGCACCAACATCCGCATCCCGATCCCGGACCTCAACGAAGAACGCCGCCGCGATCTTACCAAGCTCGCGCACAAGTACTCGGAGCAGCACCGCATCGCCGTGCGCAACGTGCGCCGCGACGGCATGGAGAAGCTCAAGGCGCTGGAGAAGGCGGGCGAGATCGCACAGGACGAGCACCGCAAGCTGTCCGACTTGGTGCAGAAGGAAACCGACGCCACCATCGCCCGCATCGACGAGACCTTGGCCAACAAGGAACGCGAGATCATGCAAGTCTGATTGCGATGATCGAACCCGTCTCCACCAGCGCCGTCGCGGCCAAGCCGCCCGTGCACATTGCCATCATCATGGATGGCAACGGACGCTGGGCGAAGGCGCGCGGCCTGCCGCGGGTGGCGGGTCATCAGCGCGGGGCCGAGGCGGCGCGGGCCGCGGTGCGGGCTTGCCGCGAACTCGGCGTCCGCTACCTGACGCTATACGCATTTTCGTCCGAGAACTGGAAGCGCCCGGTGGCCGAGGTCGAAGACCTCATGTCGCTGCTGCGCTACTACCTGCGCCGCGAAGTCGGCGAACTCGAGGCCCAGGGCGTGCGCCTGCGCTTCATCGGTTCGCGCGAACGCCTGGCGCCCGACATCGTCACCGAGATCGAGGCCGCCGAGTCACGCACCCGGCACAACGAAGGCCTGGTCGTGGTCGTGGCGCTCAACTACGGCAGCCACGAAGAGATCGTGCATGCCGCGCGCTCGCTGGCGCGCGACGCCGCTCACGGCACCGTGCGTCCCGACGACATCGACGAGACGATGTTCGCCGCGCGCCTGTCCACCGACGGCATCCCCAATCCGGATCTCCTGATCCGCACCAGCGGCGAGCAGCGCCTGTCCAACTTCCTGTTGTGGCAAGCCGCCTACGCGGAACTGGTATTCGTCAACGCCAACTGGCCCGACTTCACCCGCGAGAGCATGGAATCGGCCATCGCCGAATTCCACCGCCGCGACCGCCGCTATGGCGCCTCGCGTGGCTAGCGCGTCCGAAACCACTGCGACGGCGCAACGCGATGCGCTCACCTTGCGCGTCGCCTCGGCAGTTGTCATGGCCATCATCGCATTGGCCGGTGCCTACATCGGCGGCTGGACCTTCAAGTTCCTCATGGCGGTGATCGCCATCCTTGCGTCCTACGAATGGGATCGCCTGTGCGGCGGCCCGGCCTTCGGTCCATTCGGCGCGTTGGCGGCGGCGGCGTGCGCCGCGGCGGTTGTGATGACCGGCACCGGGCGCGTCGGAGCCGCGTTCGTGCTCGTACTGGTGGCCGCCGTGCTGACCGCGATCCTTGCGCGTGGTCGCGGCCGCGATGCCCGCTGGCTGGTTGGTGGCTTGCTCTACGTCGGCATCCCGGCGATCGCCGGGGTGTGGATCCGCGACTCCGAATGGGGACGGCTCGCCATCCTCGGCCTGTTCGCCGTGATCTGGTCAACGGATACCGGCGCGTACTTTGCCGGCAAGACCTTTGGCGGGCCCAAGCTCGCGCCGGCCATCAGCCCCGGCAAGACTTGGTCTGGCCTGGTTGGTGGCGTCGTCGCCGCGACCGTCGCCGCACTGGTGGTTGGTCATTTTGCGCCGCCAGTCCCGTTGTGGTCGGTCGGTGCGGTGGGGGCGCTGCTGTCCCTCGTCGGGCAGGTCGGCGACCTCGGCAAGTCCAAGGTGAAGCGCCACTTCCAGGTCAAGGATTCAGGCAACCTGATTCCCGGCCACGGTGGCGTCATCGATCGCCTCGACAGCACGATGGCAACCCTGCCGGTCCTCGCCACCTTCCTCGCACTATGGTTGTAGCCGCGCGGCGGCCGGGTCTTCCTGCCCCGCATACGGCGGAGCGGCCGCGCAGCGTTACGATTCTCGGCTCGACGGGCTCGGTCGGCACCAGCACCGTCAGCCTGCTGGCCGCGGGCGGCTACGCCGTCGAGGCGCTGACCGCCAACAATAACGTCGCGCTGCTGGCTGAACAGGCGCGCCTGCTGCGCCCTCGCTTCGTGGCGATCTGCGACCGGACCTGCTTCGCCGACCTCAAGGCCGCCCTGGCCGGCACCGGTATCGAAGTCGGGGCAGGACCGTCAGCCATCGTCGAGGCGGCCTCGCGCCCGGCCGACTGGGTGATGGCCGCCATCGTCGGCGCGGCCGGCCTTGAGCCCACGCTCGCCGCCGTGCGCCGGGGCGCCATCGTTGCGCTCGCCAACAAGGAAGTCCTGGTGTGTGCCGGCGCCCTTGTCATGGCTGAAGTCGAGGCTGCCGGCGCGACGCTGCTGCCGGTGGACTCCGAGCACAACGCCATCTTCCAGTGCTTCGAGGCGCGCAATCGCGACTCCGTCGATCGCATCATCCTCACGGCGTCGGGCGGTCCGTTCCGCGAGTTCGACACCGCGCGCATGGCCACGGTGACGCCAGCCCAGGCCGTTGCACACCCGAATTGGGTGATGGGCCGCAAGATCTCGATCGATTCGGCGACGATGATGAATAAGGGCCTCGAAATCATCGAGGCACACCATCTATTCGGGATGCCCGAACCAAGAATCGATGTGCTCCTGCACCCGCAATCCGTGGTCCACAGCCTTGTGGCGTACGTCGATGGTTCGGTGCTGGCGCAATTGGGCGCGCCCGACATGCGCACGCCCATCGCCTACACCCTGGCGTGGCCCGACCGGCTGTCGTTTCCTGCCCGTCGGTTGGACCTCGCGGCCCTAGGCGCACTTACCTTTTTCCCGCCCGACGAACAGCGGTTTCCGGCCTTGCGTTTGGCCCGCCAAGCCTTGCAAAGCGGGGGGGCGACACCTACAATTCTTAACGCCGCCAACGAAGTCGCGGTTGAAGGATTCATGGCGGGAAAGATCGGTTTCCTCGACATCGCCCGTACGGTCGAGGAGACGCTCGCCAGAACCGACAGCTTGCCGGTCACTACGCTGGGCGACGTCCTGGAAGTCGATGCAATGGCGCGCCGCGCCGCCGCAGCTCTGATCGAGCCTACGGCGGGCCGTCCGGCGCGCGTTAGCCTGAGCTGAACCGCACATGAACGGGCTCTATTCGGTCGGCGTTTTCCTGATCCTGATCACCATTCTCGTGTTCGTGCACGAGATGGGGCACTACTTGGTCGCGCGCCGCGCCGGTGTGCGGGTCGAAACATTCTCCATTGGCTTTGGGCGCGAAATCGTCGGCTGGACCGACAAGACCGGCACGCGCTGGAAGATCAGCTGGCTGCCGCTCGGCGGCTACGTGAAGTTCTTCGGCGATACCGGGCCCAGTTCGGCCGGACCGGGCGCGGAAATCGCGCCGGAAGATCGCCAGTTCTCCTTCCACCACAAGCCGCTGGCGAGCCGCGCCGCGATTGTCGTGGCAGGTCCCGTGACCAACTTTCTGTTCGCCATCCTGGTGTTCGCCGGGATGTACGCGACGTTCGGCCAGCCCTACACGTCGCCGGTGATCGCCGAGGTCCAGCCCGACACCGTGGCTGCCGCGGCGGGATTCCGCGGCGGCGACCGCGTCGTCGAGATCGACGGCTTCTCGGTGCAGCGCTTCGAAGACCTGATGCAGATCGTGCTGTCCAGCCCCGGCCGCGAAATGGAGTTCGTCCTCCTGCGCGACGGCGCGCAGGTGGTGCTGAACGCGACGCCGGGCACACGCGTTCTCATCGACCGCTCCGGCAAGGAGCGCCAGGTCGGCTATCTCGGCGTCCGCGCCTCCGGCTTTGAGCAGATTCGCCGCAACCCGATCGAAGCGGTCTGGTACGCCGGCAAGCAGACGTGGTTCGTCAGCGCCCAGACCCTGGTCACCGTCGGCCGCATGATTTCCGGCACCGCACCCGCCGACGACCTGCGCGGCCCGGTCGGTATCGCCCAGTTGTCGGGCGAGGTGGCGCAGTTCGGCCTTGAGCCTGTGTTGGAGCTGATCGCCCTGCTGTCGATCAGCCTCGGTCTGATCAATCTGTTCCCGGTGCCGTTGCTCGACGGCGGCCATCTGTTGTTCTACGCATTCGAGGCCGTGCGCGGCCGCCCGCTTGGGCCGCGCGCGCAGGAGTACGGCTTCCGACTTGGTTTGGCCCTGGTGTTGATGCTGATGATCTTCGCCACGTGGCGTGATTTTGTGCGGCCGGACGGCATGATCGACATCATGCGCGAACTCTTTTAGTCGACGGGCGCGGGGACAGCGGGGGATTCGTGACGCATTGGCTGCGCATACTCGCGGCATGCCTACTTGTGGGGCTCGGCATTGCCGATGTCGCCGCACAGCAGGTGCCGCCTATCGCCGAGATTCGTATCGAGGGCAATCAGCGCATCGAGCGCGAAACGATTCTCTCCTACCTGGAGCTTCGCCCGGGCGACCCGGCCGATCCGCTGCGGGTCGATAGCTCGCTCAAGAACCTGTTCGCCACCAACCTGTTCGCCGACGTCTCGATCTCACAAGTCGGCGCGGCCCTGGTGGTGCGGGTGGTCGAGAACCCGGTCATCAACCGCATTGCCTTCGAAGGCAACCGCGCCGTCGGCGACGAGGTCCTCGAGCCCGAGGTCCAGTTGCGCCCACGCGTGGTGTTCACGCGCGGCCGGGTCCAGGCCGACGTCCAGCGGCTGTTGCAGGTCTACCACCGCAACGGCCGCTTCGCGGCGACCATCGAGCCCAAAGTCATCCAGCTGCCGCAGAACCGCGTCGATCTCGTGTTCGAGATCAACGAAGGTCCGCAGACCGGCATTCGCCGTATCCGCTTCGTCGGCAACGACGCTTTCAGCGACAACCAGTTGCGTTCCGCGATCCAGACCAAGGAAGCGCGCTGGTGGAGATTCCTGACCACCGACGACACCTACGATCCGGATCGCGTGGCGTTCGACCAGGAACAGTTGCGGCGCTACTACAACGCGCGCGGCTACGCCGACTTCCAGGTCAGTTCCGCGGTCGCGCAGCTGACGCCGGACGGCCGCGACTTCTTCCTGACCTTCACGCTGTTGGAGGGCGAGCGCTACCGCTTTGGCGCGATCGACGTCGTTTCGCGCATCCCGGAACTCGACGTCGCCATCCTGCGCGGCGCGATCAAGACGCTCGCCGGCAGGATCTTCAACGCCGACCAGGTCGAAGACACGGTTCTCGACATGACGTTCGAGGCTGGCCGATATGGTTACGCGTTCGTGGACATCCGGCCGCGCATCACGCGCGACGCCGAGGCCCGCACCATGGCCGTGGTGTACGAGATCGCCGAGGGCCCGCGTGTCTACGTCGACCGCATCAACATCGCCGGCAACGTCCGCACCCTCGACTCGGTGATCCGGCGTGAGTTCCGCCTCGCCGAAGGTGACGCCTTCAACACCGCCAAGGTGCAGCGCTCGATCCAGCGCATCCGCGCGCTCGGTTACTTCGACGATGTGCAGGTGGCCCAGCGCCGCGCCGAACCACCGCTGCCGCCCGAACTGCAAGGCGTCGGGCCGGCGGATCGCGTCGATATCAACATGACGGTGCGCGAACGCTCGACCGGCGAGCTTGTGTTTGGCTTCGGCTATTCGACCACCGACCAGTTCGTCGCCGATGTCAGCCTGTCGGAGCGCAACTTGTTGGGTCGCGGCTTGCAACTGCGACTCGGCCTGACATGGGCGACGCGGCGCCAGGACATCGACCTGTCGTTCACCCAGCCGTACTTCCTGGGGCGCGGCATCGCCGCCGGCTTCGACCTGTTCTCGCGCACCAGCGACCTGCGCCGGACCTCGTCGTACGAGCTTTCGACCAAGGGCTTTTCGCTGCGCGCCGGCTTGCCGCTGGCCGAGTTCTTGAGTTCGAACTTCCGCTACACCTTGCGCCAGGTGGGCATCGAAAACGTCGGCGCAGACGCGTCGCGCTTCGTCCGCGAGCAGGAGGGTTCCCGCGTTATTTCGTCGGTCGCCTATTCGCTGCTGTACGACAAGCGCAACGACGTGCTGTTTCCGACTGACGGCTATGTCCTGCGGCTCAACCAGGAGTTGGCTGGGCTGGGCGGCACGTCCCGGTTCCTGAAGACCACTGTCAGCGGCGAGTATCACAGGCCGCTGTGGGACCAGGATGTCATCGCAACGTTCGGTGGCGAGACCGGATACCTTGCCGAACTCGGCAAGGACGTCTCGATCGCCGACCGATTCTTCGTCGGCGGGGACAACTTCCGCGGCATCCGGAGCTCGGGCATCGGCCCGCGCGACGCCGATACCCTCGATTCGCTCGGCGGCAAGTACTACTACGTCGGTTCGGGCGAGGTGAGCTTCCCGGTCGGCCTGCCCAGGGACCTCGGCGTGCGCGGCAGCGTGTTCTCCGAGGTCGGCGCCCTGTGGGATGCGGGCCTGCCGAAGGCAGGCATCCTGGACAGCAGCGCGCCGCGCATCACCTACGGCTTTGGGTTGTCGTGGAGGTCGCCGGTCGGGCAGATTCGCTTCGATTTCGCCTGGCCGTTGAAGGTCGAGGAGTTTGACCGCAGCGAGCGCTTCCGATTCAGCTTCGGGTCGCGCTTCTAGTTTCTTGCATCAAGAGGATTCGCGGATGATCGCTAGAGTGTTGGGATTGCTCGCCGCACTGTTCTGGGCGTCGGGACTTTTGGCGCCGAGCGCGCTGGCCCAGGCGGTCCCTAAGGCCACCACGCCGCCGCAGGTGACGCCGAAGGCGACGGCACCTGCTGCGCCGGTCGTCCCCAAAGCGGTCGCGCCGGCGACGCCGGCGGGGCCCATTCCGGCGGCGATCGTTGCAGTCATCGACGTCGCCCAGGTGCGCACCAATTCCGCCGCCGCCAAGGACATCCAGCGCCAGATGGCCGCGATTCAGGAAGTCTACTCGGCCGAGATCAGCAAGCTCGAAGATCAGCTGCGCACCCAGGAGCAGGAGCTGCAGCGCCAGCAGGCGATCCTTTCCGCCGAGGCCTTTGCCGCGCGCCGGCGCGAATTCGAGGCGGCCGTGGATCGCGCCCAGCGCCTGGTAGAAGAACGCAACCGCACCCTCGATCGCCTGTTCAGCGACGCTATGGGCAAGGTCACGGCGGCGATCGTCACGGCCCTCGGCGAGTTGCAGCGCGAGCGCGGCTTCAACCTCGTCCTCGACCGCAATGCCGTCCTGGTGCCGCTGCCGGCCCTCGACATCACCAACGAGGCGCTGGTGCGCGTGGATCTTCGCCTGCCGACGGTTGCCGTCACTCTGCCGCCTCCGTAATGCCGGATCCGCGCTTCTTTGTTGCCGCGGAGCCGTTCAGCGCGACGGAACTCGCGCAACGGGTCGGCGCCACGGTGGCGGGCGATGGCGGCAGGCGCATTCACAGCGTCGCGCCGCTTGATGCCGCCGGGCCCGATGATCTGAGCTTTTTTGACCACCCGCGCTACGCCGCTCAGTTGGTGGCGACGCGAGCCGGCGTGATCGCGCTGCATCCGAAGCACCGGGCGCGTGCTCCGGCGGGCGCGGTGCTTCTCCTGTCCAACGAACCGCACAAGGCGTACGCCCGCGCCGCCGCGCTGCTATTCCCCGAAACCCAGCCGCAGGCCGGCATTGCGCCCCAGGCGGTCATTGCTCCGACCGCCACCCTCGGCAAGGGATGCACCGTCGAGGCCGGCGCGACGATCGCGGCCCGGGCGGAGATCGGCGCGGGCTGCGTGATTGGCGCCAGCGCCAGCATCGGCCCGGGCGTCGTGCTCGGGCCTGGCTGCCGAGTCGGCGCCAACGCCAGCATCGCCCACGCCTTGATCGGCGCCAAGGTGAACGTCTATCCGGGGGCCCGCATCGGCACGGATGGGTTCGGGTTCGCGCCTGACCCCAAAGGTCACGTCCGGGTTCCGCAGCTTGGCCGGGTCATCATCCACGACGGCGTCGAGATCGGCGCCAACGCCACCATCGATCGCGGCTCCGGCCCCGACACGGTGATCGGCGCGGGGTGCTGGATCGACAACCTGGTTCACATCGGACACAACGCCCAGCTCGGCCGCGGCTGCATCGTTGCCGGCCTGACCGGGATTGCCGGCAGCACCATTCTAGGCGACTTCGTCGCCGTGGGCGGGCAGGTCGGCGTTGCCGGCCACCTGCGTATCGGCACGGGGGCGCGCATCGCCGGCGGTAGCGGGGTCATCCGTGACATACCGGCCGGCATGACGGTCGGAGGCTTTCCGGCGGTTCCCATTCGCGTCTGGCACCGGCAAACTGCCCTGCTGGCGCGCATGGCCCGCGCGACTCCCGGTGAGGGGACGGAGGAAGAGTCATGAACGAAACCACGGGCATCGAGGTCGGCACCGTCGACGTTCTGCAGATCATGCAGATGATCCCGCATCGCTATCCGATGCTGATGGTGGATCGCGTCGTCGAGCTGGTGGCCGACCAAAGCGCGGTTGGCATCAAAAACGTCAGCATCAACGAGCCGCACTTCGTCGGCCACTTCCCGACCCGGCCGATCATGCCGGGCGTGATGATCGTCGAGGCGATGGCGCAGACGGCCGCCGTGCTGGTCGCGTACTCCGAGCGCGAGCTGGCCGGGTCCAACAGGCTGGTCTACTTCCTGTCGATCGAGAACGCGCGCTTCCGCAAGCCGGTCGTGCCGGGTGACACGATGCGCATCCACGTCACCAAGACGCACCGGCGCGGCAACGTGTGGAAGTTCGACGGCAAGAGCACGGTGGACGGTAAGGTCGTCGCCGAAGCCAACTTCAGCGCGATGCTCGTCGATGGCTAAACATCAGCCGGCCGAACAGGCCGGCGCCGTGGACATTCATCCCACGGCGCTGGTCGCCGAGGGCGCTCGCATCGGTGCGGGGTCGCGCATCGGCGCGTTCTGCCACATCGGTCCGCACGTCGAGATCGGACCGGAGTCGGTCCTGCACTCGCACGTCGTCGTCGCCGGGCGCACGCGCATCGGGCCGAAGGTCGAACTCTTTCCGTTCGCCTGCGTCGGCCACGCGCCCCAAGATCTCAAGTACAAGGGCGAGCCGTCCGAGGTGATCATCGGCGCGCGCTGTCGCATCCGCGAGAACGTCACCATAAACCCCGGCACCACCGGCGGCGGCATGGTGACCAGCGTTGGCGATGACTGTCTCATCATGGCCGGGGCGCACATCGCGCACGACTGCAAGATCGGCAACCACGTCATCTTGGTCAACAACGCGATCCTCGGCGGTCACGTCGAGGTTGGCGACCATGCGATCCTTGGTGGCGGGTCGGGCGTGCACCAGTTTGTTCGCATCGGGGCCCACGCCATGATCGGCGGCATGTCGGGCGTCGAGCAGGACGTCATCCCCTTCGGCACCGTGATGGGCGAACGCGCCCATCTGGCGGGACTGAACCTCGTCGGCCTCAAGCGCCGCGGCTTCGATCGCGACGCCATTCACGAACTGCAGAAAGCCTACCGCATGCTGTTCGGCGAGGAAGGCACCTTCCAGGAGCGCCTTGCCGATGCGGTCGAGAAGTTCGGCGCCAACGCGCTGGTCAACGAAGTCCTTGGCTTCATCGGCGCTCAGTCGGATCGTGGCCTGTGCCAGCCGAAGGTCGCGCGGGGCAGCTAGTGAGCTTGGCCGCCGCGGTTCCCGCCGCCACCCACACGATCGGCATCCTGGCCGGCAGCGGCAGCCTGCCGCTGCTCCTGATTGCGGCGTGCCGTGCCGGCGGGCGCGAGCCGTTCGTCGTCGCGTTCAACGGATTCACGGATGAGGCGACAGTCGCCAATGTACGTCACGCCTGGATAGACATCGCCGCGGTCGGCAAGACGTTCCGTGCGCTGCGCGAGGCCGGGTGCGATGCGGTGGTGCTCGCCGGCAAGATGCGCCGGCCGTCGCTGTCGTCGCTGCGCCCCGATGCCCGCGGCCTGATGGTCATCGCCAAGGTCGCGGCGGCCGGTGGGGATGACGCGCTGCTGCGCGTGCTGATCGCTGAATTGGAGGGCGAAGGCTTCCGCGTCCTCGGTGCCGACGACCTGCTCACCGACCTGATTGCGCCGCCAGGCCCGCTCGGCGCCACGGCGCCGACCGACGCCCAGCGCGCCGACATCCGCCGCGGCATCGCCGTTGCCCGTGCCTTGGGTGCGGTCGATGTCGGTCACGCGGTGGTCGTGCAGCAGGGCATCGTCCTCGGCGTCGAGGCGGTGGAGGGGACTGACGCCCTGCTGCGCCGCTGCGGCGACCTGCGCCGCGAAGGCGCTCCCGGCGTGCTGGTGAAGCTGAAGAAGATCGCCCAAGAACGCCGCGCCGATCTGCCGGCCCTCGGCCCGACGACCATCGAGGGATTGAAGGCTGCCGGCCTTGCCGGCGTCGCCTTCGAGGCCGACGGCACGCTGGTGCTGGGCCGCGCCGATCTGGTGGCGGCGGCCGATGCGGCGGGGCTTTTCGTCTACAGCCTTAGCGCCCAGGAGCTTGCCTGACCGTCGCCCGAGCCCACCGCACGCTGCACATCATGCTGGTGGCGGGAGAGGCGTCCGGCGACGCCCTCGGCGCTGGCCTGATGGGCGCGCTTCAGACGCTGACCGGCGGCGCGGTGCGGTTCTCCGGCGTCGGCGGCCCGCAGATGGAGGCGCGCGGTCTGGCGTCGTTGTTCCCCATGCAGGAACTCAGCCTGATGGGCATCATGGAAGTGCTGCTGCGCGTGCCGCAGCTGATGCGCCGGCTGCGCGAGGTCGAGGACCACGCGCTGGCCAGTGGCCCGGACGCGGTCGTCACCATCGACTCACCGGGCTTCAACTTCCGCCTGGCGCGGCGTTTGAAGCCGCAGAAGCTCAACCTGATCCACTACGTCGCGCCCACCGTGTGGGCGTGGAAGGCGGGCAGGGCGCGCAAGATCGCGCCGCTGTTCGACCACCTGCTCACCCTGCTGCCGTTCGAGCCGCCGTACTTCGAGGTCGAAGGCCTGCGCAGCACGTTCGTCGGCCATCCGGTGATCGAGACCGGTGCGGGCAAGGGCGACGGCACTGCCTTCCGCGCCCGGCATTCTCTGGCCAGCGCTACGCCGCTGCTGTGCATCCTGCCGGGCAGCCGCCGCAGCGAGTCGAGCCGCTTGCTGCCTCCGTTCGGCGAGACGGCGCGGCGCCTTGGCGCCCAGGTTCCTGGCCTGACAGTCGTGGTGCCGGCGGTGCCGCACCTTGAGGCGGACATTCGCGCGGCGGTCGCTGCGTGGAAGCTGCCGGCCATCATTCTGCCGGGCAACACCGAGAAGTACGACGCGATGGCGGCGGCCAATTCGGCGATCGCTGCGTCGGGCACTGTGGCGTTGGAGTTGGCACTGGCGCGCACGCCGACGGTGGTGGCGTACAAGCTGCACCCGCTGACGTGGATGCTGGTGCGGCGCATGGCAAGAAGCCCGTATGTGCACCTAGTCAACATCCTGCTCAAGCGGCCGGTGGTGCCAGAGCTGTTGCAGGGCAACTGCACGCCGGAGCGCCTGACCGAGGCGGTGCTGACCCTGCTCAACGATCCGGTGGCGCGGAACAGGCAGCGGAGCGCGGGGGCAGAGGCGCTTGCGGCGCTGACGCCGGCCGCTGGATCGCCGTCGATGGCGGCGGCCGAAGCGGTGCTCAAGGTCATCGACGGGCGGATGCCGGCATCGACCGCCAGGGCAGACTAGTCCTCGCGGGCGGTGATCGGCACGTAGGGGCGCTTGGCGGAGCCGGTGTAGAGCTGGCGCGGGCGGCCGATCTTCTGCAGGGGGTCGGCGATCATCTCGGCCCACTGGGCGCACCAGCCGACCGAGCGCGCGACGGCGAACAGCGCCGTGAACATGCTGGACGGGAAGCCCATCGCGCGCAGGATGATGCCCGAGTAGAAGTCGACGTTCGGGTACAGCTTACGCTCGACGAAGTACTCGTCTTCGAGCGCGATGCGCTCCAGTTCCTGGGCAAGCTCCAGCAGCGGCTCACCGCGCATGCCGAGCTCATCCAGCACCTCGTGGGCCCGCTTGCGCAGCACCTGGGCGCGCGGATCGAAGTTCTTGTAAACGCGGTGGCCGAAGCCCATCAGGCGGAACGGATCGTCCTTATCCTTGGCGCGGGCGATGAATTCCGGGATGCGCTTCTTGTTGCCGATCTCTTCGAGCATGTTCAGCACCGCCTCGTTGGCGCCGCCATGGGCGGGTCCCCATAGGCAGGCGATGCCGGCGGCGATGCAGGCGAACGGGTTGGCGCCCGACGAACCCGCCAGACGCACGGTGCTGGTGGAGGCGTTCTGCTCGTGGTCGGCGTGCAGGATGAAGATGTCGTCCAGCGCGCGCTCAAGCACCGGGTTGACCTTGTATTCCTCGGCCGGGACCGCGAACACCATGTGGAGGAAGTTGCCGGCGAACGACAGGTCGTTGCGCGGGTACATGAAGGGCTGGCCGACCGAGTACTTGAAGGCCATCGCGGCGATGGTCGGGATCTTGGCGATCAGGCGATGGATGTTGGACAGGCGCGCGCTGGCGTGCGCCGCACCCGCCGACTCGCCCGGATAGAAGGCGCTCATGGCGCCGACGACGCCGACCAGGACGGCCATCGGATGGGCGTCGCGGCGGAAGCCACGGAACAGCTGGGTCAGCTGCTCGTGGATCATGGTGTGGCGGGTGATCTTGGTGTTGAAGTCGGTGAACTCGGCCTTGCTGGGCAACTCGCCGTGCAGGAGCAGGTAGGCGACTTCGAGGAATGAACTGCGCTCGGCCAGGTCCTCGATCGGATAGCCGCGGTAGAGGAGGATGCCTTCCTCGCCGTCGATGTAGGTGATCTTCGACTCGCAGCTCGCCGTGGACATGAAGGCCGGGTCGAAGGTGAACATCCCGGTCTCGTTGTAGAGCTTGCGGATGTCGAACACCGGCGGGCCGACGGTCGCCTGCTGGAGCGGGAATTCGTAGCTGCGGCCGCTGGAGTTGTCGGTCAGGGTGACCGTGCTGCGGTGGGCGCCGTCGGTCGCGCGCATGCCGCCGGGACGCTCCGTGAGCTTAGGCTCCCCCCTCATCACTTTCGCTGCTTCCTTGGCCATGGCACTCGTTCGATGTGCGGCTGCACCGCCTAGGCTCAGAGTATAGGTCGTTTGTCGCCGCTGGCTAGCGAGCCTGGGCGCGAAGTCGCGCCAATCCTTCGTTGCGTCCAAGTGCCACCAGCACCTCGAACACGCCGGGCGACGTCGTCCGTCCCGTGAGCGCCGCGCGCATCGGCTGCGCGACATCGCCGAGCTTGAGCGACTCGGCCTCGGCCAGGGTGCGGACGGCTGCATCGAGGGCAGTGACTGACCAATCGTTGACCGCGCTGAGCACCGGCACCAGGCGGCCGAGCAGGGCGCGTGCCTCCGGTTTGAGCAGCGCTTCGGCCTTGGCATCGACGGGCAGGGGGCCGGCCAGCGCGAACGGCGCGGCGTTGGACGCCAGCTCGTTCATGTCCTTGGCGCGCTTGGCGAGGTCGGGGATCAGCGTGCGGATGCGCGCCGCCGCCTGCGGGTGCAGGGCGATGGTCTGGCCGGCGAACGCCGGGTCGAGCTCGGGCAGGCGCGGCACGCGGGCCAGCACCTCGGTGGCGAGCTGGGCCGGATCGGCCGACTGGATGTAGTGGCCGTTGAGGCTGCGCAGCTTGTCGTAGTCGAAGCGCGCGGCGGAGCGGCCGATGCCGGGCAGGTCGAACCACTGGATGGTCTGGTCGGTGGAGAAGATCTCGTCGTCGCCGTGCGCCCAGCCCAGCTTGGCCAGGTAGTTGCGCATCGCCTCGGGCCGGTAGCCGAGCTTCTCGTATTCCATGACGCCCTGGGCGCCGTGGCGCTTGGACAGCTTGGCGCCGTCTGGGCCGTGGATGAGCGGGATGTGGGCGAACACCGGCACGCGCCAGCCCATGGCCAGATAGATCTGCATCTGGCGGGCGGCGTTGTTGAGGTGATCGACGCCGCGGATGATGTGGGTGATGTCCATGTCGTGGTCGTCCACCACGACCGCCAGCATGTAGGTCGGGCTGCCATCGCCGCGCAGCAGCACCATGTCGTCGAGCTGTTCGGCGGCGAAGCGCACGTCGCCCTGTACCTGGTCGGCGATGAGGGTCTCGCCGGTGCGCGGCGCCTTGAGGCGGATGACCGGCTTCACGCCGGCCTGCGCGTCCGCAGGATCGCGATCGCGCCAGCGGCCGTCGTAGCGCATCGGCAGGCCGCCGGCCTTCTGCTGGGCGCGCATCTCCTCCAGATCGGCCGGCGAGCAGTAGCAGCGATAGGCGTTGCCGGCGGCCAGCATCGCCTCGACGACCTCGCGGTGGCGCGGCGCGCGCTTGGACTGCAGCACGGCGTCGCCGTGCCAAGCCAAGCCCAGCCAGCGCAGCCCCTCATAGATCGCGTCGATCGCGGCGGTGGTCGAACGCTCGGCGTCGGTGTCCTCGATGCGCAACAGGAACTGCCCGCCGGTGTGCTTGGCGTACAGCCAGTTGAACAGCGCGGTGCGCGCGCTGCCGATGTGGAGGTCGCCGGTGGGCGACGGAGCGAAACGGACGATGGGGGCCATGGGATCGGACAACAACGGAGGATGCGGAGGCGATTTCGGTCGCGGACCCTACACAGACGCGGGCGCCGTAGACACCGGGAAGATCGGTGCGGCGAACGGACCGTTGGTGGGCCTGGCAGCACCGTAGATCACCGAAGGTACGGGCGATTCTACGAATGGCAAGGGAGCGGGGGCGGCGGGGAGGAGCGGGGCGCCGTAGTTGCCGTAGGTACGGGGATTTGCGCTCGGATCGGAGTCTGTGGGGGCAAGCATTGCGAGCGGGGTACGCGGATCAGGGGGTTGCGGATTCATCTGAGTGCCTGTGCGCGGCGGAGACCATGAACCCAAAATGTAGCGCACACTACGTATAGAGTCAAGGATGCGGAGGTCGCAACTCCCGATATTGTCCGCCCAACCGGGCTGGGGGACTTCAATATCTAGACCCGACTCCGCGCGCGTTCCTGTTCTGTACCTGTGTTGCACCGAGCGTGCTGAGTAGCCGCGCGCCCCCAGAGGAGCCATGAACGACCAGTCTTTCGCCCTCAGAGCCGATCCAAGAAGTTGAGATTCAGCGGCAAGGGATTGGCCTGGTCAGGCGGTGCCGTCGCTGGTTGTGTTGGAATTGGCATGACGCGGTCTCCGGTAGGTTGAAGGTATCGGTTCAGGCGGCCAGGTCAATCGGCCGGTCGTCGGTCTTGGTGGTGAGCGTCTGCCAGCCATCGACCTTGCGCATGTTGATCTGGCC
>CAMDCA010000007.1 GCA_945889645.1 Rhizobium sp. Q54
GGCCGTGCAAGGAAGCCTGGCGATCCTTGTAGGCGAAACTCGTCATAGTTCGGCAACAGATGGACCCGTGGCGCGGTCCGCCGTGGGAGGGTCGCGTTATCGGCCGACCAGTAGCCGGTGCCGTCAATCGATTCGTGGTCCAGTTGATCGGCCACCAGTGCCACGCCGCGCTTGCCGTCGGCTTGAGTCAATCCGGACCACCAACCGAAGTCCGCCAGAGACGCCGGGCCGTGTCCGGTGAAGTAGAGCAGCGTCAGCTTGGCGAGGGCTTCCTCCTCGCTGAGCACAGGCGCCGCGGGCGCGCGCTCATCGACAAGCGCGTATGTGAACTGCTTCCCGCGCAGCGGCCCGCTAAACACAATCGCGTCGAGCTCGGCATGCATCACGAGAAGCCCGAGGCGCTGTCCGCTCGCCTCAATGCCGGCCGCTGAAAGTGCTCTGCCGATGTCGGCGCGCGTGACCGACGTTCCGCGCAGCGCCCCATTGAGGACGGTACGGCTGCGCTTGCGCGTTGCCGCATCGATCTCGAACTGGCGATCGTAGTACGCCGCCAGCTTACGCACACGCGGTGCAGTCACCTGAAGCAACCAGCGGATGTCGGCGGGCAGCACGAAGTGCCACGTCGGTCGCAGTACGTGGGTGCGCAGGATGGTGCCGGCGTTGAATGCCGCGTCGAGATCGGCGCTGGTGATTGCGCCCTTAGTGCGCTGCGCGAGTGCCCACTTGGCGCCGAGGTAGTCCTGGGACTGGACGGCACCGAGCGAGAGGACGACCGCTTCCGGCGACGCTGCCGGTTGCCCCGCCAGACGTTGGGTACGCAGGCGACGTGCGGCGACCGCGGCGGGGGTCGCTGCCACGCGAAGCGAAAGAACGGAGGGCTTAGGGCTGAACGGCGGTGCCGTTCAGCAGCTTCTCGGCCGACAGAGAGACATTGCGGCGCACCGTGCCCGGCGGACCGAGCGGCGGGATCACCTTGCCGTCCACCGACACCTCAAGGGCGCCAGCATTGCCGGTCATCATCACGAGGTCTTCGCGAGCCGGCGCGATGTACTTGTCGCCGGCGCGCAAGATGCGGGTGAGCAGCAATTCGCCGGCAGCACCGGTGATCTGCACCCAGCTGTCCTGGTGCGCCAGCACGACGACGCGGCCGCTCGTTGCACCAAAGATTTGGCCTTCGCGGTTGGCGAGAACGAGATCGACGGGTGCGGCGGGCGGCACGATCGGCGCGACCATCGGCAGCGGCGGCGCCACGGCGGCGGCGACTTGCGGCGCGGGCGGCGCAAGGATGGTGGGGGTCGTCACCAGCGGCTCGGCGGCCACGACTGCGGCAGCGGCAGCAGCGGGCGGCGTGAACTCTTCGACGACGGCGACCGGCTCGGCCGGCGCGGGCGCGGTGGGCGACGGAACCGGATCGAGCGCGGCAATCTCAGGCTCGCGCGCGGCCTCAGGCGTTGCGGGTGCGGCGGCGACGTCCGGCGTTGCGGCCGGAGGCGTGGTGACAACGGCAGTCTCGACCGGTGCGGGCGTCGCCGCAGGAATGGCAGGAGCAGGCGTCGCGGCAACGTTGGGTGCCGGCGCCCGCGGAGTTGCGGGCGGAGTCGCGGCAGCCGGCGGCGTTGTCGTGCGTGGGGCGGTGGCGGCGGGCGGTGGCGCGGCCTGCACCGGTTGCGTCACCGGCAATACGCCGAGCACGCGGCCGATCGCCGGATCCAGCGTCTGCCCCGCCGGAGCGGCGGGGGCCGTCTGTGGAATGGCGGGCGGGTCGATGCGCGGCGCGGTCACCGCGTTGGCGGCGCGGACGTCGATGACGCCGAGGTTTCCGCCGGTGATCGTATTCGGGTTGGCAGCGGCGACGGCGCGATCCACCGGCGGCGACGGCACGCGATCGACCAACGACACACCGGTACGCTCGGCGTAGTACCAGGCGCCGAACACGACAGCGGCGAGCACCGCCGACATGCCGAGCAGCCAGCCGCGCGGAACGCGCTCGACCGGTTCAGCGGTCGGGAACACGAGGGGCGTGCGGCGGCGCGACGTGCTGGTCTCTTGCTTGAATGCTTCGACCGCGGCAGCTGGGTCGAGTCCGAGGTAGTCGGCGTACGAGCGCACGAAGCCGAGCGCGTATGCTGGCGCCGGCAGATCGCCGAAGCGGCCTTCCTCGATGGCGGCGAGATGTTCCTTGCGGATGCGCAGCGTCGTCGCGACCTGCACGACGTCCACGCCGGACTGTACGCGTGCAGCGGCGAACTCGGTGCCAATCCCTTGGTAGCGCTGACTGCGATCATCGGGCACACCGCGCAAATGCAGGCGGCGATCCGGGTCGCGGCGGTTCGGGTCGAGATCGAGCGGCGTGATATTGGTCATGGAATCGAACTCCGCCCCGCATCCCCACGGGGCCCGCACGAATCTCAACTGCTTATGGTTAAGGAAGGGTTACTAGGCAGCGCAGGGCTGGTGCGCACCACCCGTCCCTTCCCCGCAGAATGCTGATCGCGCAAGAGCCAGTAAACCAGAAATCCCGTAGGCGCCGCAACGCGTTGGGCATTGTCTCGGATGTGGACGGCATCCGCGTTCCGTTTTCGTTCGCGATTTCCGCGCGTTGCTGATCGCCGCGCACACTGTTTGCGGTTTAGCCCCGTCGAGCCAGCGCGTCGACCGCGTCAGACACGAGTTCGTCGATGATCGCCGCTGTCGGCTCGATGCGCCTCACCATCCCGACGCTTTGACCGGCCATCAGCGAGCCGTTTTCGACGTCGCCGTTGATGACGGCATTGCGCAACTGGCCGGCCCAGAAGTGTTCGATCTTCAGCCGCGCGGCAGACTGGTCGATCTTGCCGGCGCGGAATTCGTCGAGCACCTCGCGCTGGAACTGCATGAAGCGGCGCGTGCCGGCGTTCTGGATAGCGCGCACCGGAATCACCGGGAGCTGCGGATCGAGCTGCACGCTGGGCACCGCGTCGCGCGCGGCGGCGTTGATGAAGGCCTGCTTGCACTTCGGATGCGCGATCGACTCGGTGGCGCACACGAAGCGCGTGCCGAGCTGACAGCCGGCCGCCCCCATCTCCAGGTACATGGCGATGGCGGCGCCGCGGCCGATTCCGCCGGCGACGAACACCGGGATGTCGCGCAGCTGCGGCAGCAGCTCCTGCGCCAGCACCGAGGTCGATACCGGGCCGACGTGTCCGCCGGCTTCATTGCCTTCGATGATGATGCCGTCGGCGCCGGCGCGTGTCAGGCGGTGCGCCAGCGCGATTGCCGGTGCGAACGCCAGCGCGCGGGCACCGCCGTCCTTGACGCGCTTCACGTCGGCTGTCTTGGGCACGCCACCCGCCAGCACGACGTGGCTGACCTTGCGCTCCAAACACACGTCGATGAGCGCGTGCAGGTCGGGATGCAGCGTGATGAGGTTGACGCCGAACGGCTTGTCGGTGAGCGCAAAGGTCGCGTCGATCTCGGCCGCCAGTTGGGCGGGCGACATGGAGCCGGTGGCGAGCACGCCGAACGCGCCGGCGTTCGACATGGCGGCGACCAGATGGCGTTCGGACACCCACGTCATCGCGCCGCCCATGATGGCGTAGCGCGTGCCTAGCAGGGCCCGGCCCTTGGCCCAGAGATTGTCGAGCAGGACCTGGGCGCGCCCTAGGTCTTTGGCGGAGAGTTGCGACCGCTCAGGAAGCATCCAGCCCGTAGGCGGTGTGCAGAGTGCGCAGCGCGAGTTCGGTGTATTCCTCGGCAATCAGCACGCTGACCTTGATCTCGGAGGTCGAGATGGTCTGGATATTGATGCCCTTGTCGGCCAGCGCCTGGAACATGCGGTAGGCGATACCGGCGTGGCTGCGCATGCCGACGCCGATGACCGACACCTTGACCACGTCGGCCGCCGCGATGACGCGGTCGAAACCGATCTGCGCCTTGGCGCCTTCGATCACCTGCAGCGTGCGCTTCAGGTCGCTGCGTCCGACGGTGAACGTCAGGTCGGTGCTCTTGCCGTCCTCCGACACGTTCTGAACGATCATATCGACGTTGATGTTGGCGTTGGCGAGCGGGCCAAAGATGCGCGCCGCGACGCCGGGCCTGTCGGCGACCTTGACCAAGGTGACCTTGGCCTCGTTCGGCGAGTACGCAATGCCACTGACGAGTTCGTCTTCCACACCATCCTCCTCGTCGACAACCAACGTGCCGGGCGCGTCGCTGAAACTGGAAAGGACCTGCACGACGACCTTGTGCTTCATCCCCATCAGCACCGAACGGGTCTGTAGCACTTTCGCGCCCAGCGACGCGGCCTCGAGCATTTCCTCGAAAGTGATCTTATCAAGCTTGCGCGCCTTGGTAACGATGCGCGGGTCGGCGGTGTAGACACCGTCGACGTCAGTATAGATGTCGCAGCGATCCGCCTTGAGCGCCGCTGCCAGCGCCACCGCCGAGGTGTCCGAGCCGCCGCGGCCGAGCGTCGTGACGCGGCCGTCGGAGCCCAGCGCCTGGAAGCCCGGCACCACGGCAACTTCGCCGCGCTTGAAGCCGGCAAGGATCTTTTCGGTGTCGATGGAAGTGATGCGCGCCTTGCCGTGCGCGGCGTCGGAGCGGATGGCAATTTCCCAGCTTGGCCACGAGCGCGCCTTGAGGCCGACTTCCTGGAGCGCCAGCGCCACCAGGCCGATGGTGACCTGCTCGCCCGTCGCCACGACGACGTCGTACTCGGCGTCGTCCACCTTGGAGGACACGGCGTCAACCAGCTTCACGAGGTTGTCGGTGTGGCCGGACATGGCCGAGACCACGACCGCAACTTCGTTGCCGGCATCGACCACCTTTTTTACGCGGCGGGCGACGTTCTTGATGCGGTCGACGTCACCGACGGACGTACCGCCAAACTTGAGCACCAGGCGTGCCATGGAGTTCCCAGCAGAAGCCCGCGCCGCGCCGCGAAACGGCAGAATTGCGGCGCCGAAGGCGCGTATACATACTCAATCGTCCCCAGGTCCCGCAACGCCCGCCGTCCAGGCCCCGCCATGAACGCCCGCAGCCAGCCACCCCGTGTCGACGCGGCCGAAATCGGCAAGTTCTCCGCCCTGGCGCCGCAGTGGTGGGACCCCACGGGCCCGATGGCGCCACTGCACGCCATCAACGCCACCCGGGTCCGCTATGTACGGGACCGTACCTGCGCGCACTTCGGCCGCGCCGTCGCGGGCAGGGCGCCGCTGCATGGCCTGACCGTACTCGACGTCGGGTGCGGAGCCGGTCTGCTGGCGGAACCCCTGGCCCGCCTCGGCGCCCAGGTCACCGGGATCGACGCCTCGGCCGAAGCGATCGAAGCGGCGCGCGAGCACGCGGCCGGCGGCGGCCTGTCGATCGACTACCGCGTCGGAACGGCCGGCAACGTGGCCGGACCGTTCGATGTCGTCGCCGCCATGGAGGTCGTCGAGCACGTGCCCGACCTTGGCGCATTCGTCACCGAGGCCACCGCGGCGATGGCGCCCGGCGGCCTGTTCGTCGCCGCAACGCTAAACCGCACGCCGAAGGCGTACGCACTGGCGATCGTCGGCGCCGAATACGTGCTGCGCTGGTTGCCGCGCGGCACCCACGACTGGAGCAAGTTTGTGCGCCCGGCCGAGTTCGCCCGCGCGCTGCGCACCACCGGCATTCGCGTGCGCGACGTCACCGGCGTCACCTTCGAGGCCGCGACCGGAACGTTCGCGCTGTCGCGCGACGTGGACGTGAACTACTTGGTGAGCGCGAGCCGGTAGCAAGCAGTCTGGATTGCTTCCTCGCTACGCTCCTCGCAATGACCACTCAAATGTCATTGCGAGCCGAAGGCGAAGCAATCCAGGAATGTTCGTGAAGCGCGGTGGCACTTTTTTTTCGCGACGCTACGCATCGCTCCGGGGCCGCCAGGGAATCTCGCCGAACTCGATTCCCTCGTCTTTCAGTTCGGCCGCTTCCTGGTCGGTGGCGCGGCCATAGATATTGCGCGCGTCGCGTTCGCCGTAGTGGATCTTGCGCGCTTCTTCGGCGAAGCGGCTGCCGACGTTGTCGGCGTTCTTCTCGATAAACGACTGCATGTTGGTCAGCATGTGCATCACGTGCGCGGCGGCGCGGCGATGCTCGGCCTCGCCCTTGCCGGTCGAGACGTTGGGCGCCATCGGCGCGCGGGCAACGCGCACGTCGCCGCACACCGGGCACGAAATCTCGCCCGCCTTCGCTTGCGTGTCGAAGGCCCCAGAGTCCGGAAACCACGCCTCGAAGACGTGGTCGTGTGAGCAGCGAATGTCGTAGACGACCATGCGAACCCCGCGCATCAAGTCGTAGTCACCATCGAAATACCGCGCGGACGGCCCCGCGGCAAGGCGCGCGGCACACAAAAGTGTGTCCCGCCCTCGTTAACCCTGGCCGCCGGGTGCGGCAAATGCGCGGTCGTGGCTAAGGGCCGGGATGCGGCCGCGCGCCTCGGCGACGCGCGCCGGATCGATGACGGCGGTCACCACGCCGGGCGCCTCGCCACCGTCGGCCAGCACTTCGCCCCAGGGCGCGACAATAAGCGAATGCCCAAACGTGTGGCGGCCGCCGGGGTGCGCGCCGACCTGGGCGGGTGCCACGACGAAGCATCCCGTCTCGATTGCCCGCGCGCGCAACAGCACGTGCCAATGGGCGCGGCCACTGAACTCGGTGAAGGCCGAAGGCACCACCAGCAATCCGGCGCCCGCCTTGGCGAGCGCGCGATACAGCTGTGGAAAGCGCACGTCGTAGCACACCGAAAGGCCAAGCTTGAGCCAAGGCAGGTCGGCCACCACCGCCGCGTCTCCGCCGCGGAAGGTCTGCGACTCGCGATAGCTGCGATCCGGCAGATCGACGTCGAACAGATGGATCTTGTCGTAGCGCGCCGCCACAGCGCCGTCGGGCGCCAGCAGCAGCAGGCGATTGGCGACCTTGCCGTCGCTCGCGCGCACGGCGAACGACCCCGCCAGCAGCCACCGCGCCACGCGCTTTGCTGCGGCGCGCAACGCCGCAACACCGGCGTGAGAGTCTTCGTCCACCGCCTCGCTGCCGGCGCGCACCGAGTCGGCCGGCATGCGCGTGACGTTCTCCGGCAGCGCAATGAAGTCGGCGCCGCGCGCCACCGCCGCGTCGATGCCGGCGACCGCGGCAGCGATGTTCACCGCCTCGTCCTCGCCCGCATTCAACTGCACGCACGCCGCGGTGAACGTGGTCATGCCGCGCCGTCGCGAATTGCCCGCGCCAGGGTCAGGACGTCGACGTGGGCCGCGCCAGCCGACAGCAATACGGAGGCGCAGGCCTCGGCGGTCGCACCGGTGGTCATCACGTCGTCGATCAGGACAATGCGGCGATCGCGCACCGCTGGCTCGCGCGCCGCGCGGACACGAAACGCGCCGCGCACGTTGGCGAACCGCGCGGCTCGGGTCGCCCCCTGTGCCGGCGTGTTGCGCAGGCGTTGCAGCGCGTCGGGCAGCACCCGCACGCCAGCCGCACGCCCGGCGGCGCGGGCAAGCAATGCCGCCTGGTTGTAGCGGCGGCGGAACAGGCGCACGCGATGCAGCGGCACCGGCACAACCAAATCGGCCTCCGCCAGCATCGTCGCACCGGCGCGCGCCATCCAGGCACCGAACGCCGGCGCCGCGTCGGTACGGTCGCCATGTTTGAAAGCGAGGATGCCGGCGCGGCTGCCGTCGTCGTACGCCATCACCGCGCGTGCCCTGCGATAGCGGCGCGGTTCGGCGACGCACACCCCGCACAACAGGGCGCCGCCGCCGAGTTCCGCTTCGAACGGGAATGGCAACCCGCAGCACGCGCACAATGGCTCGGCGAGAAACCGGATCGCCCGCCAGCAGGTGCCGCACAACTGGCTTTGGCTGTTGACGCTGGCGTCGCACGCCAGGCAGCGTGGCGGCAGAACGGCGTCGAGCACCAGGCGGCCGGCACGTGCCAGCCAGCCCACACCGAACCGTTCCCCGGAGGCGTTGCCCATCGTCATGCGGCGATTATAGAGCCGTCCCCTCTCCCTTTGCAGCGAGAGGGAGGCCAATATGGGCCCATGCAGGAACCGTTCGATCGCCGCGCCGTGCGGCGCCATCGCGACCGCGCCGCCGCCACCTTGGCGCGCCACGACTTCCTGTTGCGCGAGGCCGTCGAGCGGTTGGCCGAGCGCCTGAGCGAAGGCGAACGGCACTTCTCGTCTGCCTTGGTACTGGGCGCGGGCGGCGGCCTGTTGCGCACCGCGATTGCGCCGTTTGCCGACAGCATCCTTGAGGCCGACCTGTCGCTGCCGATGCTCGGCCGCCAGGGCGTGGTGGCGAGCGAAGAGCTGTTGCCGTTTGCGCCGGCCGCGTTCGATCTGGTGGTCAGCGCCCTGGTGCTGCACTGGGTCAACGACCTGCCCGGCGCGTTGGTGCAGATCCGCCGCAGCCTACGCCCCGGCGGCCTGTTCCTCGGCACCATGCTGGGCGGCGAGACGCTGCGCGAGTTGCGCGCCGCGCTGCTCACCGGCGAGGCGGAAGCGCGTGGCGGCGCCAGTCCGCGCGTCGCACCATTCGCCGACGTGCGCGATGCCGGCAGCCTGTTGCAGCGCGTCGGCTTCGAGCGTTCGGTCGCCGACTTCGACACTGTGCGCGTCACCTACGCCGATCCGGCGCAGCTGATGACCGAGTTGCGCGGCATGGGAGAGACCAATGCGCTGGCCGAGCGCCGCCGCACTTTCACGCCGCGCGCCACCCTCGCCGCGTCGGCCGAGGCCTATCGCGAGCAGTTCGCCGACAGCGACGGCCGCGTGCGCGCCACGTTCCAGCTGCTCACCCTTACTGGGTGGGCAGCACCGCCGCGTACGCCGCCAGAGGCGCCAGCAGGGGAACGTCCGCCGGCGGCAAGAGTGCCGCGTCGATTGCAGCAGGGCTGATCCACTGCAACCGCTGGCCTTCGCGCGGCTGCGGCGTACCGCTCCACACGCGGCACAGGTACAACGGCATCAGCAGGTGAAAATCGGCGTAGGCGTGCGACGCAAACGTCATCGGCAGCAGCGCGTCTCGGGCCACCGCGATGCCGAGCTCCTCGTCGAGCTCACGCACTAGCGCCGCCTCGGGCGTCTCGCCGTCCGCAACTTTGCCGCCGGGAAACTCCCACAGACCGGACATCGACTTGCCCTTCGGCCGCTCGGCCAGCAGCACGCGCCGCTCTGCATCGAACAGCGCGGCCGCGGCGACGAGGACGAGGCGGGTCACGCGCGCCGCTACGACCGATAGGACGCGTTGATGCGGATGTAGTCGTAGCTGAGGTCGCACGTCCACGCCGTGAACTTGCCCGCACCGACGCCGACATCGACGAACAGGTCGAGTTCCTGGCCCTTCATGTACTCGGCCACCGGCGCCTCGACGTAGCCCGCCACCACCGCGCCCTTGGCCGCCACCGGATGCGGGCCGAAGCGGATGGTCAGCTTGTCGCGGTCCGCCTTTTCGCCCGACTTGCCGACGGCGGCGACGACGCGGCCCCAGTTGGGGTCCTGGCCGTGCAGCGCCGTCTTCACCAGCGGTGAATTGGCGATCGAGAGTGCGATGGTCTTGGCCGCCTTGGTCGAGGCGGCGCCGGACACATGGACTGCAACGAACTTGGTCGCGCCTTCGCCGTCGCGCACGATCTGTTGTGCCAGGTCGAGCATTGCCTCGCGCAACGCGCGCTTGAAATCGCGCAGGTGCGGATCGTTCGCCGACTTCACCGCCAGATGCTTGGCACCCTGGCCGGTGGCGAACATCAGCAGCGTGTCCGACGTCGAGGTGTCGGAGTCCACCGTGATGGCATTGAACGTCGTCGCGTTGATGCTGCTGACCAGCGTCTGCAGCACGTCGCGCGGAATGCGCGCGTCCGTGTAGAAAAACGCGAACAGCGTCGCCATGTCCGGCGCGATCATGCCGGAGCCCTTGGCGATGCCGTTGATGGTCACCGTCGCCGCGCCGATGCGCGCGCTGCGCGTCACGCCCTTGGCGAACGTGTCGGTGGTGCGGATGGCGTTGGCGGCGTCTTGCCAGCCAGTGTCGGTTAGCTTGGCGACGGCGCCCGGAATCGCTGCCTCGATGCGATCGACCTTGAGCGGCTCGCCGATGGTGCCGGTGCTGGCGATGAATACGTCGCTTGCCTTGCAGCCCAGCGCTTTGGCGGTGGCGTCCGCCGTGCGCTTCACCGCCTCGACGCCGGCCTTGCCGGTGAAAGCGTTGGAGTTGCCGGCGTTGGCAACCAGCACGCGGCCCTGCCCGCGCTCAAGCCGCGCCCGGCACCACAGGATCGGCGCCGACGCGGTCTTGGAACGCGTCAGCACGCCGGCGACCTGGGTCTTGGGCGCCGCCTCGATGATCAACAGGTCTGAGCGCTGCTTGTAGCGCACGCCGGATTCGGCCACGGCCAGGCGGACCCCGGCGATGCGCGGCAGGCTGGGAAACCCGGCGGGAGCGAGCGGCGACGGCGTTGGCGGCATGGAACGGACCCCTGGTCAGGTGCGGGCGGTCTTGTACTGCCCGGCATCCGGCGCGGCAAGGCGCGGCGGGGACGCCTCGGGGCCGCCCATGGGACGCCTAGACCGGCACGTTGGGCCGCAGGATGCACAGCACCCCGGTCCAGATCAGCCACACGGTCAGCACCAGGTAGCCGGCCAGCGCGCTAAGGCCAAAGAGGCCCGGATCGAAGGGCACGACCGTCGCCAACCCTTCCACGACTCCGAGCAGCAAAATCACGCCGCCGATCAGTCCGATCCACGGCAGGGTGCCGCGAAAGCGCGGATGATTGCGCTGCGCCAGCGCAGCGCCAAGCAGCCAGAAGCCGGTGAGCGTCTGCCCGATGGCCTCGCCGATGCCGACGCCGGCAAACTGATGCAGCGTGAGGAAGGTGGTCTCGATCGAGGCGCGCAGCGCGCTGTCCGCCGCACTCGCCTGCCATGCCGCGGCCAGACCCGGCACGGCATAGACCCACCGCGACAGGCCGATCGCTTGCGTAATCCCGGCGGCAACGCCGAGGCCAGCAACGGCGGCGGATGAGTCGCGGGGACGCCGCGTGACCACGGCGACGCCGACGGCGATCGGTGCAAACAGCAGCGCAGCCAGCGCGAACGCTGCCCAGGTAAGCACTAGTCCGGTGCCACCGGCATTGAACGCCGCCAGGATCGTACCGGGTGGCTGGCGCAGGATGTCTGGGTACTCAAAGCTCGCCGCCAGCATCGCGTAGGGAACGTTGAATGCGATGGCGAACACGATGAACGCGACGCCGAAGAACTGCGTCAGCCGCACTTCATTCGATCCAGACATTTCCGCATCCCCCGCGACATAGAGTGCATCCAGTGTGCGCACTCCACCGGTGCCGGGAGAAGCAGAAAAGCAGCCCGCGTCAGTTCGCTCGCCGCTGGCGCAGCGCAGCTTCCACCCGGTCGGCGAGGGGCTCGCAGCGCGCCCCATCGAACGGAAACAGGTCGGCAAACCCGAGACCGAGTTGCCCGTGCAGCGATCCACGCACCAGCCCGCGCGCGCGGTGCAGCCGCGTCTTCACGGTCTCCGGCTTGATGGCGAGCAGCGCTGCCGTCTCGGCGACGGAGATCTGCCCGACGTCACGCATCAGGAACACGCGCGATAGATGTCGGGGAGCGCGGCAATCGCACTCGCCAGCATGGCCCGCACCTGGGCGGCGGATTCGGTGCGTTTCATGGGGGAAACCTCTGAATTGGGCGCGTCCGAGCAGCGCCGTCCCCCATTGGATGCGCCGCCGGCGAAAAGGTTCCCGCGCCGCACATCGACGCCAATGTCAGCCATTTGGGGGCGCCCTATCGCAACGATAGGTAGACGGGGAGGCCGCGTGACCGCGACCCTCCGCGCCTTGCCAGTATGGGTCCGGAGGACTTTCCACGTGAGCAACGAACAGGATCAACTGCGTCGCTACGCAGCCGGCCCGCGCAAGTCCGTGGTGCGCACCAGCGACTCGCCCGGCATCGGACGGCGCACATTTCTCCACGGGGCAGCCACCCAAGGTCTGGTCGCCGCTGCGGCAGCGATCGCACCGATCGCCGCCGCGGTGCAACACGCCGAAGCGCAGGTCGCGGCGCCGGGCGTGGCGCGTGCTCCCGTCGTCCTGCGTGAGTTCCGTGATCCGTACATCGAGCTCATCCGCCTGCTGCGCGAGGCGTCCGAGGTCGAGCACGCGTTGATGCTGCAGTACCTGTACGGCGCGTTCTCGCTTAAGCCGACATATGCGGCGCTGCGCGGCACCGGCGCGCCCAACTCAAACGACTTGCTCGGCATCGCCGTGCAGGAGATGCAGCACCTCGGCGCGGTGAACCGTCTGCTGGTAGCGCTCGGCGCCGCACCGAACCTGATGCCGCAGGATTTTCCCTACGAGCCGGACATCTACCCGTTCGCGTTCAACCTGGAGCCGCTAAGCCGGCACAGCCTGGCCAAGTACATCTATGCGGAGGCACCGGCAGGGGCGATGAGCGACCTGCGCCCTCCCGAGTTGCGCGTCGAAATCGAAACGGCCCTCGGCCGCGGCGTGCGGACCAACCAGGTCGGCAGCCTGTACGACGCCGTCCTGGCGGCAATGGGCCAATTGGAGGCTGAAAACCGCCGCCAGCGCCTGCCGCGCGAGGTCGATTTCGGCTATTGGCGCACGCAACTCACCCGCATCAGGTCCGAGGGCGAGCTTGAGCACTATCGCTTCTTCCGCAGCGTGTTCTCCGGCACCCACACCGCCTTCGGCCTGCGCCTGAACGCCTGGGCGCTGCCAGTCACCCATCCCAACTATCCGGCGCTCGCCGTGCCGACCAACCCGAGCGCGTTGGCCGGGCACCCGAACCAGATCGCCGAGCCGCGCGCTCTGCAGATGGCCTGGCTGGGCAACTTGCACTACTGGACCGTGCTCGGCCTCCTCACCCAGGGCTACAAGACCGAGACACCGGCGTTCATCCACCTGGCCGAAGCACACATGCAGGGGCCGATCGCTTCGATCGCCATGGCCCTGGCGGCGCGCGGCGCCGGGATGCCCTTCGAGCAACTCAGCATCGGCTATTCCCCGGCCCTCGACGACCAGCAGGCGATCTACTTCTTCACGCGCCTACTGCGCGAGATGCAGGCAGTGGAATCCGACCTGAAAGGCGACCTGCCCGCGGACTATCCGCGCGGGGTGGCGGCCGCCAGCCTGGAAGAGCTCACGGGATTGTGGGCGGCCACACAGAAGCTGCGGGATTTCCGCCTGCGCGGGTAGATGCCGCCGGGCAGGCAAGAGGGGGCGGTTCCCTAGGCCGCCGGGCAGCCCGACCTTGGGCCGGGAAGCGGCAGACCGGGCCGTCGTTGCGTTGACAGGTGGGGGGCTGGCGCTTATCTGAAGGGAACGTCTTCTCCGGCCCTCCCTCCTTCCCCAGCGGCACCATGTTCGGTTGGCTCGCCAAGCATTTCTTCGGCACGTCGAATGACCGCATCGTGCGGAAGCAGCAGCCTCAGGTTGCCGCGATCAACGCCCTTGAGCCGTCCCTGGAGCGCCTGTCCAACGACGAGTTGCGCGCCCGTACGGCCGTTTTCAAGGAGCGCATCGCCAAGGGCGAGACCCTCGATTCACTGTTGAATGAGGCCTTCGCCACGGTGCGCGAGGCGGCCAAGCGCACCCTCGGCCAGCGCCATTTCGACGTTCAGCTCATGGGCGGCATGATCCTGCACCAGGGCAAGATCGCTGAGATGAAGACCGGCGAAGGCAAGACGCTGGTCTCGACCCTGCCCGCCTACCTCAACGCGCTGGCCGGCAAGGGTGTCCACCTCGTCACGGTCAACGACTACCTGGCCAAGCGCGACGCAGCGTGGATGGCGCCGATCTACGACCTGCTCGGCCTTACCGTTGGCGTCATCGTGCACGGCCTCGACGACGGTCAGCGCCGCGCCGCGTACCTGGCCGACATCACGTACGGCACCAACAACGAACTCGGCTTCGACTACCTGCGCGACAACATGAAGTTCCATCTGGAACAGATGGTGCAGCGCGAGTTCAACTACGGCATCGTCGATGAAGTCGACTCGATCCTCATCGACGAAGCGCGCACGCCGCTCATCATCTCGGGCCAGGCCGAAGACTCGTCCGGACTCTACAAGTCGGTCGACAAGGTCATTCCGACTCTGGAGAAGGCCAAGCACTACGAGCTCGACGAGAAGCAGCGCACCGTCAACCTGACCGAGGAAGGCGTCGAGCGCGCCGAGCAGCTGCTCACCGACCTCGCCATGATGACGGCGGGCAGCCTCTACGACATCGAGAACGTCACGCTGCTGCACCACGTGCAGCAGGCCCTGCGCGCCCACACGCTGTTCGCCAAGGACTCCGAGTACATCGTCAAGGACGACAAGGTCGTCATCATCGACGAGTTCACCGGCCGCATGATGGAAGGCCGCCGGTTCTCGGAAGGCCTGCATCAGGCGCTGGAGGCCAAGGAAGGCGTCACGATCCAGCCCGAGAACCAGACGCTGGCGTCAATCACGTTCCAGAACTACTTCCGCCTCTACAAGAAGCTGTCCGGCATGACCGGCACGGCGATGACGGAAGCGCCCGAGTTCGCCGCCATCTACCACCTCGACGTCGTGGAGATGCCGACCAACGTTCCCAACGTGCGCCAGGACTTCGACGACGAGGTCTATCGCACCGGCAAGGAAAAGGATCAATCGATCCTGACCCTGGTCCAGGAAGCGCGCACCAAGGGCCAGCCGGTCCTGGTCGGCACCGTGTCGATCGAGAAATCCGAACACCTCGCCGCGCTGCTGAAGAAAGAGAAGATCCCGCACCAGGTGCTGAACGCGCGCTTCCACGAGCAGGAAGCGTCGATCATCGCCCAGGCCGGGCGCCTCGGCGCCGTCACCATCGCCACCAACATGGCGGGCCGCGGCACCGACATTCAGCTCGGCGGCAACGCAGACATGCGGGTGCGTACCGAGATTCCGGAGACGGTCACCAACCCCGACGAGCGCGCGCGCCTGGAGGCCGGCATCCGCGACGAAGTCGCCGCCGAGAAGCGCCAGGTCCTCGCCGCCGGCGGCCTGTACATCATCGGCACCGAGCGCCACGAAAGCCGGCGCATCGACAACCAGTTGCGCGGCCGCTCCGGCCGCCAGGGCGACCCGGGCAAGTCCAAGTTCTTCCTGAGCTTGCAGGATGACCTGATGCGCATCTTCGGGTCGGACCGCATGGACACCATGCTGCGCCGCCTCGGCCTGCAGGAAGGCGAAGCCATCACCCATCCGTGGGTGAACAAGGCACTGGAGAAGGCGCAGCAAAAAGTCGAGCAGCGCAACTTCGAGATCCGCAAGAACCTGCTGCGCTTCGACGACGTCATGAACGACCAGCGCAAGGTCGTCTACGAGCAGCGCAAAGAGTTGATGCGCGCCAAGGACGTCTCCGAGACGGTGGACGAGATGCGCCAGGAGACCCTGGAGAAGCTCGTCGCCCGCACCATCCCGGAAAGCGCCTACCAGGAGCAGTGGGACATCGACACGCTTGAGAAGGAGCTCGCCCGCATCTTTGGCGTGCTGCCCGACGTGCGCGCGTGGTCGAACGAAGAAGGCGTCGATGGCGCCGAGCTGCTCAAGCGCCTGCAAGACATCTTCAACCGCCGCCTGGCTGAGAAGGCGACCAACTACGGTCCCGACGTCTGGCGCATGGTGGAAAAGAACATCCTGCTGCAGTCGCTCGACCACTATTGGAAAGAGCACCTGCTGCGCCTCGACCATCTGCGCCAGGGCATCGGCCTGCGCGCCTACGGCCAGCGCGATCCGCTGAACGAGTACAAGCGCGAAGCCTTCGACATGTTCGAGGCGATGCTGGTCAACCTGCGCGAGCACGTTACCAGCCTGCTGTCGCGCGTCGAGGTGCACATCGGCCCCGCCAACGCGCCGCCGGTGTTCGAGCGCCAGGAAGCGCCTGCCGCGATCGCCTCCGCCGAGGGCGGCCACGAGCTGGTGCCCGAATTCGACGAGTCGCCGGTCGTCCAGGACCCCATCGACCCCGCCACCTGGGGCAAGGTGCCGCGCAACGCCCCCTGCCCGTGCGGCTCCGGCAAGAAATTCAAGCACTGCCACGGCCGCGACCTGCCGGCGTAAACATCCAGCTTTCTTGCCGCTCCGGGCCGGGATGCTATGATCTTGGCAGGGGGACGCTTCGCTTCTGGTTCGTAGCGCGACACTCGATTTCTCGAGCATCGCAGCGATGCCGGGGCTTCGACGGCGCTGCGGCGCCAAGCAGCGCAACCGATGGCGCCAGCACAACTCGTACGGCGGCTCCCGAGTCTCATTGCCGCTGGCACTCTAGCCCTGAGTTTCGCCGCTTCCGCGCAGGAAGCGCCGCGCGGATTCGCGCTGCCGGACGTCGCCGGCATCGTCGCCACCTGGCCGTTCACCGATCGCGCCTTCCGCACCGGCGGCGGTGAGGGCGGCAACGGCGCGCAAGAGGCCACCGTCAAGGCGCTGGCCGACGAGATCGCCTACTCCGCGCGCTTCCTGCCGCGCACGCCGGCCCCGCAAATCACCCTCGACGCCGCCGAGCGGCCGCCACCCGACACGACGTTGTGGCCCGAGGCGATCGCCGCCGACGTGTTCGCGCGCCCGGCGTCGCGCAATGACGCCGGGCAGTGGAATCTTTCTGCGCGCAGCGACGCCGCGCTGCACCAGGCCAACCGCTCCTCGCTGCTGGCGCTGCGCGGTGCGATCGAACGCACCGCGCCTGCCGACGTCGCGCTGGTGTGGCCCGACCAGGACATTGTCATCCGCACCGCCGGACGCGCAGTCATCAGTGCGCTGGAAGCCCGCCTGCGCCAGCGCAATGAGCGCGAGCAGTGCAGCGAGGCGTGGTGCGGGGTGCTCGACGCGGTCGAGAAGAAAGCCGCCGCCGACGCGGCCACCGCGCCGGTCGAGGATGCCGTCGCCAACTTCTTCTTCGAAGCCGCCGTGGGCGGGACCTACGCCCCCACCACGCGCCAGCAACGCACCGAGCGCAGCGCGCGCGCCACCGAGCGCGCCGGACTTGGCTTCACGCCGGTCGTCACCACCACCGTGGCCGGCGGCACTCTGCCGTGGGAGATGCGGCTGCTGCTGGCTGCCGTCGTCGCCGATCTGCGCGAGCTGGAAAGCCCGGTGCCGGCGTGGCCGGTACGCCTGTCGCCCGCCGCCCTCAATAGCCTGCGCGGCCAGCGCGGTAGCCTCGGCGGGTTCGACCTCGCCGGCGTTTCGGTCACGCGCTACGGCGTCGCCTCTGCCGGCACCAGCGCCGTGTTCGAATTCTCCGGCGCACTGACCTTCGTCGACAGCGTCGCGCGCCGCGCTTCGTATTCGGTGATCCTGCGCTTCTCGTTTGAAGGCGACGGCATCGTCGTCGCCGCAGCCGACGTCGCCCCGATCGCGCCCGAGCGTCCCGCCGTCCACATGGCCTTCGTGGCGGCCACCGAGCTCGGCCGGCTCAACCGCGGCGCCGGCCTTGGCCCCGCGCTTCTGCGCTCGATCGCCGCCGCCGCCGACCGGCGCGGCACCGGCGTACCGGCCGAGTACTACGCGTTCGCCATCGTCCTCGATCGCGCCAGCTCCGAGGCGCGCGTCGGACTGCGTACGGCCCTGGAACCGGCCGGCGTTGCCGGCTATCCCGGCATGCCGACGGTGCTCGATTTTGACGGCTGGCGCGTGCTGATCGAGCGCGCGACGTTCGCCCTCGCCGCCCATCCGGCGTTCCACTTCAAGACGATCTACCAGGCGGCCGCCGACGCGTCGCCCGTGCTGCTGGGCGCCACCTCGACTCTGCTGGGCGCAGCCGGTGCCGGGACGCTCGCACCGGTGTCGGTGCGCACCTCGCCGCCGGCCGCCTTCCCCAATCGGGTGCGGCCATGATACGCGCGATCGTGTCGCTCGCTTTGACGGTCGTGCTGCTGACCGCGTGCGCCGCGCCGGAGGAGGCAGCCGCGCCGCCGCCGGCCCCGGTCCTCACACCGGTCGCGCCAATCGCACCGCCGCCCGCGCCGGTCGTGGTCGAAGCACCACCGCCCGCTCCGGCCCGCGCGCCTGACGTCGTCGCCATCATGCCGGCGATGCCGCCCGCCGCCGTCGTGGTGGACGCGGGCCCGCCCGTGCCGCCGGCGAAGTATCCGTTGCCCGCGCCACTGGCCACGACCCAGACCAACATGCCGATCGACGCCGTGCGCGTCGCCGCCGCCATCATCGATCGCCTGAGCGGCGGCAGCGGGTTGGCCGCCGGTGTGGTGTTCAGCGATGATGCGGGCGCCAAGGTGGACGCCTCGCGCGCCGCATTGCCCGGCTTGGATTGGCGCGACTCCAAATTGCTGCAGTACGCGCCGGTCGAGTACACGCCGCGCGTCGCGCCGCAGGGCCGCGTCGTCGCCGGTCAGCTCGAGTTCGCCGACACCCTCGACCGCCGCGCCACGATCCTGTTCTCGGTCGAGTACTCGGTCGCCGACGAACCGATCTCGGTGCTCAACATCGAGATCGCGCCGATCTTCGCCCTCAATCCCGCCATCGAGTTGTTCGTCGTCGATGCCGCTGACGTGCCGGATATCGCCGGTGCGTTGCGCGCCTCCCACGCCGACCTGTTGAAGCTGGCGCTCGACAAGAGTGTGCGCTGGCGCGCCGCGCCGCCCGAGGGCCCGCGCGACTGGCTGGTGTTCGCCTTTCTCATGGAACGCGTGTCGCCGTCGTCGCGCCTCCGCCTCGGCGTCACCGAGCAACCGAACGGCGCCGCGATGTTCGACGCCACGACGCGCGTGCTGGACGACGCCGGCTGGCGCGTCGCCGTCATCCCCGGCCGCTTCTCGCTCTACAATGCCGGCGTGTGGGCCCGCGCCGAATTCGCGCCGGGCGTCGAAGCAGACCCCGACGCGCGCCAGTTGCGCACCATCGGCCTGTTCCCGCTGTCCGTGACCACCGCGCGCGCCGACGCGCGCTGATCGGCCGGGTGGCCTACGCCAGCCCGACCTTGCCCATGTCGAGGAACTTCTTGCGCCGCAGGGCGCGGAAGTCGGCGTCGTCGCCCAACGCGTCGAGATCGTCGAACGCCGTCGCGATGGCGGCGCCGACACGCTTGACCATCTCCTGCGGGTGGCGCTGGGCGCCGCCCGTCGGCTCCGAGATGATCTGATCGATGACGCGCAGCTTGTAGAGATCCTGCGCCGTGAGCTTCAGCGCCTCGGCCGCTTCCTTGGCCTTGTCGGACGAGCGCCACAGGATGGCAGCGCAGCCTTCGGGCGAGATCACCGAATAGATCGAGTGCTCGAGCATCATCACCTTGTTGCCGATGGCGAGCGCCACCGCCCCGCCCGAGCCGCCCTCGCCGAGGATCACCGAGACCACCGGTACGCGCACGTCGAGGCCGACCTCGATGGTGCGCGCGATTGCTTCGGCCTGGCCGCGCTGCTCGGCGCCGACGCCGGGGTAGGCGCCTTGGGTGTCCACCAACGTCAGGATCGGCAGGCTGAACCGGTCGGCCATCTGCAGCAGCCGCGTCGCCTTGCGATACCCTTCCGGGTGCGCCATGCCGAAGTTGTGGGCGATGCGGCCGTCGGTGCCGATGCCTTTCTCGTGGCCGATCACCATCACCGAGCGGCCGCGGAAGCGCCCCGGCCCGCCCAGGATGGCACGGTCGTCGCCAAACACGCGGTCGCCGGCGAGCGGCGTGAAGTCTTCGATCAGGCCCTGAACGTAGTGGGTGAAGTGCGGCCGGTCGAGATGGCGCGCCACCAGCGTCTTCTGCCACGCCGTCAGTTGCGAGTACGTCTCGGTCAGCAACTGGTCGGCGCGGGTCTGCAGCTTGCCGACCTCGGCGGTGATGTCCATCTCGCCCGAGTCGGACAGATGCCGCAGCTCCTTGATCTTGCCTTCGAGCTCGGCGATCGGCTTCTCGAATTCGAGAAACGTTTCCATGGCCATGGGAAGAACGCTCCTTCGCTCGCGGGACTACAGGTTACGCCCGGCCGGCGCGGTTTGCCTTGGCGCCGATCAGCTCGGCCTTGGCCACCATGACTTCCGCCTGGCGCACCGAGGCCGCGTCGATCATACGCCCATCCAGGGTTATCGCACCGCGGCCCTGCGCCTGGGCTTCCTTCATCGCGGCCAGGATGCGGCGGGCGCGATCGACTTCCTTGGCCGGCGGGTTGTTGGCTTCGTTGGCGAGCGCGATCTGGCTCGGGTGGATGGCCCACTTGCCTTCGCAGCCCAGCGTCGCGGCGCGCATCGCCTGGGCGCGGAAGCCGTCGGCATCCGCGATGTCGCCGAACGGGCCGTCGATGGCGCGCAAGCCATTGGCGCGCGCCGCCACCACCACGCGGGCGATGGCGTAGTGCCACATGTCGCCCCAATGGGTCTGGCGCGAGCCGTCCGCGGCCGGGTCGGTCAGCACGACGTAGTCGCGGTTGGGTCCGCCGATGACGGTGGTGCGCGCGCCGGTCGACGCCGCGTAGTCGGCCACACCGAAGTGTAGCGACTCGTTGCGCGGGCTCGCCGCGGCAATCGCCTCGACGTTCTGCATGCCCAGCGCGGTCTCGATGATCAGCTCAAAGCCGATCTGCTTCTTGCGCCCGATGGCGGTTTCGATCTGCGTCACCATCATGTCCACCGCGTAGACGTCGGACGGCGTGCCGACCTTGGGAATCATGATCATGTCGAGGCGGTCGCCGCCCTGCTCCAGGACGTCCACCACGTCGCGGTACATATAGTGCGTGTCGAGGCCGTTGATGCGCACCGACACCGCCGACTCACCGAAGTCGAGGGTGCGCAGCGCCTTGATGATGTTGGCGCGCGCCACGACCTTGTCGTCCGGCGCCACCGCGTCCTCAAGGTCGAGGAAGATCACGTCGGCGCCGCTGGCTGCCGCCTTCTCCATCATCTTCGGCTGCGAGCCGGGCACCGCCAGCTCGCAACGATTGACGCGTGGAACGGCCCGGCGTGAGAGCGTGAAGCTCATCGTGAATCCCCAATCGAGCGGCCGGCCGCCAATCCCCCTGGATGGGCGGCCGCGCGCCCCGCAAGGGCGGGAACCTAGTCTGCGAGCGGATGGCGCCGCAAGAGATCGTGCAGCCGGTTCTCCAGTACGTGCGTGTAGATCTGGGTGGTCGAGATGTCGGCGTGGCCCAGCATCTTCTGCACCGCGCGCAGGTCGGCGCCATTGGCCAGCAGGTGGCTGGCAAAGGCGTGGCGCAGCACATGGGGCGAAACGCGGGCGGGCGGAAGGTCGGCCGCCACGGCCAGACTCTTAAGCATCTGCGCCACGCGGCGCTCCGTCAGGCGCCCGCGTCGTGCGGGTAGCACGCCCTTGGCGTGACGCGACGGGAATAGCCACGGCGAAGCCGGCACGGCCGGATCGGCCAGGGCTGCGCGATAGGCGGCCACGGCGGCGAGGGCCGGATCGCTCAAGGGTACCAGGCGCTCGACGTTGCCTTTGCCGCGCACGCGCAAGAATCGGGGGTCGTCGCGAAAGGCCGACGTCTGCAACGACACGAGTTCGGAGACGCGCAGGCCGGTCGCGTACAGAAGTTCGAGCAGCGCCACCAGGCGCAAGCCCGCAATGCCGTCCACCCGCCGCGCCGCGCCGAGCAGCGCATCGACTTCGCCCTCGCTCAGGATCTTGGGCAGCGGACGTGTCCGCCGCACGCCGTCGAGTGCCGCGGAGGGATCGTCGGTGCGCACGCCGTCGGCGAACAGAAAGCGGAAGAACTGACGCAAGCACGCCAGACGCCGCGCCTGCGTGGCTGCCGACAATCCTCGTTTGTGTTGTGAGCTTAGGTAGGCGCGCAGCAACGGCGTATCCGCCTCGGACGGTGCGGCCTTGGCGCTGAACGCGGCAAAGTCGGCAAGGTCGCGGCCGTAGCTGGTGAGTGTCGCCAGCGCAGCACCGCGTTCGGCCGCCAGCATTTCGAGGAAGGCCGACACATGGCGGTCAGCCGGAACCTTATTCGCGCTCCTCAAATCCCGTGGCCCAAGGCGGCCTCGACGGCGATGGCGCGGGCTTCGTCGTTCAGGCCGATGGCGCGCAGTGCGGCGATCGCCTGGGTCAACGCGGCGCCGCCGGCCTCGTCGGGTCCGCCGTCGCCGATGATCATCAACGTCAGCAGGACGGTTTCGGCGATGCGCTTGGCGGCAGCGGCTTCGGCGAGCGCGTTCTGCAGC
This sequence comes from Rhizobium sp. Q54, assembly GCA_945889645.1. Classification (GTDB taxonomy): domain Bacteria; phylum Pseudomonadota; class Alphaproteobacteria; order UBA2966; family CAIVPW01; genus CAIVPW01. Next base: position 22,158 of record CAMDCA010000007.1, read on the forward strand.
GCCGGCGCCGGCGCGTTGCCGCTCAACAGCGCGGGACCGTACAGCAGCGGCTCCCACGCTTCGCGCGGCAACGGCGTGCCCATCGCCGCATACAACGTGTAGAGCAGCGCGCGGCGATCGGCGTCCGTGCCTTCGACCGGCTTCGGCAGATCCTGCCACCATGTACCGGTGCGTGCGACGGAGCGCGTCGCAGCGCCGGCCGGGTCGGCAAGCTGCAGCAGCGGCCACAGCTGCGCCACCATGGTGATGGCCTGAGAATTGGCGCCCTGCGGCGAGATGCTGCCCGCCGCGCGCAGCGCGACTTCGAGCCAGCGCCACGCTAGCGGCAGGTCGCCGGCAGCGAGTGCCGCGCGCGCCGCTTCGCCGGCAACCGGCAGACGATCGGGGGACGGCTCCAACGCGCGCAGTGCCGCGAGGTTTACGCGCGCGGCAGTGGCGAACAAACCGTCGGTGCGGCCTGCCTTCCACGCTGCCTGCAACGCGGCCGCCCGCTGCGCCGGATCGGTCCAGACCTGGGCCGCCTGGTACAGCAGCGCGTTGACGCGCGGACCGCGCTCCTTGGCTGCGGTATCCAGCGCCGCGGCGATCTGCGCGTCGGTGTAGGACATGGCGGAATAGATTTCGGCCAGCGTGTCGGTGGCGAGCGCGCCCGCGGCCTCGGCGCGCTCGGCGGCCTCCAGAACTTCAACCGGAATGGCCGCCGCGTCCTTGGGCGCCGTCGCGATCGCCCACAGGATCGCGGGCTCCGCGCCGGCCACCGCGTCGGCCGGGACCGGCTGGTTGGCGGCACGCAACATGGCCAGGTGCAGCGGCGTCGGATCGACCAGGCTGGTGATTGGCGGGCCGCCGGCGCCGCCCGGCAGGGCTGCGATCAACGCAAAGAATGCCTCGTCGCCGACCTGGCCCTGGTCGCGCAACAGTGCGGTCGCCAGCGTGACGGCGGCGGTGTCGCGGTCCAACGCGCGGCAAAAGGCGAGAGTCTTGAGCCAGTGCGGCGCCGGTTCGTCCTGCACCAGCGCCGGCACGCGCCCGCAGGCGCCGCCGTAGTCACCGGCCAGCAGCATGGCGTCGATTTCGGCTCGCGACAGCGCCGGATCATCGACCGGTGCGGCGGCGATGCGCAGCAGTTCGTTGACCTCGGAGATGCGTCCGCCGGCCATCAGCCGCTCGACGCGCAACCCGATCAGGCTCGGTGCGATGGGGGCGCCGGCCGGCACCACGGCGGTGGTGAGCAATAGGCGCGCCGCGAGATCCTGCATGGCGGGCGAGAACGTGCCCATCGGCAGGCGCGGCAGCAGCATCTCGACGCGGGCGCGCGGCGTACCGCGCCACATCTGGATGCCAAGACCGCCGTGCGGATCGTCGAGCAGCCCGACCACCGAGGGGTCAACGTCGGTCAGCACGCCGACTTCGATCGGCGCCTCCGAACCGCGGGCTGGCGCAATGGGCTGGCGCGGTGCCTGCAGCGGCGTCGGCCGCGGCGGGTCAAACGGCGCGTCCAGCTGGCCGACCAGCGGTTGCGGTTGGGGAGCGACCTGCGCAGCCGCCGGCATGGCGGCACACGCCAGCAGCGCGGCGACGGTGACGGCGCGACGCAACAAAAAGAAGTTGCCGCTGCAGGGCGCGTGCATGGCGGGCGCTGTCCGCGCTACTTCGGGAACCGGTCGGTGGACAGGATCTGCTCGATGCGCTGCGACGGCGCCGGTATGTCCCACATAAGAAGGAACACCGCGCCGGCGACGATGGCGATCAGGAACACGGCCAGCAGCCCGCCCAGGAACCGCGAGCCAGTGCCGCGTTCGGACGGGGTGGGGCGCTGCAGTCGATTGAGTGTGGGCGTGGGATTTGTCCCTTGGGTTCCGAGGCGAATCACGGCTGCTGCGGGGCGGAAACGCTGGTTTGCGCTTCCGGAGGCGCGCTAACCGCGGGCCGGGTGCCTATGATATGAGGATACGCTGAGGAATATGGCAAAGATGGGACAGTCTATCGGCCGGTCCGTTGCGGGACAACGGCCGCAGCCAAGCCATTGCGCTGGAGGCGCGACGCGCCTGAGCACCCGATGAATGGCGGCCGCGGCACGTCTCAGCGCACCATCGTCCTGGTCGGACTGATGGGCGCCGGCAAGACCAGCATCGGGCGGCGCCTGGCCACCCGCCTGGGCGTGCCGTTCATCGACGCGGACGCCGAGATCGAGGCCGCCGCCGGCGAATCGATTCCCGACATCTTCGCGCGCCACGGCGAGCAGGCGTTCCGGGACGGCGAGCGCCGGGTGATCGCCCGGCTGCTGGAACGGCCGGCGCACGTTCTGGCCACCGGCGGCGGGGCATTCATGGACGCCGAGACGCGCGAGCGGATCGTCACGGTCGGGACGTCGGTATGGCTGCGCGCCACCATCGAGACCTTGGTGCGCCGCCTGGAAAAGAGCCGCACCCAGCGGCCATTGCTGGCCCAGGGCGACCTGCGCGAGCGCGTGCAGCAACTGATGGATGAGCGCTATCCGACCTATGCCCAGGCCGACATTGTCATCGATACCGGCGAAGGCCCGCACGAGCCGGTGGTTGACGCCATCCTGGCCGCGCTCAAGGGCGCTCCTGCCCCGGCCGGGGCGTAAGGCATCGACATGAGCGTGTTCGGAACGGTTCGAGTCGCGTTGGGCGAGCGTGCGTACGACGTCGTGGTCGGCCGCGGCCTGTTGGCTGAGGCGGAAAAGCACATAGGACCGCTGCTGGCGCGGCCGCGGGTGGCCATCGTCACCGACAGCAACGTCGAAGGATTGCACCTGGCTACCCTGACTGCGGCACTGGCGCGCGGCGGCATCAGCGCCAACACCATCGTCCTGCCGGCCGGCGAGGAGACCAAGAACTTCCGCCAGCTCGAAGCCCTGCTCGACCGCCTGCTCGACGCGCGCATCGAGCGCAGCGACACGATCCTGGCCCTCGGCGGCGGCGTCATCGGCGACATCGCCGGCTTTGCCGCCGCGACGTTGCGCCGCGGCACACCCATCATCCAGATTCCCACCACCCTGCTGGCCCAGGTGGACGCCGCCATTGGCGGCAAGACCGCGGTGGACACGCGCCACGGCAAGAACCTGGTCGGCGCCATCCATCAGCCGCGCTTGGTGCTGGAGGACATCGGAGTCCTCGACACCCTGCCGCGCCGCGAAGTGCTGTCCGGCTACGCCGAGGTGGTGAAGTACGGGCTGCTCGGCGACGCGCGCTTCTTCGAGTGGTTGGAAGCAAACGGCCGCCACGTCATCATCGGCGACCCGGCGGCACGCAACTACGCGGTACTGACCAGCGCCCGCATGAAAGCCGAGGTCGTGGCCGGCGACGAACGCGAGTCGGGCGCCCGCGCGCTCCTCAACCTGGGCCACACGTTCGCCCACGCCCTCGAAGCCGAGCTTGGCTACGACGGCCGTCTGCTGCACGGCGAAGCCGTGGCCGCCGGACTGGTGCTGGCGTTCGAGTTGTCGCAGCGCCGCGGCCTGGTGACTGCGGCCGAGACGGGGCGCGTGCGCCGCCATCTGGCGCAGATCGGACTGCCAGCAGGCCTGCCGCTCGCGGCCCCCGCCACCGGCTGGGATCCTCGCCGCCTGCTGGAACACATGCGCCAGGACAAAAAGGTGAAAGCCGGCAAGTTGGGCTTCATCCTGGTCAAGGGTCTGGGCAACGCATTCGTCAGCCGCGACGTCGATGAGGCCGACGTGTTGGGCGTGCTCGACGCGGAACTCGCGGCGTAACCATGCAGTCCGCACTCATCGTGTCGCTCGTCGCGATCTTCTTGCTGTTGGTGGTGGGAGCATTCTTCTCGGCCGCCGAGACGGCGCTGACGACGGCCAGCCGCGCCCGCCTGCGTCACCTCGAAACCAAGGGCAACCAGCGCGCCGGCATCGTCGCCGCGCTGAACGAGCGGCGCGAGCGCCTGCTCGGCACCGTGCTGATCGGCAACAACGTCGTCAACATTCTGGGCTCGGCGCTCGCCACCAGCGCGTTGATTCGCATCTTCGGCGACGCGGGCGTGGTTTATGCCACCGCGATCATGACGGTCTTGGTGCTGGTCTTCGCCGAGATCCTGCCCAAGACGTACGCGTTGCTGCACGCCGATCGCGTCGCCCTGGCGGTCGCACCGATCCTGCGCGTCGTCGTCGCGGTCGTCGGCCCGGTGAGCAACGCCGTCGATTCCGTGGTTCGCGTCATCCTGCGGATGTTCCGCGTGCGCTCGGCCGCGGGCGGAGAGATGGCGCAGGAGGAGATTCGCGGCGCCATCGACCTATACCAAGAAGCCGGCGGCACGCGCGGTGAGCGCCAGATGCTGGGTGGCATCCTCGACCTCGCCCACGTTGATGTGTCCGAGATCATGATCCATCGCAAGAACATGTTCGTGCTCAACGCCGAGGAGCCGCCGTCCAAGATCCTGGCTGGCGTGCTGGACGCCCAGTACACGCGCGTGCCGGTCTATCGCGGGGCGCAGGACAACATCGTCGGCATCCTGCACGTCAAAGACGTGCTGCAGGCGGTCACCGCCCACAAGCAGGACATCGCCACCCTCGACATCGCCGGGCTGGCCAAAGAGCCGTGGTTCGTCCCCAACACGACCACCCTGCGCGAGCAGCTGACTGCCTTCCGCCGCCGCAAGGCGCACTTCGCGCTCGTCGTGGACGAGTACGGCGTGCTGATGGGCCTCGTCACCCTGGAAGACATTCTCGAAGAGATCGTCGGTGACATTTCCGACGAGTTCGACGTCGCGGCGGCGGGCATCCGGCCGCAGCCCGACGGCTCGTACATCGTCGAGGGCACGACGACCATCCGCGACATCAACCGCCGCCTGGAATGGAATCTGCCCGACGACCAGGCCACCACCATCGCCGGCCTGGTCCTGCACGAGGCGCAGACCATCCCCGAGGCGAAGCAGGTGTTCACGTTCCACGGTTATCGCTTCGAGGTGCTGCGCCGCCAGCGCAACCAAATCACGCTGCTGCGCGTCTCGCCGCCGCAACGCCCCGCCGAACCGACTCAGTAACGTGCCGCAGCGATCGAGACGCACTCCATGATCGAGGTGCTGGTCTCGGTCATGGCGCCGGTGGCGCTGATTCTGGCGGTCGGCGCGCTGTGGGACCGGCTGCGCCAGCCGTTCGACGCCGCGTTCGCCGGCGGCCTCGTCTACTACATCGGCGGACCGTGCCTGACGTTCTCGACCCTGGTCGACTACGACTTCTCGTCCGGCGTCCAGCGCATCGCCTTGGCAACCGTCGCGGCGTTCGCCTTCTTTGGCGTCGTGGGCGCCGTCGCGCTGCGGATGCTGGGCTGGTCCCAGCGCAGCTACCTGAATTCGATTCTGTTTCCCAACCTCGGCAACATGGGCCTGCCGCTCGCCTTGTTCGCCTTCGGCGACGAAGGCCTGGCCGTGGCCGTGGTGATCTTCACCATCGGCTCGGTGGCGCACTCGTCGGTCGGCATCTGGATCGTGTCGGGGCGCCTGTCGCCGTCCGAAGTGATCAAGGCGCCGCTGCTCTACGCCACACTCCTGGCGCTCGGCACCCACAGCCTGGGCCTGGAGTTGCCGTCGTTCGCGCTGCGCGCGGCCGACATCCTGGGCGGGCTCACCATTCCGCTCATGCTGCTGTCGCTGGGGGTGTCGCTGTCGCGGCTGAAGATCAGCAACACCGGCCGGGCGGCGATGCTGGCGTTCCTGCGCATCGGGATCGGACTGGCGGGCGGCCTCGCGGCCGTCACACTGTTCGACCTGTCGCCGCTGGAGCGCGGCGTGTTGTTGCTCGACGCGGTGATGCCCGCGGCGGTTTTCAACTACCTGTTGGCGGAAAGGTTCAAGACATCGCCGGAAGACGTCGCCGGCGGAGTCGCGCTGTCGACGCTGGCCGCATTCGCCGTGCTGCCGGTCGTGCTGGCGTTCGTGATGTGAAGCAGAGGCTTCCGCTCGGCCGGATTCGCCTGGCCGCGGAAGTAGCCCATGATGAAGACGCGCAGGTTGGACGTGAAGCCGCCGTCAGGCCGACTCGCCGCAACGTGCGTGCAGATTTGATTGAGCGTTGCGCTCTCGCGCTGGCAAATGTCTACCAGTGCTTCCCATATCTCTCGTTCCAGCCGCACACTCGTGCGCCGTCCCGCGATGCGCACGTTCCTGCTGACCAGCGAACTCGGCAAGGACTCCCCCACGCACGTGTCCGTGATTACCATGATTCAGAGATTGAGTGCTATCCCCGGTTGTAGCACTCGTACAGATTGAAAAATCTGCATGCGGTTGTAGGCGACCGGTTGCAGACCGTGCGATGCGTCACGCCGTCGTTGCGTTTTCACCCGGTGCAAGTGCGCTCAGCGCGAGCGCGTGGACGCGATCTGCGAGTTGCGCAGCGAGCACGCGATGCACACGCCGCTGCCGTTCAACGCGCGAAACACCAGCGAACGCGGCCGATACGATCTCAATGCGGAAGTGCGTCTCGCCGCCGGGGCGCGATCCGCTGTGGCCTTCGTGGCGGTGCGACTCATCGATGATCGTCAAACTCTCCGGCGCGAACTCCCGGCGCAGATTCTGTTCAATGGCGGCGCGGACGGTTCCCGCGGCGAGCGGCGGCTGTGGCGATGGCGATTGGGACATGGCGTCAACTTGGGAGCGGCGGCTGTGAGCGTCAAGCCGCGCGGTGTACCTTCCTTTGATGGAACCTTCTGATTGGATGCCGATCGCCGCCATCGCCGCCGCGGTCGCGAGCCTGATCGCGGTCGTTGTCGTCGTGGTGGTTGCCGTCGGCCGCATGGGCCGCCTGCGCGACATGTTCATCGAGCTCGGCGCCTCGCAGGAGGTCATCCACAACACCGTCCGCGAGCGCCTCAACGAATTGGGCGTGCGGGTCGGAGACGGGCTCAATCGCTCGGATCGCACCATTGGCGAGATCCGCGAGCGGCTCGCGGTGATCGATACCGCACAGAAGAACCTCATCGAGCTGTCCACCCAGGTGGTCGGACTGCAGGACATCCTGTCCAACAAGCAGGCGCGCGGTGCTTTTGGCGAGGTCCAGCTCAAGGACATCATCGAGGCCGCGCTGCCGCCGTCGGCCTACGCGTTCCAAAAGACCCTGTCGAACGGCAAGCGGGCCGACTGCCTGATCCTGCTGCCCAACCCGCCGGGGCCGATCGCCATCGACTCCAAGTTCCCGCTGGAAAGCTTCCAGGCGCTGCGCAACGCCAAGGACGACGGGGCGCGGGTCAACGCGGCGCGGCAGTTCACCCGCGACGTCAACACCCACATCGCCGACATCGCGGAGCGCTACATCGTGCAAAACGAAACGGCCGAGTCGGCGCTGCTGTTCCTGCCGTCCGAGGCGATCTATGCCGAGTTGCACAGCAACTTCCGCAACTGCATCGAGGAGTCGTACCGGCGCCGCGTGTACATCGTGTCGCCCACCACACTGTGGGCAACGTTGAATACGATCCGCGCCATCCTGCGCGATGTCCGCATGCGCGAGCAGGCCGAAGTCATCCAGCGCGAGGTGCTGGTGCTGCTGACGGACGTCCAACGCCTGGATGAGCGCGTCACCAAGGTCGGCAACAACTTCGACACGACGACCAAGAGCTTCGCCGACGTCCGCATCTCGATCGACAAGATCCTGCGCCGGGCCGAAAAGATCCAAGAGGTGGAACTGAAGGTGCAGGACGGGACGGTGACTCCGGAGCGCGGCCTGCAGGCGAAGGTGCCCGATCCGCACGCACCAACTTTGTTCCCGCGGCCCTAGCCGACGGGCCGCCGGGACTTGACGGCCCAGCCCAAGGTTCCGTCGTCGAGGTAATCGAGTTCACCACCCATCGGCATGCCGTGGGCGAGCGCGGTGACCTTGACGTCGGTGCCGACCAGGCAATCGGCGATGTAGTGCGCCGTGGTCTGGCCTTCGACCGTGGCGTTGGTGGCGAGGATGACCTCGCGCACCTCGTCTAGGCGCGCGCGCGACAGCAGCGCCGGGATGCTGAGGTCGTCGGGATTGACGCCGTCGAGGGCCGACAGCGTGCCGCCGAGCACGTGGTAGCGGCCGCGATAGGCGCCGGCGCGCTCCAAGGCCCACAGGTCGGCGACGTCTTCGACGACGCATAGCTGCGAGACGTCGCGGCGCGTGTCGCGGCAAATGGCGCACGGGTCGGCCGAGTCGAGATTGCCGCACACACCGCAGCGCCGCACGTTGACGGCGGCGCGTGTCAGCGCATCAGCGAGCGGGATCAGCAGCGCGTCCCGCTTGCGCACCAGGTACAGCGCGGCGCGGCGGGCGGATCGGGGCCCTAGGCCGGGCAGCTTGGCGAGGAGCTGCATAAGGCGGTCGAGGTCGGTGGAGCCGAGGTCAGACATTCGACAGGCGAGTGCGTTCGCCGATTACATCGGCAGGCCGAAACCCGGGGGCAGGCTGAGGCCGCCGGTGGCTTTGCCGATTTCGTCGTGGACGATCTCGGCGACCTTGGTGCGGGCGTCGTTGTGGGCGGCGACGATGAGGTCGTTGAGCATTGCCTTGTCCTCGCCGTCGAGCAGCGACGGGTCGATCTTGAGGCGGCGCATCTCGCCCTTGCCGGTGAGGGTGATCTCGACCAGGCCGCCGCCGGAGGTGCCGGTCGCTTCGGTCAGGGCGATCTTGGCCTGGGCTTCCTCGATGCGGCCCTGGATGTCCTTCGCCTGGCGCATCATCTGGCCGATGTTCTTCAGCATCTGCGGGTCCTCAAAAGATGTCTTCGTCGCTCGGCGGCGGGATGTCGTCGCTGGGCGGCGGCTCGGGAGTTTTCTCGACGTCGCGCACTTCGCGGATCTCGGCACCGGGGAAGGCGGCGAGGACCGCCTGCACGGCCGGGTCCTGCTTGGCCTCGGCGACGCGCTGGGCCTTACGGGCAGTTTCGCGCTCGGCCAGGGTCGGGGCGCCGCCCTCTTTGGCTGCGACCACCGACCAAGACTGACCGGTCCATCCATTGAGGGCGCGCTGCAGTCGGCCGGGGAGGTCCTTGGCGGCGTTGGTAGCCAGGCGGAACTCGATGGCGCCGGGGGCGTACGAGATCAGGTGGACGCCGCTGATGAGTTCGGCGCGGAGCTTGGGCTCACCGCGCTCGCCGGCGAGGGCCACGACAGAGTCGAAGTCGGGGATGGCGAGCAAGGGCCGCGTCTGTTGAGGCGGCGCCGCGGCACGCGTCGTGATGATGGGCGCCAGCGGCGGGCGGTTGGGCTTGGGGTGGTCGCGCGGGTCGAGGTGGGCGCGGAGGTCGCGGATGATGGCTTGGGGCGGCGGGATCGGGGCGCTGCGCACCGGGCGGGCCATGATCTCGGCGCTGGTGCGCTGGGTGAGCTTTTCGACCACCTCGGCGGGGCTGGGCAGCTCGGCGACGTAGGCCAGGCGCACCAGGACCATTTCGATGGCGGCCATAGGATCGGGAGCCTGCCCGGCTTCTTCGAGGCCCTTGAGCAGCATCGACCAGGCGCGCGCCAGGGTCGGCATCGACACCTTGGTGGCGACGGCGCGGCCGCGTTCCTGTTCGGCGGCGGTGCGCGCGTTGCGCTCGGTGATGTTGGGGACGGCTTTGAGGCGCGTCAGCCAGTGCACGAGATCGAGCAGGTCTTGCAGCACCAGCACCGGGTCGGCGCCGAGATCGTACTGGCTGCGCAGGTTGCCGAGCGAGGCCGCGACGTTGCCGGCCAGCAACGAGTCGAGCAGGTCTAGCGTGGCGCCGCGGTCGGCGAGGCCGAGCATCTCCTGCACCAGTGCGGGAGTGACGCCGTCGGTAGCGAGAGCCATCGCCTGATCGAGCAGCGACAGGCCGTCGCGTACGGAACCGTCGGCGGCGCGGCCGAGCATGGCGGCGGCCTCGGGCTCCAGCGTGACGTTCTCCTTGGCGGAGATATTAGTCAGGTGCTGGGCCATCAGGTCGGGCTCGACGCGGCGCAGGTCGAAGCGCTGGCAGCGCGACAGGATGGTGAGCGGCAGCTTGCGCGCCTCGGTGGTGGCGAACACGAAGGTGACGTGCGGCGGCGGCTCTTCCAGCGTCTTGAGCAGCGCGTTGAACGCCGCCTTCGACAGCATGTGCACTTCGTCGAGGATGTAGACCTTGGTGCGGGCGGCGGCCGGCGCATAGCGCGCGCCTTCGGTCAGCGCACGGATGTCGTCAACGCCGGTGTGGGTGGCGGCGTCCATCTCGAGGACGTCCACGGCGCGGTCGTCGGCGATCGACTTGCAGTTGTCGCACACGCCGCACGGCGTGACGGTGGGCCCGCCCTTGCCGTCCGGCCCGGCGCAATTGAGGGCGCGGGCGAGGATGCGGGCGGTGGTGGTCTTGCCGACGCCGCGCACGCCGGTGAGCAGGAAGGCGTGGGCGATGCGCCCCGACGAGAACGCATTGGTCAGCGTGCGCACCAGCACGTCCTGGCCGACCAGCTCGGCAAGGGTCGTTGGACGGTATTTGCGCGCTAGGACGCGGTAGGAGGGTGCCTCAGGCATTGACGCGCAGTGTAATGGGATTCCCCGCCAGCCCTGGATTGCTTCGCTTCGCTCGCAATGACGAGTCCCCAAGGCCCCGCGTCCCGGGGCCCCCGCGCACGGGTGTTGCAAGCGTCGTGCCCGTGGCGCGCCTGGGCGCGCCAGCGCCCGTCCCGGGCGACGTCGGGCGCGGGGAAGTTTAGGTGGGAGACTGGACGAACGACCCGGAGCCGGCTCGTTACGGTTGCTTCCTTCCGGACCTGGCCGGGTTGGCGAGGGTTCCGTCCGCCCGCCAGCCTCCCGGGGGGAGAAGTAGGGGGCGGGGGTAGCGCGAGTCAACGTGCAGGGACGCATGGCGAGACCCGGCGCGACGTTCGGCCGCCTACTTGCCTCTCATCCAGCCAGTCTGCACGGATGCCGAGGTGGGTCAGCAGGATGCGGAACTTGAGGTCAAGGTCGGAGCTGACCATGCTGACGCGCGCCGTCTCGATGACCTGGGAGAGGGCCTGACCCTCCTGAAGGGGCGGCAGGGCGAAGCCGGCGGCCGAGCAGCCGCGTAGGTACTCATACGAGTACACAAGTGGTCGCCAGTTGCGAATGCTGTGTTGGGTAGGCAGGAAACCGCTGGGTTGCGAGGTCGTACATGAAGGCAGGCAATCGAGTCAGGCCCACCGTGGAAGAATGCGAAGGGCAAGTCCGTGCCCTGTTGGAGTCCTGCTCGGCATGGCGCGCGCACGCCTCGAACCTGCGTCAATCCGCCGAAGAGGCGAGTGACCTTGGGTCGAGGAAGATGTTGACGGGGATGGCCGAGGAATGGGAACGGCGCGCAGAGACGGAACGATCCAGAGCGAAAGAGTGCACGGCACTCCGAAATCGACCGGCCGAATGCGGCATGTCAGCGTGCCCTCTGGTGAACGACGGGGCGCATACAGTTCCCCTGGGTGCGTGCCAGCGTCACCAGTCGCGGCGATAGATTGTGTGGTCGGTGCGCTACCCGTTCGGCTACGACTACGTCGAGCGGACGGTCACCACCGAGGTGGAGGAGGGCGCCGACTTGGTCGGCACCCTCATCGTGCTCGACGACGGCCCCGCCTGGTTCACCGGGCAAGGCATCACCAACGCCGACGCGACGCGTTTCCTGACGGAGACCAATGCCACGGCGTGGTTCGTCTCGGCCGGCGTGTTGGCGGCGGTGGAGTGGATCAAGTCGGCTCCCGACCGCGGCATCCTGTTTCCCGAGTTCGCGGACCATGCCGCGATCAACGACAACTTCCTGCGCTGGTGCGATCCGAAGGGATTCACGTCCTACGCGGTGTCCAGGTACGTAGTCGTGCGGATTGGTCGCGCTGCGGATCGCCGGTAGTCCCAATCCGGGACTTGGCAGCGGCTTCCTGCCGTTCATAGCGCCAACAAGGATTGTGACCATGTCGCACTATCACGCTGTCGTTTGGATCGATCATGCGGAGGCCCGCGTCCAGGAGTTCTCCGGTGCAGTGACCGAGCGCAAACACGTTCGCAACCAGCACCGTCGTCATTTGCACCACAAGTCGGGCGTTATCGGTTCCGGCAAGGCCTGCCCCGATCTTGCCTTTCTCAAGGATGTCGCCGCCAACCTGATGGATGCGGGCGAGATTCTTGTGCTCGGTCCGGGCAACGCAAAGCTCGACCTGTTGCGCTACCTGCACACGCATTTGCCGGCACTGGAGGCCAAGGTCGTCGGTATCGAGACGGCGGACCATCCTACCGACGCGCAGGTCGTGGCCCATGCGCGCGCATACTTCGCCGCCGCCGACCGGATGCTGCCGCGCACTTAGTGGCCCCGGTCTGGAATCAATAGTCCCACCGGAGTCTTCTTCCGGCGGGGCCCATTCGATTCCGCGCCAGCGCGTTTAGTTCAGCTTCTCCGCCTGTGCGAGCTACGCCACCACGCCGCGTCATCGAAGGCTTGCTGGCGGTCGAGGATGAGCCCGCCGACGACCTGAAGAACATGCCGGAAGGCCTGCCGGTCGAGTCGGGGCGTTGCCAAAGGATCGCATCCGCCTCTCGCCGGCTCTAGCCGCGGCCGCCGCCGGGCGCTATGCCTGCGGCCGTGGCCAAGCTTCCACCGGGCGTCCGTTGCAGCATCAGCGCCGACCTGCCGTCGCGTCGGCGGGCAGCGCTGCTGATCGACCGTGACGGCACGCTGGTGCGCGAGATGCACTACCTGCACCGGGTCCGCGATCTGCGCCTGCAGGTGGGGTCGGCCGCCCTGGTCCGGGCCGCGAACGACGCCGGCCTGGGTGTAGCCCTGGTCAGCAACCAGTCGGGCATCGACCGCGGCATGTTCGGCTGGGACGCCTATGCCGCCATCGAGGCCGAGATCGACCGCCGCCTTGGGCGGGCAGGGGCCCACGTCGACGCCCGGGTCGCCAACGCCTATCACCCCGATCACACCCTGCGTTGGGGCCGGGTCCAGGCCCTTTGGCGCAAGCCGGGGCCCGGCATGCTCCTGTGGGCAGTCGAAGCCCTGGGAGTAGCGCCGCGCCGGGCCTGGATGCTGGGCGACATGGCCAGCGACGCCGAGGCCGCCAAAGCGGCCGGCCTGGCGGGCTGCGTACACCTATCTACCGGGCACGGCCGGGCACAGCGTCCGGCCGCCCTGGCTCTGGCGGGGAAGGGGTTCGCCGTCCTGCCCGCCGCCTCCATCGTCGAGGTCCACGCCCTTCTGGCGGAACGCGGCATTTTGCCTACCCGCGGTTGACTTGGGCCCGCCCGGCCGGTAAATGTCCCGCCCTCAGCCAAGAGCGCCGAAAAACGCCGGGAACTGTGCGATGAAAGTTGTGAACTCGATCAAGACCCTGAAGACGCGCCACCGCGATTGCCGCGTCGTGCGCCGCAAGGGCCGCACCTACGTCATCAACAAGACCAACCCGCGCTACAAGGTCCGCCAGGGCTAAACCCCAGGCCGAGGCCACGCCAAGAGGCCAATAGGGCGCCGCGAACTTCGGTTCGCGGCGTTGTCGTTTCTATGGCCCCCGCTGGCGCCCCACTGCGGCGCAAACCCCACTATTCTCACCCCATGCTGATGCCGGTCCCCGACGCTGGTGTGATCGCTCGCCGCGAAGAGCTGGCGGCGGCGTTGCGCGCCGTCGTGCCCACGGTCCTGAGTGACGAGGACTCGCGCCGGCCGTACGAGACCGATGGCCTCACCGCCTATCGCCAGATGCCGCTCTTGGTCGCCCTGCCGGAAACGACGGCCCAGGTCGCCGCGGCTCTCAAGATCTGCGGCGCGTTCGGCGCCAAAGTGGTGCCGCGCGGCGCCGGTACCTCGCTGTCGGGCGGCGCGCTGCCGCTTGGGGACGGCGTGTTACTTGGCCTCGCCAAGTTCAACCGTATCTTGGACATCGACTTCGCCAACCGCTGCGTCGTCGCCCAGCCAGGCGTCGCCAACCTGTCGATCACCAAGGCGGTCGAGTCGCGCGGCTTCTATTACGCTCCGGATCCATCCAGCCAGGTCGTGTGCTCGATCGGCGGCAACGTCGCCGAGAACGCGGGCGGAGTGCATTGCCTCAAATACGGCATGACCACCAACAACGTCCTGGGAGTCGAAGCCGTGCTGATGAGCGGCGAGGTGGTTCGCCTCGGCGGCAAGCACCTCGACGCCGGCGACTACGACCTGCTCGGCGTGCTCACAGGGTCGGAGGGCCTGCTCGCCGTTGTCACCGAAGTCACCGTGCGCATTCTGCGCAAGCCGGAAACCGCGCGCGCACTTCTGATCGGCTTTGCCGCCGTCGAAGCGGCCGGCGAGTGCGTCGCCCGCATCATCGCCGCCGGCATCATTCCGGCCGGCATGGAGCTGATGGACCGGCCGGCGATCCATGCCGCCGAGGCATTCACCCACGCCGGCTATCCGCTCGACGCAGCCGCCATCCTGATCGTCGAACTCGACGGTCCGGCTGTGGAAGCCGAGGAGCTGTCGCGGCGCGCCGCCGACATCGCGCGCGCGGTGGGTGCCACCAGCGTGCGCGCCAGCGCCAACGATGCCGAGCGCGTCAAGTTCTGGGCCGGACGCAAGGCGGCGTTCCCTGCCGTCGGCCGCATCTCGCCCGACTACTACTGCATGGACGGCACCATTCCACGCCGCAAGCTGCCCGAGGTTCTCGCCCACATCGCCACGCTGTCGCAGCACTACGGCCTTGGCGTCGCCAACGTATTCCACGCCGGCGATGGCAACCTGCATCCGCTCATTCTTTACGACGCCAACAAGGCAGGCGAGTTGGAGCGTGCCGAAGCATTCGGTGCCGACATCCTCAAGCAGTGTGTCGCCGTTGGTGGCGTGCTGACCGGTGAGCACGGCGTCGGCGTCGAGAAGCGCGACCTGATGGGCGAGATGTTCGACCAGGCCGACCTTGACCAGCAGCAGATGCTCAAGTGTGCGTTCGATCCGGCCGGTGCCCTCAACCCGGGCAAGGTATTTCCGACCCTGCATCGCTGCGCCGAACTGGGCCGCGTGCACGTGCACGGGGGCGAAGCGCGCTTCCCCGACGTGCCACGTCTCTGATGCGCCCCACCACGGCCGACGCAGTCGAGGACGCCGTCGCCACCGCCGCCGCGCATGGCCGCACCCTCGAGGTGCGCGCGGGAGGCAGCAAGGTTGGCCTTGGAAATCCGATCCAAGCGCACGATGTCCTCGATCTCTCCGCCCTCAGCGGCATCGTCGACTACGACCCAGCGGAACTCGTGCTGACCGCGCGCGCCGCCACGCCGATGTCCGAAATCGACGCGGCACTGCGCGCCCGCGGGCAGCACTTGGCCTTCGAGCCGCCCGACTATCGCCGGCTGCTTGGCGGCGGTGGCGCGCCGACGCTCGGCGGCGTCCTCGCCTCCAACCTGTCCGGTCCGCGCCGGATTGCGGCGGGCGCCGCGCGCGACCATTTCCTTGGCCTGCATGCAGTCTCGGGTCGCGGCCAAGTGTTTAAGTCTGGCGGACGCGTGGTGAAGAACGTCACCGGCTACGACTTGTCCAAGCTGCTGGCGGGATCCTTCGGCACGCTGGCCGTTCTGACCGAAGTCACCGTGAAGGTCATGCCGGCCCCGGAAGACTGCTGCACCGTGCTGGTGCTCGGTCTATCGGCCGAGTCCGCCGTCGAATTGCTGTGCGCCATGACGGCGTTGCCGCTCGACATCACTGGCCTTGCCCACTTGCCAAACGGGTTGGCGGCCCGCAGCGGCGTGCGGTTGGTCGCCGGCGCCGAATGCCCCATCACTGCGCTACGCCTTGAAGGCATCGCCGTTTCCGTCGGCGCGCGCTTGCTGCGCCTGCGCGAGGCCATCGTCGAACGCGGCGCCCGCCACGACGACACCGCCATCCTCGGCCCCGAGGACACTGAGATGTTGTGGGGCGAGATTCGCGACGGCCTGCTGCTGCCGCCCGGCGTCGTGTGGAAGGTGTCGGTACCGCCGGCCGAAGGCGCGCGCGTCGCCGCCGCCATCGCCGCGCGACAGCACTGCGATGTTCTGTACGACTGGGCCGGAGGCCTTCTGTGGGTCGCGCTGCACGGCCAGTCGGCGTCGCCTGATTCGGTGCGTGGCGTCTTGGCCCGCAGCGGAGGTCACGCGACCTTGGTGCGTGCGCCGATGTCCGAGCGCGAGCGCTGTCCGGCGTTCCAACCGCTGTCGGGTCCGCTGCGCGCGCTGTCCCAGCGTGTGAAGCACGCGTTCGACCCGGTCGGCGTTCTCAATCCTGGCCGCATGGTCTCCTAGTGCAGACGAACTTCTCTACCGCGCAGCTGCAGGACTCGCACATCCGCGAGGCCGACGGCATCCTGCGCTCGTGCGTCCATTGCGGCTTCTGCCTGTCGAACTGTCCGACCTACGCGCTGCTCGGCGATGAGCGCGATAGTCCGCGCGGCCGCATCTACATCATTAAGGACATGCTGGAGTCGGGTGCGCCAGCGCGCCCCTCCGCCGTCACCCACGTCGACCGCTGCCTGTCGTGCCTCGGCTGCCTCACCGCATGTCCGTCCGGCGTCGACTACATGCATCTGGTCGACCAGGCGCGCGCCTACATCGAAGATACGTATCAGCGCCCGTGGTTCGACCGCGTGCTGCGCGCGACCCTGGCGTGGATGATTCCACGGCCCACCGCGTTCCGCCTGGCGATGCTGGCGGCGTGGCCGTTCCGCTGGTTGGCGCCGATCATGCCAGGCCGCCTGCGCGGTATGCTGCGCACCGTGCCGGCGCGCGTCGATTCTCCGTCGCCGGTGCATCAGCCGCAAGTGTTCGCCGCCGAGGGCACGCGGCGCAAGCGCGTCGCGCTACATACCGGCTGCGTGCAGACGGTGCTGGGCGCGCGCATCAACGAAGCGACGGTACGTGTGTTGCGCCGCAACGGCTGCGAAGTCGTCATCGCCGCGGGTGCCGGTTGCTGCGGTGCCGCGCCGCACCATCTCGGCCGCACCGAGCAAGCCAAGGAATGGGCGCGCGCCAACGTGCGCGCCTGGACCTCGATCGGCGACATCGATGCTGTCGTCATCAACGCGTCCGGTTGCGGGACGACCGTGAAGGACTATGCCCACCTACTTGGCGATGACGCCGAGCTTGGCGCCGCCGCCCGCGCTCTTGCCGCCAAGACCCGCGACGTCACCGAGATTCTCACCGAGCTTGGCGCGCATCGCGCGGTGCAGGCGCCGAACGGCGTCGCCGTCGCGTACCACGATTCATGCTCGCTGCAGAACGGCCAGCGCATCACGCGCGAGCCGCGTGCGCTGCTCGCCAACGCTGGCTACCACGTGCGTGAGGTCGGCGAGAGCCAGTACTGCTGTGGCGCCGCCGGTACCTACAACATCCTGCAACCGGTGATCGCCGACCAACTGGGTACCCGCAAGGCCGGCAACATCGACGCCACCGGCGCCGCCGTGATGGCGTGCGCCAACCTCGGATGCATGCTGCACCTCGGCCGTTTCACCAACCTGCCGCTGGTGCACACAGTGGAACTGCTGGATTGGGCGGCTGGTGGACCCACGCCGCCCAGGGTTCCCGCGAGGTCGTGATGCCGCGCTCGCCCCGGTCGCGCTATGATCGCTGCATGCGGAACGCCCTTCTGGGCTTGATGTGCGCGGGTGCACTGGCCACTGGCGTTGCGGCCCTGCCGGCGCAAGCCGACCAGACCGATCCGCAGCTCAATTTCCTCTTCCAGCAGCTGTACGAAGCGCCCAACGCCGCCACGGCGACGCGCTTCGAAAACAACATCCTGCGCGTCCTGTCCCAATCGGGCAGCGCCACCGCCGACCTCCTGCTGCAGCGCGGCACCGAGGCGATGAACAGGGGCGAGTTCGAGCTGTCTCTCACCACCCTCAACTCGCTCATCAAGCTGCAGCCGAATTTCGCTGAGGCATGGCACCGCCGCGCGACGCTGTACTTCCTGACGGGGCGCCTCGACGCCTCGATCGCCGATTGCGAGAAGGCGCTGTCGTTGGAGCCCCGCCACTTCGGCGCCTGGGCCGGTCTCGGGCAGATCTACATCATCCTCAACCGCCGGAATGACGCGATGCGCGCCTTCCAGCGCGCCTTGGCGGCCAACCCGCACCTTGCCGGCGCGCGCCGCTATCTCGATGCCGTCCGCCGCATGGACGGAGGGCGCGAGATTTGAGCGCCCGCCGCCGGCCGCTTGACCAAGCACACGCTGCGTCATATTCTCTAGTCAGCCGCTTAGGAAACTAGAGAATGCTTACCCAAAAGGCCAAGTACGGTCTGAAGGCGCTCGTCATGCTGGCGCAGCAGGACACGGGTGAGTTCACCTTGGTGGCGGAGATCGCGCAACGGCAGAAGATCCCGCGCAAGTACCTTGAGCTCATTCTCCTCGAGTTGCGTAAGCAGGGGATCCTGCACAGCCAGCGCGGCAAGAACGGTGGCTTTCGTCTGGCGCGGCCGCCGGCCGAGGTCACGTTTGGCCAGGTGATCCGGGTCCTAGACGGCCCGATCGCCCCGTTCCCGTGCGCCAGCCTGACTGGCTATCGCAAGTGCGAGGACTGCGCCGACGAGCAGGTGTGCGCTGTGCGCAAGGCGATGCGCCAAGTCCGCGATGCCATGGCCGAGATCATCGATTCAACCACGCTGGCGGATGCGGCAGCCCCTGCGTTGGTGCGTGATGTAACGGCGGAACCGGCGCAGGCAGCCGTCTAACGCGGCGCGCGCCCGGCGCGCTGACCCGAGCTAGGCCCCAGCGGACGTACCGCGAACGTGCTCTGGAGTTGCCCGGAAGAGCCTCGGCTATTTGTCTACTCTTTCGATTAGCATATATGTCAACTTGGCAGTGGACAGGAGCAGCAAAATGGAGCGCAATAGTCGCATGGGAGGTCGGTTCCGCAATTGGATCGCAGCCGCGGTCGTTGCGCTGGGGGCTCTTTCGCCTGCTGGTGCCGGCGCACAAGCGCTGCTCAACGTCTCCTACGATCCAACTCGAGAGCTCTACGAGGCGATCAACAAGGCCTTCGTCGCCGACTGGAAGGCCAAGACGGGCCAGACCATCACCGTTAACCAGGCCCACGGCGGTTCGGGCGCCCAGGCCCGCGCTGTGATCGACGGCCTCGAAGCCGACGTCGTCACGCTCGCCCTGGCCTACGACCTCGACGTGATTGCCGCCCGCGGCCTGTTCCCGGCCGACTGGCAGAAGCGCCTGCCGCAGAACAGCACGCCCTATACCTCGACCATCGTGTTCCTGGTCAAGAAGGGCAACCCGAAGGCGATCAAGGACTGGGGCGATCTGACCAGGGCCGGCGTCCAGGTCATCACGCCCAACCCCAAGACCTCGGGCGGTGCGCGCTGGAACTATCTCGCCGCGTGGGCGTGGGCGCTGAAGCAGCCGGGCGGCACCGAGGCCAAGGCCAAGGCATTCGTCCAGGCGCTCTATAAGAACGTACCCGTGCTCGACACCGGCGCCCGCGGCTCGACCGTGACCTTCGCCCAGCGCGGCCTCGGTGACGTCCTGCTGGCGTGGGAGAACGAGGCGTTCCTCGCGCTGGACGAGTTCGGCAAGGACAAGTTCGACATCGTCGTCCCGTCGTTCAGCATTCTGGCCGAACCGCCGGTGGCCTTGGTCGACAAGAACGTCGACAAGCACAAGACGCGTGTACTGGCCGAGGCGTACCTGAACTTCCTCTACACGCCGGCGGCGCAGAAGATCATCGCGTCCAAGCACTACCGTCCGCGCGACACCGCGGCGGCCAACCCGGCCGATCTCGCCCTGTTGCCCAAGCTTGATCTGATCGCCATCGACGATCCGGTGTTCGGCGGCTGGGCCAAGGCGCAGGCAACCCACTTTGCCGACGGCGGCGTGTTCGACCAGATCTACGCAGGCGCTCGCTAGTCCTGATGTTTGCGTTGCGACGTCCGAGCGTATTGCCTGGCTTTGGCCCGACGCTCGGATTCGCACTTTTCTATCTCAGCCTCATCGTCCTGATTCCGCTGGCTGGACTGTTCTTCAAGTCGGCGGAATTGGGATGGGAGGGTTTCGTTCGCGCCGTCTCGACGCCGCGCGTTCTGGCGTCCTTCCGCCTCACCTTCGGGGCCGCGTTTCTCGCCGCGCTGCTCAACGCGTTCGTCGGTTTCCTCGTCGCCTGGGTGCTGACGCGCTATCGCTTCCCCGGGCGGCGCGTCATCGACGGCCTCGTTGACCTGCCGTTCGCCCTGCCGACGGCCGTGGCCGGCATCGCACTCGCGACGCTGTACGCGCCCAATGGGTGGATCGGCAGCATCCTCGACAAGGTGGGTATCAAGGTCGCCTACACGCCGGCCGGCGTCTGGGTGGCGCTGGTTTTCATCAGTTTGCCGTTCGTCGTGCGCACCATCCAGCCGGTGCTGCAGGACCTCGAGCCCGAGATCGAAGAAGCTTCGGCCAGCCTGGGCGCGCGGCGTTGGCAGACATGGCTCTACGTCATCATCCCGGTACTGCTTCCGGCGATGATTACCGGCTTCTCGCTGGCGTTCGCGCGCGCGCTCGGCGAGTACGGCTCGGTGATCTTCATTGCCGGCAACCTGCCGTTCCGCTCTGAGATCGTGCCGCTGCTTATCTTCGTTCAGCTCGAGCAGTACAACTACGCTGGCGCCGCAGCGATCGCGACGGTCATGCTGATGGCGTCGTTCATCCTTCTGCTGATCATCAATGTGCTGCAGCGGTGGACCGCCCGCCGTCATGGAGCTGACTAAGTGGGCCAGGCGACTCCGCGCTTGCTCCGGCCGCCGCCGCCCACCACCGAGCCCTTCGCGGTGAAGTGGGCGCTCATCGGCACGGCTGTGCTGTTTATGCTGCTGTTCCTGGTGATGCCGCTTGCCGCGGTGCTGTCCGAGGCGTTCAGCCGCGGCATCGGCACCTATTGGGCGGCGATCACCGATCCCTATACGCTCAAGTCGGTGCGGTTGACCCTGCTCGTCGCGGCCATTTCGGTGCCGCTCAACGTCGCCTTCGGCATGACTGCGGCGTGGGCGATCGCCAAGTTCGAGTTCGTCGGCAAGAGCGTGCTCATCACCCTGATCGACCTGCCGTTCTCGGTCTCGCCGGTGATCGCCGGCCTCATCTACGTCTTGATGTTCGGCGCCCAGGGCTGGATTGGCCCGTGGCTGATCGACCACGACATCCGGATCGTCTTCGCGGTCCCCGGCTTGATCGTCGCCACCACGTTCGTGACGTTCCCGTTCGTCGCCCGCGAAATGATCCCGCTAATGCAGGACCAGGGCACTGACGAGGAAGAGGCCGCGATCCTGCTCGGCGCCAGTGGCTGGCAGACCTTCTGGCGTGTGACGCTGCCCAACGCCAAGTGGGCGCTGCTGTACGGCGTTCTGCTGTGCAACGCCCGCGCCATGGGCGAGTTCGGCGCCGTCGCGGTTGTCTCCGGACACGTCCGCGGCGTGACCACCACGATGCCGCTGCAGATCGAGATGCTTTACAACGAATACAAGTTCGCCGCTTCGTTCGCGGTCGCTTCGCTCCTGGCATTACTGGCTGTCGTGACTCTCGTAGTGAAGGCCACATTGGAGTGGCGCTTCGGCGAGGAGCTTGCCGCCGTGCACCGGGCGCCCGGAGGAAAAGTATGAGCATCGAAGTTCGCGGCGTTGAGAAGGAATTCGGCGGCTTCCGCGCCCTCGACGGAGTCAGCCTGAACATCCGCGAAGGAGAACTCGTTGCGTTGCTTGGTCCGTCCGGCTCCGGCAAGACCACGCTGCTGCGTGTCATCGCCGGCCTGGAGTACGCCACCGGTGGCTCTGTGCTGTTCGATGGTGAAGACGCCGGCGCTCGCCACGTGCGCGAGCGCAGGGTTGGCTTCGTCTTTCAGCACTACGCGTTGTTCAAGCACATGACGGTGTTCAACAACGTCGCCTTCGGCCTGCGCGTCAAGGCGCGTGCGACACGTCCCTCACCCGAGGAAATCACTTCCAAGGTCAACGCCCTGCTCAACCTGGTGCAGGTTGAGCAGTTCGGCAGCCGCTATCCGTCCCAGCTGTCGGGCGGCCAGCGCCAGCGCGTGGCCCTCGCCCGCGCGCTGGCCATCGAGCCGCGCGTGTTGCTGCTCGACGAGCCGTTCGGTGCTCTCGACGCCAAGGTGCGCAAGGAATTGCGCCGCTGGCTGCGCGGCCTGCACGACCGCATGGGCCTGACCTCGGTGTTCGTCACCCACGACCAGGAGGAGGCGATGGAGCTCTCCGACCGCGTCGCCGTGATGAACCGCGGCCGCATCGAACAGGTCGGTAGCCCGACCGAGGTCTACGACTCTCCGGCGACTCCGTTCGTCTACGAATTCCTCGGCAACGCCAACCGCCTGCCGTGTCGCATCGAACACGGCAGCGCCAGACTCGGCGAAACGGTGTTCACCGACGCAACCGGACTGGCCGACGGCGATGGCGTCGCCTTCGTGCGCCCGCACGATATCGAGGTGACGAGCGACCGTCTGGCGCTGTCGATCCCGGCCACGGTCAAGCAGGTCCTGATCTCCGGCGCGGTAGCCAAGCTCGAGCTCACCATGGATCCCGCGCCCGGCATGATCGAGGTCGAGTTGCCGCGCGGCGCCCATTGGGGTGCTCCGTTCCTCGCTGGACAGAAGGTGCATTGGCGCGCGCGCACCGCGCGCGTGTTCCCGGCCTCGGCCGGCGCCTCTCCGGTGGCTGCACCGGAGGTCAAAGCGGCGGGCTAAACTAGGCCGCTGGCCGCAGGGAAAGTCCGAAGAACCGGCAGATGCCGGCCAGGATGCGCTCCGCCACCGGCTTCACGTCCGCCGCCGCCACCGGGCCGCCTGCGGTGGCGCCTGGGTTGCTCATCATGGCCACCTGACGCTGGGCCGTGACGTTGCTGATGACCTCGACGATCGCCGGGCGCGCGTTCAGCAATGGTGCAATGTCGTCCTTGCTGATCTCAAAGGCGACCGCGGCGCTCGCCGCCACCACCGTCGCCGAACGCGGATCGCCGGTCAGCAGCGACATCTCGCCGAAGAAATCGCCCGGACGAATGCGGCCGACGGTGATGGGCGTCGCGGTGCCGTCCTTGGCCGGCACCGACACTTCCAGCACGCCTTCGACCAGCACGAACATCGAACGGCCGGCGTCGCCGTGGCGGATCACCGCGTCGCCGCCGGTGAAGGTGCGCAGCACCATGGTGCGGGCCAATTCGGCGCGCTCCTCCTCGGTCAGGTGACGGAACAGGCTGACGCGGCTCAATAGTTGGGCGCCGTGGGCATGGTGATCGAGCAGACGCTCGGGCATCGGCGCCGAGAACGTGTCCTGCTTCGGATAGGCCGGCGTGAGGCCCGCCTTCTGCAGGTGGTGCAGCACGTGGTCGAGCACCTGGTGGCGCATCTTGCCCGGACCGCCGCGGCGCGGATCGATGTGGTACTTGAGCTTGTAGCGCACGCCCGACTGGTCGATGCCGGCGATGCGGGCCTTGGGCGCCGGGTCGGCGAGGGGTCCGCTGGCGAGCACCGCCTCGCGCAGCGCACCGTCGAGGATGCGCAGCGCCCTCTGCGACTCGACGTGGAAATCCAGCACCACCACGATCTCGAATTCCGACGTGTTAGTCGGACGCGAGAAGTTGGTGATGGTGCACATGCCGAGCACGCTGTTCGGGATCATCTGCAAGCTGTCCTCGGAAGTGAGAAGGCGCGTTGAGCGCCAGTTCACTTCCTCGACGCGGCCACCGCCGTGCACTAGGCCGCGCTCGGTGACGTGGATGTAGTCACCGATCTGGAACGGCCGCTCGATGTTCAGCGCGATGCCGGAGAACACGTCGCGGATCATGGTCTGCAGCGCGAGGCCGAGCACCAGACCCATGGCACCCGATGCCGCGAGGATTCCGGTGAGCGACTGGTTGAAGACGATGCCGACGATGCCGAGCGCGGCGAGGAAGAAGATCGCCGCGCCGGAGATCTGCGTCAGCAGGCGCGGCGCCACCGTGCCGGTGAGGCGTTCGAACACCGTCTGCCACAGGAAGACGTTGACCACCCGGTTGGCGAAGAACGCCGCCGACAGCCAGGCGCCGACGCCGAAGAAGTACGGCACGTACGACCACGTGCGGCCGAGCGCGCGGCTGGAGAACTCGCGCAGCGCGTCGTTGCCGAACGCAAAGACCGACACGAATACTGTGAAGATCAGCGCGGGCAGAATCAGCCTTCGTGCCGTGGCGGTCATGTCTCCCCGAACGACATGCAAATGCACAAAAAAACGCCGTCTCCCCCGAGACGGCCGTTGCGGTTTCAGTCCCGTTCTAAGACGGCCCCGTTAGGGGGGGATTGGCACGACCATTCCCCATCCCGCGACTCTTTTGTCGCGATCTACCCCTTTGTCCGCGGGCGGACCGGGGCATACCCCTAAGCGGCAAAGGGGTCTCTGACCAGGATCGTGTCCTCGCGCTCGGGGCTGGTGGACAGCAGGGTCACGGGAGCCTCGATCAACTCCTCGATGCGGCGGATATATTTCACGGCCGTAGCGGGTAGATCGGCCCAGCTACGGGCGCCGCGCGTGCTCTGCGACCACCCCTCCATGCTTTGGTAGGACGGCCGCACACGGGCCTGGCGCGAGGCGCCGGCCGGCAGGTAGTCGAGCGGCTGGCCCTCCATCTCGTAGTGGGTGCAGACCTTGAGCTCGCTCATCCCGTCGAGCACGTCGAGCTTGGTCAGGGCGATGCCGTCGATGCCGCCGATCTTCACCGCCTGCCGCACCGCCACGGCATCGAACCAGCCGCAGCGGCGGCGGCGTCCGGTCACGGTGCCGAACTCGCGGCCGCGCTCGCCGATGCCGCGGCCGATCTCATCGTCCAGTTCGGTCGGGAACGGGCCCGACCCGACCCGCGTCGTGTAGGCCTTGGTGATGCCCAGCACGTAGTCGAGCGTCCCCGGCCCGACGCCTGCGCCGGTGGCGGCCGCGCCGGCCGTGGTATTGGACGATGTGACGTACGGGTAGGTGCCCTGGTCGACGTCCAGCAACGTTCCCTGGGCGCCTTCGAACAGCACGCGCTTGCCGTCCTTGCGCGCCTGGTCGAGACGGCGCCACACTGGATCGGCGAACGGCAGAATCTTCGGCGCCAGTTCCTTCAGCGAGCGCACCAGCGCATCACCGTCCACCGACGGCTTGCCGAAGCCTTTGCGCAGCGCGTTGTGATAGTTGAGCAAGCGATCGACCTGCATGCCGAGTTGCGCGTCGTCGGCCAGGTCGCACACGCGTACCGCGCGGCGGCCGACCTTGTCCTCATATGCGGGCCCGATGCCGCGGCGTGTCGTGCCAAGCGGCTGGTTGGTGTTGTCCTCGCGATAGGTGTCGAGTTCGCGGTGCAGTGGCAGGATCAGGGTCGCGCTCTCGGACACCTTGAGGTTGTCCGGCGTGACCCTCACGCCCTGCTTGCCGATCGACGCGATCTCGCTCAGCAGCGCCCACGGATCGACCACCACGCCGTTGCCGATGATCGACAGCTTGCCGGGGCGCACCACGCCCGACGGCAGCAGGCTCAGCTTGAACACCGTGCCGTCGATGACCAGCGTATGGCCGGCGTTGTGACCGCCCTGGAAGCGCACGACGATGTCGGCACGCTCGCTCAGCCAGTCGACGATCTTGCCTTTGCCTTCGTCGCCCCACTGGGCGCCGATGACGACTACGTTGGACATAGTTGCTCAGGCGCTGCTCAACCGAGCGGCCGCGCCTGTCCCTCTGTGAAAATGTGGGTGCAGCCGCGCGCCTTGGCGGCGGCCGCCGGATCGTTGTCGCGTTCGAGAGCGGCGTGTGTGCGCCAGCCGGCGCCGTGCAGCTTGGTGCGCTCCGCCGCGGTGGTGCCGAACGGCAGGTAGAGCGCGCGCGTCGGCGTCGCCGGTGCCGCCGCCTGAATGAGCTGCTCCAGGAACAAGGTCGCACCCGTCGCCGGCTCGCCGTTGCCGAGCACATAGCGCCCGCCGCGGCCAAGCTCGCCAGCGACTGCGGCGGAAAAGATCGTGAAGCTGATGCCGGTCTGGTAGTCGAGGCCGCGGAACTCGACCGGATCGATGGTCAGCGCCAAGCCCGGCACCTGCTCGCGCACCAAACGCACAGCATCGCCGAGGTCGCGCACATGCTGCTTGGCAACCGGTGGCAGCGTCATCTTGGTCAGCGCGGCCAATCCGGTGTCGGCGGTTCCGGCGGTGCGCTGCAACGTTGCAAACGTCAGGCGCTGCTCGTCGGTCAGGCTCGCAACCGCCCGCAGAGCGCCTGCGTCCTTGCGGTCCAGGGCGGCGCGTACACGCGCGGTCGACTCAGCATCCAGATCCATGCCGGCGCAAATCAGCGGCACCAGGCGTGGCAGCGACAGGTCGAACGACGCCGCCGCAACTCCAATCGATGCCAGCGCATCGGCGGTTGCGACGATGACTTCGGCATCCGCCTGCAGCGATGCCGCGCCGATCAGCTCGATACCAACTTGGGTGATCTCGCGCTCCGGCCGCAGCTGGCTGCCGCGCACCTGCAGCACCGCGCCGGCATACGACAGCCGCAGCGGCCGCGGCACGTTGGCCAGGCGCGTTGTGGCGATGCGCGCAATCTGCGGCGTGATGTCTGGGCGCAGGCCCATCATGCGCTGGGTGACCGGGTCCATCAGGCGGAACATCTGCGGCGCCACGGCGCCGCCCGGTCCGTCCATCAGACTTTCCTCGAACTCGGCCAGCGGCGGCTTGACGCGCTCGTAGCCGTAGCGCGCGAATGCCTCCAGCACACGCCGCTCCATCTCCGCCTCAATGGCGGCATGCGGCATCAGGGTATCGTTGAGGCCGTTGGGCAGCAGGGCCCGTTCGGTCGGTCCGGTCATGGCGCGGCAAAAAGGGGCTGGAGGAGCAGCGGCATCCTAACTTGTACGGGCGCCCCTGTCCTCAGGCTTTGGCGACCGGCGAGAGGCCGTGCCACGTTCACGCAGCGCGGGCGGTGCGCACCATGCCGGGGAAGCGCAGCGGCATCGCTTGCTTCACCAGGGCGAGCCGGCGCAGCTGCTCGATCACTGCCTCGGGCACGCCTTCGTCGACTTCGATCAGCGCGATCGCATCGCCGCCGGCGCGGTTACGGCCCAGGTGGAAGGTGGCGATGTTGACGCGCGCGTTACCCAGCAGGGTGCCGAGGTTGCCGATGAAGCCCGGCTTGTCCTCGTTGATCAGGAACAGCATGTGCGGCCCCAGCTCGGCCTCCAGCGCGATGCCGTCGATCTCCACCACGCGCGGCTTCTGGTTGGCGAACAGCGTGCCGGCGACCGTGCGGGTGCGGCCTTCCGACTCGACCGTGATGCGGACCAGCGACGTGTAGTCGCCGGCGCGCTCGTTGGTCGACTCGACGATCTCGATGCCGCGCTCGCGCGCCACCACCGGCGCATTGACCATGTTCACCGACGACATCAGGGGCGACAGCAGGCCCTCCAGCACCACCGCCGTCAGCGGCCTTGTGTTGAGACTGGCGACATGGCCCTGGAACTCGATGCGCACGGATTTCAGTCCGCTATCGGTGATTTGGCCGGCAAAGCCGCCGAGCTGTTCGGCGAGTCTCATGTACGGCCGCAGCTTGGGAGCGTCCTCGGCGCTGACCGACGCCATATTGAGGGCGTTGGTGACGGCGCCCAACAGCAGGAAGTCCGCCATCTGCTCCGCCACCTGAATGGCGACGTTCTCCTGCGCCTCGGTGGTGGAGGCGCCCAGGTGCGGCGTCGCCACGACGTTGGGCAGCTTGAACAGCGGACTATCCTTGGCCGGTTCAGCGGCGAACACATCCAGGGCGGCACCGGCGACATGCCCCGCCACGAGTGCCGCGTGCAGCGCTTCTTCCACGATCAGCCCGCCGCGCGCGCAGTTGATGACTCGCACGCCCTTCTTGGTCTTGGCCAGCGCCTTGGCGTCCAGGATGTTGCGGGTCTGGTCGGTCAGCGGCGTGTGCAGGCTGATGAAGTCGGCGCGCGCCAGCAGGTCGTCGAGCTCGACGCGCTCGACGCCGATCTCCTTGGCGCGGTCGGCCGACAGGAACGGATCGTACGCCAGCACACGCATCTTCAATCCCTGCGCGCGGTTGGCGACCACCGAGCCGATGTTGCCGCAGCCGATCTGGCCCAAGGACTTGTTCGCCACCTCGACGCCCATGAAGCGGTTCTTCTCCCACTTGCCGGCGCGGGTCGATTGGTCGGCCTCGGGAATCTGGCGGGCGAGGGCGAGCATCATGGCGATGGCGTGCTCGGCTGTGGTGATCGAATTGCCAAACGGCGTGTTCATCACCACCACGCCACGCGCGGTGGCGGCCGGCACGTCGATGTTATCGACACCGATGCCAGCGCGGCCAACCACTTTCAGGTTGGTGGCGGCGTCCAGCACCTCGGCGGTGATCTTGGTCGAAGACCGCACCGCCATGCCGTCATAGCCGCCGACGATCTTGGCCAGTTCCTTGGGCGCTAGGCCCGGGCGCTCGTCCACCGTCAGGCCGCGCTCGCGAAGGATCTCCGCCGCGCGCGGGCTCATGGTGTCTGCGATCAATACCTTCATTGTGTTACCTCGGGTCGCGCCAACGGCGCGCTAGTGCGCGCTTGCGCGCATTTCATCACGTGCGGCGCCGTAGGCCCAATCGAGCCACGGCAGCACGGCTGCAACGTCTGCCTTCTCCACGGTGGCGCCGCCCCAGATGCGGAAGCCCGGCGGCGCATCGCGATAGGCGCCCAGGTCATAGGCGACGCCTTCTTTCTCCAGCATCGCAGTGGCGCGCTTGATGATGGCGCCCTGCGCGGCAGCGTCGCGCCCCTGGAACCACGGGTCGGTGATCTTCAGGCAGATCGAGGTGCAGGACCGCGTCGCCTCGGTGGCGGCGAGGAATCCGGCCCAGCTCGACTTCGCCACCCACGCAGCGACGGCGTCCAGGTTGGCTTTGGAGCGCGCCATCGTGCCGGACAGCCCGCCGATTTCCTTGGCCCACTTCAGCGCATCGAGCGCGTCCTCGACGCACAGCATCGACGGCGTATTGATGGTCTCGCCCTCGAAGATGCCGGCGACCAGCTTGCCGCCCTTGGTCATGCGGAACAGCTTTGGCATCGGCCACGCTGGCGTGTAGCTCTCGAGCCGCGCCACGGCGCGCGGGCCTAGCACCAGGATGCCGTGCTGCGCCTCGCCGCCCAGCACCTTCTGCCACGAGAACGTCGCCACATCGATCTTGGGCCATGGAATGTCCATGGCAAAGGCGGCCGACGTTGCGTCGGCGATCGTCAGACCTTCGCGCCGGTCGCTGATCCAATCGCCGTTCGGCACGCACACCCCCGACGTGGTGCCGTTCCACGTGAACACCACGTCGCGGTCGGGCGACGCCTGCGTCACGTCCGGCAGCGACCCGTACGGCGCGTTGAAGGTGCGGACGTCCTTGAGCTTCAACTCCTTGACGACGTCGTTGACCCAGTCTCCGCCAAAGCTCTCCCACGCCATCACATCGACGCCGCGCGCGCCCAGCAGGGACCACAGCGCCATCTCGACCGCGCCGGTGTCGGACGCCGGGACGATGCCGACACGCCAGCCCTCGGGCAGGCGCAGCAGTTCGCGGGTGAGGTTGATGACTTCGGCGAGCCGCGCCTTGCCCGCGGCGGAGCGATGCGAGCGGCCGAGCAGGGCTGATTTCAGAACTTCCGGCGACCAGCCCGGACGTTTGGCGCAAGGCCCAGAGGAAAATAGGGGACGCGCGGGTCGAATGTTCGGTTTCATGCCTCTTCCTTCCAGAAGAGAGCGGTCCGTTGGGGGACCGTGGCCCGGGGCGGAGAATAGGCGTGAGCGCCGCGAAGTCAATTCGGCAGGCGCCGGGTTTGCCTTAGGCGAGCACACCGAGCGCCTTGAGGTCCGCCTCCAGCCGCACCGCCGATGTGAACGCGATCGCCTGCATCCTCAGCGCCTTGGCGGCCGTGATGTTGGCGGCGTTGTCGTCGATGAACACCAGCTGCTCCGCGGGCAGGCCGATCGCATCGAAGGCGAATTCGAAGATGCGGCGGTCGGGCTTGGCAACGCCGATCGCGCCGGACAGGAAGATGCGCTGGAAGCGCCCGAGTTCCGGATAGTCGTCGTGGACCAGCGGAAACGTTTCCAGGCTCCAGTTGGACAGCGCGAATAGCGCCACGCCTTGCGCCTCCAGGCGCTCGACGATGGCCGCGGTGCCCGGCACGCGCCCGCCGATCATCTCGGTCCAGCGCGTGCGGTAGGCGCCGATGGCATCGGCCCAATCCGGAAAGCGATCGGCGAGATCGGCGATGCAACTGGCGAACGATTCGCCCGCATCCAGACGCGCGTTCCATTCGGAGTTGCACACGTTGGCGAGGAACCATTCGACGCGTCTCTCGTCGCCGCCGAACAGCGGCCGGTAGACGCGACGCGGGTCCCAGTCGATGAGCACGCCGCCGAGGTCGAACACCACGGCGCCGACCGCGGCGCGCGTCATCGCAGGAGCTGTGTCTTAGTTCTGATAGTCGAGCAGCTTGGCCATGCCATCGCGTGCCAGGTTGCCACCGGTCCCGGCCTTGTCGAGCTCAATCGCCTGGGCGAAGCGCACGGCAGCCGAGACTCGGTCGCCGGCGGCGACGTGGCAACTCGCCTCGTCCACTAGCGCCAACGACGCCCAGCCCTTCAGGCGACCGATCTCGCCCTGGATGGTGCCGAGGCCGCTGAGCCGTTCGATGGCGATCAGCTGCGACGCCATCTTGGACAATAGGTCGGCGGCGGCGATGGACTTGTTGCGGAACTCCAGCAGCAGCGGCATCGCTTGCGTGCACTTGCTGGTGTCGATCGGCGTCAGTCCTTCGCCCGGCATGTAGAACTGCCCCAGGCGATCACCTAGCGCGTCGATCTCCGACATCTTGGGGACGCCCACGATGCGCAGGTTGGGTTCGTAGTCGCCGGTCGGCGGCAACACCACCTGGGCCATGGCGTTCGCGCTCCACAGCATCGCGGCTCCGACGACCGCCATCCGCTTTGTCATCTTGCTCACCATTTCGAAGTCCCCCGGCGCGAATGGAATTGGCCGCAGCATAGTGCGGAAGGGCGCCAGAGTCGTGTTCCGGTCGTGCGTTGGCCGCCTAGTTTTCCAGCGTGTGCGCGTGGTTCAGCGGGCCGTGGCCGGAGCCAAATCCAGGCGCCGTACGGATGGCCTCCTGCACGTAGTCGCGGGCCCGGCGCACGGCTGCCTCAACGGCCAGCCCTTGGGCGATCCCAGTGGCTATGGCTGAAGCCAGGGTGCAACCGGTGCCGTGGGTGTGGGTGCTGCTGATGCGCGGGCTTTCCATCCGGCTGGTGCGCTTCTCGGTCACCAGCAGGTCCACCACCGCCTTGCCCTCCAGGTGGCCGCCCTTCATCAGGACCGCCTTGGCACCGAGGGCCACCAGCGCGCGCCCCGCCTCCTGTACGTCGCGTGGGCTGGTGATGGGCCTGCCCCACAACAGCGCCGCCTCGGGGATGTTGGGCGTCAGGACGGTGGCGCGCGGCACCAGCTTGGAGCGGATGACGTCGACGGTTTCGGGTTGCACCAGTGCCGCACCGCCCTTGGCCGCCATGACGGGATCTACTACCAGCGGTAAGTCTGGCGCCAGGCGCGCCAGCACGTCCACCACGGTCCACAGCACGGCGGGCGAATGCAACATGCCGGTCTTGATGCAGTCGGCGCCGATGTCGGCCAGGACGACCTCCATCTGTTGCGCGACGAACGCTGCCGGCACTTCGTAGATGGCGTGCACGGTGTGGGTGTCTTGCGCAGTCAACGCGGTGATCGCGGTCGCGGCATAGCCGCCCAGCGCAGTGACCGTCTTAATGTCGGCCTGGATACCGGCGCCGCCGCCGGAGTCCGATCCGGCGACGATAAGAACGCGGCCCTTCAAGTCGCGCGACTCGCGCGTTCCACCGCGTGCATGATGTCGTCCATGAGCGCCGCGACCAGCGCTTGGTCCTCGGCCTCGACCATGACGCGGATGAGCGGTTCGGTGCCGGACGGACGAACCAATACGCGGCCGGCCTTGCCGAGTCGCTTGCGTGCGGCCTCGACGGCCTTCGTCACTTCGGCATGTTCGTGCACGCGTCCGCCGGAATGGCGCACGTTGCGCAGCTGTTGCGGGATGTGGGACCACGCACGGCTAGCCTGGCTCACCGGCATCTGCTTTTCCACCAGCACGGCGAGAGTCTGCAGCGCCGCGATGAGCGCGTCGCCGGTGGTGCAGTAGTCGGTCAGGATGATGTGGCCCGACTGCTCGCCGCCAATGTTGAAGCCTCTGGCACGCATGTGCTCCACCACGTAGCGGTCGCCGACCGCGGTGCGCTCCAAAGTCAGGCCAAGGCCGCCGAGGTAGCGCTCGAAGCCAAGGTTCGACATGACAGTGGAGACGACGCCGTTGCCTTTCAGGCGCCCTTCGCGCAGCCACGACTCCGCGACAATGGTCATCATCTGGTCGCCGTCGAGCATGGTGCCGGTTTCGTCGCACATTAGGATGCGGTCGGCATCGCCGTCCACGGCGATGCCGAGGTGCGCGCCGCTCGCGATGACCTCTTCGCGCATGCGCTTGGTGTCGGTCGAGCCGCAGCCCTTGTTGATGTTGAAGCCGTCCGGTTCGACGCCGATCGGAATGACCTCAGCGCCCAGCTCGTACAGGACGGTGGGCGCGACCTTGTAGGCGGCGCCGTTGGCGCAATCGACGACGATCTTGAAACCGTCCAAGGTGCAGCGCGCCGGGAAGGTGCGCTTGACGTACTCGATGTAACGCCCGGGCGCGTCTTCCAGACGCATGGCGCGGCCCAGGTCGTGCGGTCCGGCGCGGCCTTCGCTCAGGCCGTTGTCCATGCGCGCTTCGATTGCCTTCTCGACTTCGTCGGACAGCTTGTAGCCGTCGGGCCCGAACAGCTTGATGCCGTTGTCCTCGAACGGATTGTGCGACGCCGAGATCACCACGCCGATGTCGGCGCGCAAGCTCTGGGTCAGCATGGCGACGGCCGGCGTCGGCATCGGGCCGACCAGCACCACGTCCATGCCGACGGCGATGAACCCGGCGGTCAGCGCCGGCTCCAGCAGGTAGCCCGACAGGCGCGTGTCCTTGCCGATGACCACCTTGTGTCGGTGATCGCCGCGGATGAATTGGCGCCCGGCGGCCATGCCGACCTTGAGGGCGACCTCCGCGGTCATGGGATCGACGTTGGCGGTGCCGCGAATGCCGTCGGTGCCGAAGTACTTACGGGTCATTCCGCCTTGTAACGCCTTTAGGCGGTCGCCGGAAGCAACCTTGGGTCGGCGGCGGTCGCAGCCACCGCCAGTGCCTGGCGCGTCTCGGCGACGTCGTGGACGCGCAGGATTTGGGCACCCTGGGAGGCGCTCCATTGGGCCGCGGCAACCGAGCCCGGCAGGCGGTGGTCGGGCGGCTCGCCGGCAGAGAACTTGGCGATGAAGCTCTTGCGCGACACGCCCAGCAGAAGCGCGCAGCCAAGGCCGTGGAACAGGGCGAGCGATTCCAGGATGGCGGCGTTGTGGGCCGGCGTCTTGGCGAAGCCGATGCCCGGATCGACCACCAGGCGCTCGCGCCCAATGCCGGCCGCCTCGCAGCGCACCACGCGGGCCTCAAGGTACTCGTACACGTCGAGCACCACGTCGGCGTAACGCGGGTTCTCCTGCATGGTGCGCGGATCAGCGTTCAAGTGCATCAGCACAATCGGAACCCCAAGCTTGGCCGCGCCCACCAGGCTACCTTCGCCCGCCAGCGCGCCGACATCGTTGATGATGGAGGCGCCGGCCGCAACCGCCTCGCGCATGATGCCGGCGTGGCGCGTGTCGATCGACACCACCGCGCCGTCGTTCGCCAGGGCCTGCACTACCGGAATGACACGCCGGCGTTCTTCGTCCCCGGTCACAGGTGTGGCGCCCGGCCGCGTCGACTCGCCGCCGATGTCGATGATGTCAGCGCCCTGAGTGCGCAACTCGCGTGCGCGCGCGATGGCGACGCTCGGATCGGCGTAGCGGCCACCGTCAAAGAAGCTGTCGGGCGTCACGTTGATGACTCCCATCAGCCGCGTCACGTCGACCGACACCTTGGCGATCGCCGCGCGCGGCCGTGACAGGCGATCGAGCGCCTTGGCCACCGCGTCCTGGATCGGCTTGGTCTCGGTCTTGGTCCACGCCCGCAGCGCCGGCAGCGGCAAGCTCACGCGCTTGGTCTCGCCCGCCACCGGCCGGGTGATGACCTCGACGGCCGAGAACGATAGCGGGCCGCCGGCCAGAGGCAGGGCGGCGCCGGATTGCGCCAGGATGGTCGCGGTGCGCCCGCTTGTCAGGGCGATCGGCCGCAGGAACAGCTTCCCGGAAGCAGCAAAGCCTCGCGGGAAACCCGCGAGGCATTGGTCCTCGATCGGCACGCGCGTGTGCCTTGTTGAGGGGTTAGACGGTTACGAGCCGGGCTGCGGCCGCGGCTCGAGACCGCCGTGGCTGTCCTTCGGGCGCGCCTTGCGGGTGCCGGCGCCGGTCTGCGGCACGGCGCTGGAGGTCGGCTCGTCGGCCATTGGCTCCGGACGGCTCAACGCTTCGCCACGCAGCAGCGTGTTGATCTCGTCGCCCGTCAGGGTCTCGTACTCCAACAGGCCCTTAGCCAGCACATGGAGTTGATCGAGCTTGGTCTCGAGGATCTTGCGGGCACGCTGGTAGCCCTCGTCGATGATGCGGCGGATTTCCGAGTCGATGGTCTCCGCCGTCTTTTCTGAAACGTTCTGGGTCCGAGCCACGGAATGGCCGAGGAACACCTCTTCCTCGTTCTCCGAGTACGACAGCGGCCCGAGCAGGTCGGACATGCCGAGCTTGGTCACCATGGTGCGGGCCATGCGCGTGGCCATTTCGATGTCCTGGGCGGCGCCCGAGGTCACCTTGTCACGGCCGAAGATCAACTCTTCGGCGATGCGGCCGCCCATGGCGACGGCGATGTCGCCTTCCAGCTTCTCGCGCGATACCGACAGGCGATCGGTCTCCGGCAGGCGCATGACCATGCCCAGCGCGCGGCCGCGCGGGATGATGGTGGCTTTGTGGATCGGGTCGGAGGCCTCAACGTTGGCCGCGACCAGGGCGTGGCCGGACTCGTGGTAGGCGGTCAGGCGCTTCTCGTTCTCGGTCATGACCATGGAGCGGCGCTCAGCGCCCATCATGACCTTGTCCTTGGCCGACTCGAACTCGGCCATCGTCACCAGGCGGCGGCCTTTGCGGGCGGCCAGCAGCGCGGCTTCGTTGACCAGGTTGGCGAGGTCGGCGCCGGAAAATCCGGGCGTACCGCGGGCGATGACCTTCGGCTCCACGTCCGGTGCCAGCGGCACCTTGCGCATGTGGATTTTGAGGATCTTCTCGCGGCCGAGGATGTCGGGGTTCGGCACCACGACCTGACGGTCGAAGCGGCCCGGGCGCAGCAACGCGGGATCCAGCACGTCCGGCCGGTTGGTTGCGGCGACCAGGATGACGCCCTCGTTCGCCTCGAAGCCGTCCATCTCGACCAGCAACTGGTTGAGGGTCTGCTCGCGCTCGTCGTTGCCGCCGCCGAGACCGGCGCCGCGATGGCGGCCGACCGCGTCGATCTCATCGATGAAGATGATGCACGGAGCGTTCTTCTTTCCCTGCTCGAACATGTCGCGCACGCGCGACGCGCCGACGCCAACGAACATCTCGACGAAGTCGGAGCCCGAGATGGTGAAGAACGGCACGTTGGCTTCGCCGGCTATGGCGCGGGCGAGCAGCGTCTTGCCCGTGCCCGGAGGGCCGACCAGCAGCGCGCCCTTCGGGATCTTGCCGCCCAGGCGCTGGAAGCGCTGGGGGTCCTTCAGGAAGTCGACGATTTCCTCAAGCTCTTCCTTGGCCTCGTCGATCCCGGCGACGTCGTCGAACGTGATGCGGGTCTGATTCTCGGTCATCAGGCGGGCCTTGGACTTGCCGAAGCCCATGGCCTTGCCGCCGCCCGACTGCATCTGGCGCATGAAGAAGATCCACACGCCGATGAGCAGCAGGAACGGGAACCAGCCCAGCAGGACGCTCAGGATCGACGGGCCGTCGGCCGCCGGCTGCGCGGTGATGCGCACGCCGCGCGCGTTCAGGCGCTCGACCAGCGTCGGATCGTTCGGGGCATAGGTGCGGAAGGCACGGCCGTCGGCGTAGTGACCGGTAATTGCCTCACCCTTGATGGTGACGTCGTTGACCTGACCCGCCTGAACCTCGGCGAGGAAGTCGGAGAACGCCAACGATGTTTCGGGTCCCTTGGTGGCGCTGGGGCTGAACATCTGGAACAGGGCGAGCACCAGCACACCGATGATCACCCACAGGGCCAGGTTCTTTCCGAAACTGCTCACGATTGGGACACTCCGAACAGGGCGGTTGATGCAGCCATTGCTGCACGCCGCAATTCATAGGCCGGTACGCCGGCGGACAGGTTGATTGATAGATAGGCTACCCCGCGCGGGAAACAACTGCAAAGGGCCTGAACGCAAGGGTTTGGCGCGCCCGAAGCATCACATCCAAGGCGGCGCCGCGGACCGAAAACCCCAGGTGCGGCGCCGCCAACAGGCGCCCGGCCTGGAACAGTGCCGGCAACGTCCGCACTACTGCCGCGGGATAGGGGCGGGGTCCGCGCCCGCGCATTTCGTCCGCCGCGGCATCCCCCAAAGAGGCCACTTGATAGGGAAGAGTCGGATCGCCGTGCGTGAGTTCGACGATGAATCGCCCGTCCCACACGATGCGCTCGCCCGTCGCGATGGCGACGCGCGGCAGGTTGCGCGCCTCGCGACAGACGTCGGCGCCGCCGTCGCGCCGCCTGCGCACGACGCAGCCGTGCAACGTGCGCGCGCCGCTCGCGGGCGACAGCAGCCAGCGCAGCAGGCGCTCAGTCGCTCGTCGCGCCGGCGGGTAGGTCTGTCCACCGACGACCGTTAGGACGTGCGCGACCGCCGCGTGCGCGAGCGCCGGCGGTGCCATGGCCAGGGTGGGTGCGTCCAACCGGCAGTTGCCGGCGGCTTCCGTCGTCACGCCTTCGGCCAGCAGGACGGAGAGGTGGGCCTCGTGCGTCGCACGGACCGCGCCAAACGCCTGTGCCGCCAAGGCCAAGGCATGCGGGGCCTCCGGCGCCACGGCGGCCAGCGCCGCCAAGCGCTGCCGGGTGGCGACGCGGGCGAAGCGCGGATTGGCGTTGGAGGGATCTTCAATCCACGGTTGTCCCGCCGCCCACAGGGTCGCGACCAAGCGGGCGCGTTCGACCCCGAGCACCGGCCGCAACAGGCGGATGCCGTCGCGCTCGACCACCGCGGCGATCCCGGCCAGCCCGAGCGGACCGCTGGCCCGCCCAAGCCGCATGGCAAACGTCTCGCTTTGGTCGCCGGCATGGTGCGCCAACAGGAGGTCGGCGCCGCCGTTGTCGCGGCACCAGGCAGTGAGCAGGCGGTAGCGAGCGTCGCGCGCCGCCGCCTGGATGCCGTGGCTCGGCTTGGCCCCATCCCAGTGCAGGGTGCGGTGGCGGATGCCGCGGGCCTGCATCCAGGCGCCGACCAGCGCCGCCTCGGCGGCCGACTCGGGCCGCAGGCCGTGGTCGATGGTGATCGCCGTCACATCCGCGTGACTTTGCTCCGCCCAGCGGGCGGTCAACAGCGCGAGGGCCGTCGAGTCCGCACCACCCGACACCGCGACGGCGATGCGTCGGCCGGGCGCCAGTGCGCCCACAAGCTGGCGGAATTCCTCATGCCCCAGGGGCTGGCGGGCGCCGGCGCCCAGCCCTTCTGCCCACCCAGCGGGCGGCGGCGGGTCGAAGTGAGACGCTTGCGGGCACATCGCCGCTAGCTTAGCCTTTCTGCGGCTGACAGGTTCATCGCGGAGGGCGAGTGGACACCAAGCGCATTGCGTTCGCGGCTTGTTTCTTTGCGTCTTCGGCCGTTGCGGCGCCGCTGCCCACGGCTATTGCTGCCCTTCCGGACGACACACAGACGGTCGCCATGCTGACGGTGGCGCCTCCGGCGATTCGCCGCCGGCCGGCCCAAATCCAGCAGCCCGGAGGCGGTGCCGACCAGCGCGTCGGCGGTGCGGTCATCCAGCGGGTCCGGCCCGAATTCCAGCTTGTGCGCATCATGGCGGCCGACGGAGCCGGCGTGTGTTCGATCCGCGTTACTGGCCACACCTTCACCCAGGACCGCTGGGGCGGCGCCGTGCGCTTCGCGTTCGATGCGGCGCAAGACCAGCTGACGGCGACCTACGGCCCGCTGAGTGAGATGGTCGACAATCTGCGCATGGGCGCCTACTACGCCGACCCCGAGGAATGGGTCGAGGCGGTGTTCCGCAACGAGCGCGTCTTCGAAGCGGCCTGGGCGCCGCAGACCCCGCTCTACGACGACGTCACCGCCATCACGCTGACGGTGCGCGCGGTCAACAAGAACGACGCCTACCTGTCGCTCCAGTATCGCTTCGCCAACCACAAGTGCTGACGCGCCGTTCGGTGCGTTCGGCTACCTAAGACTTTACGCGCACGCCAGGCGGCGGCGTTCGGCGCTGGCCTGTTCGCGGATCGATGCGGTGGCGGTGGGGAATCGCTGGTTGAGTTCGGCCAGGGTCGCGCAGGCTTCCTGCTTCTGGTCCATGCGGCCGAGCGACATGCCGAGCTTCAGCAGGTTGTCGGCGGCCTTCGGACCCTGCGGCGCCTTCTGGTAACCGTCAAAGAACGTCACCGCCGCCTGCTGGTACTGCGCCCGGGCGTAGTAGGTCTCGCCCAGCCAATAGCGCGCATTGTTCGACAGGTCGTCGGCGCCGTGTTGGACCAGGAATTCGGTAAAGGCGCGCTCCGCCTCGGGGATGCGGAACTGCTGCAGCAGGCCGTAGGCGTAGTCGTACTGCTGCTTCACGGTGCCGCGCGGCGGCAGCGCCGTCGCGGGCGCAGCCGCCGCCTGCGGTGCCGGCGCCGCTGCGGCGGGCGTCGGAGCCGGCGCTGGTGCGCGCGCCTGCTCGGGCGTCAGGGTCCCCAGCACCTGGGTGCCCGGCGGACGGGCCTCGACCACGGTCGGAGCGGCCGCCGCCGTCGCGGGCCGCGGCGTTGCGGCGGGGGCTGCGGCGGGGGCCGTGATGGTCGGCGCCGCGGCTGTCTGCTGGTTGTTCAGCCGCTGCTCGATCGTGTTCAGGCGGAAGGTGACGTCGCCCTCGATCTTTTCGAGGCGGGCACGATTTTCCACCATCCCGCGTTCGATGCGCTCGAACGTGCCGACCAGCGTGCGCAGCTCGTCTTCCAGACCTGCGAGACGCGTATCCATCTGGTTCGCCGCCTGGGTGTTGATGGCGGGCGTGGCCGGCGTGAGTGTCGCGGTGGGCGGCAGGGCCGGCGGCGTGCGGCCCTGGTAGTAGTCGCGCTGCATCAGCGAAAGATCGTCGCGCAGGCGCTGGATCTGTTGCGCCAGTGCGTTGACTTGGTTGTCCTGCGCGCGGGCCGGGCCGGCGGCAACGCCACCCAGCAGAAGGGCGGCGAGCGCCCCGACGATCCAACGAGATGCCATCAGCATTGGGCTCCTGAAGACCTGGGTCCGACGCGGAACACCACCAATCGATTCCGCTCTGAACGTCGGACCGGGACGCCGATTAGGGGCGCAAATCCGGGCGTTTTTGCGGCCGCCTGAACGCCGAAGGGCACCGGGTGTCCCCCGGTGCCCTTCGAGTTTCTCAAATCGCCGTGCAGCGGCTAGTTGAAGACCGCGCCGCTCTGGACGACGGTCACGCCGCGGCGGTTCTGCGCCCACGAGGTTGCGTTCGAGCCGAGCGCGATCGGGCGCTCCTTGCCGTACGACACCGTCGCGATGCGGTTGGCGTTGACGCCAAGCTGCACCAGGAAGGCGACGACCGCGTTGGCGCGACGCTCGCCGAGGGCGAGGTTGTACTCACGCGTGCCGCGCTCGTCGCAGTGACCCTCGACCGTGATGCGGGCGCTCGGGTACTGGCGCAGCCAAGCGGCCTGCCTTTCCAGCGTCGCGCGCGCCTGCGGGGTCAGCGCGAACTGATCGAAATCGAAGAACACGCGGTCGCCGACTTCGAGCATGAACTGGTCAGCGGTGCCAGCGGCAGGGCCGGTCCGCGGGGCCGTAGCGGCACCGCCGCCGCCCGGAGCCGTCGTCACTGGCGCCTGCGCGACACCCTGACCGGCGCCGGCGCCACCGCCGGCGTTCACCGCGTCCGCCGTAGTGCTCGGGCGGGATTGGCAAGCGGTGAGAAGAAGCAGGGCCGCAATCGAGGCCAGTATTTCACGACGCATCAGTGTTCCTTTCAGAGGCGAGTAAGGGAGATTCTCTACCCCCGGGTATAGAAAATACCCGTATTCGCGGCGCCACCATAATCAGCGTGCCTGGGGGCAATCAAGCCCAAGCTGTCACAAAGTTAAAGGACAATATGCAGGGAG